>JBOIAB010000320.1:0-23027 GCA_050738635.1 Steroidobacteraceae bacterium
TATTGGTCGGGGTGACAGGATTTGAACCTGCGACACCTACGTCCCGAACGTAGTGCTCTACCAGGCTGAGCTACACCCCGAGATGGCGGAGCCGCGGACCCTGGGAGGCTCGAGGCGGCAGGGAAGGCGGGCGGCGCAGTGTACTGAAGCGAATGGCGGGGTTCAACGGCAGTCGGGGGTAGACCCCCGGCTGTGGCCTGCGGCCGACCTGCGATATGCTCTGCTGCCAAGGAGAGGGTCATGGTAGCGGCCGTAAGCCCCGGAAGACTAAGAATATCGGTCCCTTTGTGGGCAGCATGGCTGCTCATCATCGCGGCGGTGGCGCTGATGCCGGTGGCTCGCGCAGACCTCTACAGCGCCTCCAGCGAGTTTCAGAAGAAGGACTATCCGCACGCTTTTGCTGATTTCCTGGCGCTGGCGGAGCTCGGGCAGCCGCAGGCACAGCTCAACGTGGCTGTCATGTACCACCAAGGGGAGGGCGTCGCGGCGAGCGATATCCATGCTTACGCTTGGGCGATGCTGGCGCTGGCGAATGGCAGGCAGGATGCCCGCAAGCTCGCCGATTGGATTCGTCCCCGACTCGCCCCGGGCTCGGAGCAAGTCGCTGACTGGATAACCGCTCCGTACACCGCGACGGCTTTGAGCCAACGCCTGCTGCCGGCCGCCGTCCCCTCGACACACGAGGCGTCGGCGCAGCAGCGGCAGTGGATGAAGCAGTGTAGTCCCGTGAGCCTTTACTCCTGGATCTATCCTGAAGAGGCCAGGCAGGAAGGCATGCAGGGAAATGTCTTCGTCGCCTTTACCCTGATGCCCGATGGCAGGGCCCGAATACCCCGGGTCATTCTCGGTGTGCCGCAGAACGTCTTCGGTACCGCAACCCGCGAGAGCATCCTCCACGACGGATTTATGCCGCTGCCGCCAGGCTCCGCCCCCGTTCATTGCGTGACCTTCTACCGTTTCATCCTCAGGCCCGGTCAGCCCACCCTCTATGACTATCCGCGGCTGAAAGCCTACGCCGATGAAACGCACCAGCGCGCGAGCGGCGGCGACCCGCAGGCCCAGCTGATGTATGGCATGTTGGTTGCCGGACTGCCGCAGATGCGTCAATCGGGTATCGCGGGCCTTCCCTGGTTCTTGCGGGCCGCGCAAGCAGGACTGCCGCCGGCGCAGTTCGAGGTCGGCTACAGCCTCCTGCGAGGCATCGGTTGTCAGCCCGACCCGGCCAAAGCGCTCGCATGGCTGCGCATGGCCGCAGACCAGAATGAGCCGAACGCCGAAGTCACTCTCGCCATGGGCGCGATGCAAGGCTCCGCCGGATTCGGCGACATGGGGCAGGCCAGGAGTTGGCTGGAGCAGGCTGCCGCGCAGGGCAATCATGACGGTGAGCTGTATCTTTCGGCTCTGCTCGCCGCAGCTCCGGAGCCGCAGCTGCGCGACCCGCAGCGTGCGCTCGACCTGTTGCAGAAGGCTTTTCAGGACGTCAATGACGACCCGACTCCGTTCGAGATCCGCGCCGCTGCGCAGGCGGCCGAAGGGCAATTCGCGGACGCGGCAAAAAGCGAGAAGAAGGCGATCAGCAGGGCCCACGCCCTGCAATGGGATGTGGCGCCTCTACAGGCGCGGCTCGCCGTCTACCAGGCGGGCAAGGCCTGGTACGGAGAGCTGCACGATTACTGAAGCTCGCAGCGCTGTTGCGGCCCTCGTATCAGGTCGTATGCTCGACCGCAAACCGGGCCAATGCCGCGAGCCCCTCCTTGTAGATGCTCTCCGGCAGCGGCTTCAGAGAGTGCAGTGCCTGCTCGGCCGATTCCTTCGCCAGCCGCGCGGAGTATTCGAGGCCACCGGTCGACTCGATCGCCGCGATGATGGGCTCGAGCTGGGCCAGGCCCCCCTTCTCGATGGCGATGCGAATGGCCGCGCGCTGGGCATCGCTGCCGTTGCGCAGCGCATAGATGAGAGGCAGCGTGGGCTTACCCTCGGCCAGGTCGTCGCCGAGGTTCTTGCCGCGCTCGGCCGGATTCGAGCGGTAGTCGAGCACGTCATCGACGAGCTGATAGGCCGTGCCGAGATGACGGCCGTAGGCCGCGAGGGCTTTACGCACTTGTTCGGGGCTGCCCGCGAGCACCGCCGCAACCTCCGCACCGGCCTCGAAGAGCTTGGCGGTCTTGCGGTAGATGACCTCGAGATAGCGCTGTTCGGTGGTCTCGGGGTCGTGCGCATTCATCAGCTGCATGACCTCGCCCTCGGCGATCACATTGGTGGCGTCGGCCATGATTTCCATGACCGGCTGTGAGGAGAGCGAAGCCATCATCTGGAAGGCGCGCGAGTACACGAAATCGCCGACCAGCACACTCGCCTGATTGCCAAAGACCTGGTTGGCGGTATCGCGGCCGCGGCGGAGCGAGGAGCCGTCGACCACATCGTCATGCAGCAGCGTCGCGGTATGAATGAATTCGATGAAGGCCGCCGCCTCGATGTGGGCATCGGGCCTGTGGCCACAGGCGCGGCCGGCGAGCACCACGAGCAGGGGCCGCAGCCGCTTGCCGCCGCCGGAAATGATGTGCTCGGCAATCTGGTCCACGAGCGGGACGGCGCTCTTCAGGCGCGCGCGGATCACCTGGTCCACCGAACCGAGGTCCGTGTGGACAAGCGCGCGGATTTCTTCCAATGTCATTAGCGGACGGGACCTCAACTAAGGCCACGCATCCTATCCCAAAGCCTGCGCGTTGCGGCCTTTTCGGCCCTGTGGAAGGGCCGTTTGACCCGCCGGGGGGCCGCCAGTAGAATGCGCGGCCTTTCTCCAGACCCCCGCTCGCCCCAAGCCTATGTACGCAGTAATCGCCACCGGCGGAAAGCAGTATCGCGTCACCAAAGACGGGGTGCTGCGCATCGAGAAGCTCGACGCCGAGGCCGGCGCCACCGTCGAGTTCGGGCAGGTTCTGCTCGTGGGCGAGGGTGCCGAGGTGAAGCTCGGCAAGCCGCTGCTCGCGGGGGGCAAAGTGGTGGCCACCGTGGTTCGTCACGGCAAGGGCTCCAAGGTATCGATCGTGAAGTTCAGGCGGCGGAAGCACTATCTGCGGCAGAAGACCCACCGTCAGCCGTTCACCGAGATCAAGGTGACGGACATCAGCGCAGGCTGAGGCATACATGGCACACAAAAAGGCAGGCGGCAGTACCAAGAACGGCCGCGATTCCCACTCCAAGCGACTCGGCGTGAAGCGCTTCGGCGGCGAGCAGGTGCTGGCGGGCAACATCATCATCCGCCAGCGCGGCACGCCCGTGCGGGCCGGCGCCAATGTCGGGGTGGGGACCGACCACACGCTCTTCGCCAAGGTGGCGGGCCAGGTGCAGTTTCAGCGCCGGGGCGCGGAGCAGCGGCTGTACGTCAACATCGTGCCGGCGATCGGCGTGATGGAGACTCCGGCCGAGGCCGCGGAAGCGTAGTCACTGCCGCCTACCGGTTTCGACCCTGAAAGCCCCGGCCTCGCGCCGGGGTTTTCGTCTAGGTGTCCCTCATGAAATTCGTCGACGAAGCCCGGATGAAAGTGCAGGCCGGCAACGGCGGCCGAGGCAGTACCAGCTTCCGCAGGGAGAAGTTCGTGCCGCTCGGTGGTCCGGACGGCGGGGACGGGGGCAATGGCGGCAGCGTTTTTCTGCGAGCCGCCCCCGGCATCAATACCCTGGCGGACTTTCGCGTCGAGCGCACCTGGCGCGCGCCGCATGGCGAGCCGGGTGGTGCGAACGACTGCACGGGCCGCAGCGGTGACGACCTTTATGTCCCCGTGCCGGTAGGCACCCTCGTGCGCGATGCGGAGACTGGCGAGCAGCTAGGCGACTTTACCCGCGAGGGGGACGTGCTGGCGGTGGCTCGCGGCGGCAAGGGAGGGTGGGGCAATCAGCGCTTCAAGTCGAGCACCAACCGCGCGCCCAGGCAGTTCGGTCCGGGGCTACCCGGAGAGAAGCGAGCGCTCGAGCTTGAGCTCAAGGTCATCGCCGACGTGGGTCTCCTCGGTCTGCCGAACGCCGGAAAATCCACTCTGATTCGTGCGGTTTCCGCGGCGCGTCCCAAGGTGGCGGACTACCCCTTCACCACGCTCCATCCCAATCTGGGCGTCGTCGACGTCGGGGAGCACCGCAGCTTCGTGATGGCCGATATTCCGGGGCTGATCGAGGGAGCGGCAGACGGGGCGGGTCTCGGAATTCGCTTTCTGAGGCACCTGCAGCGAACCAAAGTGCTGCTTCACCTGGTGGATATCGCGCCGCCAGACCCGGAGGCCGACCCGGTGAAGGATGCCCGGGCGATCGTTCAGGAGCTGAAGAAGTTCAGCAAGGAGCTGGCGGCAAAGCCCCGCTGGCTGGTGATCAACAAGAGTGACCTTCTGCCCGAGGCGGACGCGGAGAAGCGCGCCCGCGCGATCGTCCGCGGTCTACGGCACCGCGGCCCGCACTTCCTCGTGTCCGCGGCCACTGGCCGTGGAACGAGAGAGCTCTGCGAGAAGGTTATGGCGGTTTTGGAGGAGCAGGATCGCGCGGCCCGCGGCCTCGCATCACCTGCAGGAGGAATTGTCGACGAGCAGCCGGCTTCAGCTTGAGCGGGATCGGAGCCGAAGTCGGCGGGATCGTCCAGCGGAGCTTCTCTTGACCATTCATCGCTACGGCCTCACGGCAGCGCACGAATCCGAGCCGCCAGCCGGCTCTTGTGTCGCGCTGCCTTGTTTCGGTGGATGATCTGCTTGTTCACCAGAGTGTCGATGACCGGAACCGCTTCCTTGTAGGTGGCCTGAGCTGCCTGCTTGTTCCCTCCGGCAATCGCCGCCGTGACATCGCGTACGGCTGTACGCATACGCGAGCGCAACGCTACATTGCGGGCGCGGTGTTTCTCTGCTTGGCGAGCCGCCTTCTCGGCGGACTTGGTGTTGGCCACATGCTCTCCGTTAAGGAAAATGAACCTTCCCCCGGCTCGCGGGGGTCGCTAGTCTGCTTAGCTGGCCAGACGTTGTCAACGCTGGCCGAGAACGTGGCCAAATCAGGACGGCGTCTTCACATAAGATGGCGGCGTCCCAAGCGGCGTCCAGGAGAGGATGTGCCAGGGTGGGTGAATGTGGCGCCAAGCGCCCATATGAATCCTGTATTCTTTACCTTTTGACATCAGCGGCTTAGCGGCCTCATGGAGCTCATTCGCGGACTCAATGGCCTGAACGACCGCCATCGGGGCTCCGTCGTCACAATCGGGACGTTCGACGGCATGCACGTGGGCCATCAGGCACTGCTCGCGAGGCTCAGGGAGCACGGCAAACGCCTCTCCCGGCCGGTCATGGTGCTGACCTTCGAGCCGACGCCGCGGGAGTTCCTGCTGGCCGAGGGTCAGGCGCCGGCGCGGCTGACCTCGTGCCGGGAACGGTGGCGCGTCCTCGAGCGCCTGGGATGCGACTTTCTGTGGCTGCTGCGTTTCGGGCCGTCCCTGCGCTGCCTCTCGGGTGAGGCGTTCGCGGAGCTGCTGGGGCGGGAGCTGCGGACACCGCTGGTGGTGGTGGGTCATGATTTTCGCTTCGGGCGTAATGGCGAGGCGACGGCGGCGATGCTTGCCGGCGCGGGCCAGCGGCTCGGGTACCAGGTTGACGTGATGCCGCCGGTGACCTTGGATGGCGAGCGCGTGAGCAGCAGCGGAGTGCGCGATGCGCTCGCCAGGGCGGACTTCGATCAGGTGCGCCGCTGGCTCGGCCGTCCGTACTCGATGACCGGTCGGGTGGTGCAGGGCAACCGTCTGGGACGCGATCTGGGTTTTCCGACGGCGAACCTGCAGATCGAGCGGCGACGTCCTCCGGTACAGGGCATTTTTGCCGTTCGGGTGCGCGGTGCCGCGGACGGAGGGTTGCCCGGCGTCGCGAGCCTCGGGACACGTCCGACGGTGGACGGCGGGCACACGCTTCTCGAGGCGCATGTCTTCGATTTCTCGGGCGATCTCTACGGCCGCGAGATCGAAGTGGAGTTCGTGGCGAAGCTGCGCGAAGAGGAGCGCTTCGCGTCCCTAGACGCCCTGGTGGCCCAGATGCACAAGGACGCGGCGCAGGCTAGACAGATATTGCTGGACAGATCTTGAATGGCTGACACGGCGAATGACCGACTATAAGAGCACGATCAACCTGCCGCAGACCGACTTCCCGATGAAGGCGGATCTCGCCCGGCGCGAGCCGGCGATGGTCGCCGCCTGGGAGGAGCGCGGCATCTACGGCAAGCAGCGCCAGTTGGCGCACGGCCGGCCGCGGTTCGTGCTGCACGATGGGCCGCCGTACGCCAACGGCGCCATCCATATCGGTCACGCCGTCAACAAGATCCTGTAGGACATCATCGTCAAGTCGCGCTCCCTGGATGGGTTCGACTCGCCCTACATCCCGGGGTGGGACTGCCATGGACTGCCGATCGAGCTGCAGGTGGAGAAGAAGCACGGCCGGCCGGGGCAGAAGCTCGACGCCGCGGCCTTCAGAGCCGCCTGCCGCGCTTTCGCGCAGGAGCAGGTGAATCTGCAGCGCGCGGACTTCAAGCGTTTGGGTGTGCTTGGCGACTGGGACCATCCCTATCTCACGATGGCGCCGCAGTACGAGGCGCAGCAGCTGCGCGCTCTCGGCCGCATCATCGAGAACGGACACCTCTACAAAGGTGTAAAGCCGGTGCACTGGTGCCTCGACTGTCGCTCCGCGCTTGCTGAGGCGGAAGTCGAGTACGAGGAGCACACCTCCCCCGCCGTTGACGTGTCCTTTCGCGTGGTGGATTCGCGTGACCTCGAACGGCGCATGGGACTCGTCGACGGGCGCCTCGGCACCACGCCGGCGGACGTTGTCATTTGGACCACCACTCCATGGACGCTGCCCGCGAACCAGGCCGTCGCACTGCGCGATGAGTTCCGATACGTGTTGGTCGAGGCGGAGCGCGGCGGTGAGCGCTCGCAACTGATCATCGCTGCGGAGCTGCTCGCGCCCTGTCTCAAGCGCTACGGCATGACGCAGCTCGCGGTGTTGGCGGAAGCCGCGGGCCGCGACCTCGAAGGGCTGAAGCTGCAGCACCCGTTCCTGGATCGGCAGGTGCCGGTCATTCTCGCCGAGCATGTGACGCTCGACGCCGGCACGGGCGCGGTCCATACCGCTCCGGGGCATGGTCACGAGGACTTCGCCGTCGGTCAGCGCTATGGCCTGCCCGTCGTCAACCCGGTCGGCAACGACGGCCGCTTCCTGCCCGACACCCCGCTCGTCGCCGGGCTCAGGGTCGAGGAGGCCAACGGCGTTCTCATCGAGGCGCTGCGGGAGCGGGGCCGGCTGGTGCATCACGAGCCGTTCGTGCACAGCTACCCGCACTGCTGGCGACACAAGACACCGGTCATTTTCCGCGCCACGCCGCAGTGGTTCATCAGCATGGACCGCAAAGGCCTGCGCGCGCACGCGTTGCGCGATATCAAGAAGGTGCAGTGGACGCCGGACTGGGGCGAGCAGCGCATCACCGGCATGATCGAAAACCGGCCGGACTGGTGTGTCTCGCGCCAGCGCACCTGGGGCGTGCCTCTTCCGCTCTTCGTGCACGCGCAGACAGGAGAGCTGCATCCGCGCACGCAACAGCTCATCGAGCAGGTGGCTGCCCGCGTGGAGCGCGATGGCATCGAAGCGTGGTTCTCGCTCGATCCGGCCGAGCTGCTCGGCGCGGAGGCGGACAGCTACGAGAAGACCAAGGACGTCATGGATGTCTGGGCCGACTCCGGCCTGTCCTTCGAGTGCGTCGGCACCGCGCGGCCGGAGATCCACGCGCCCGTGGACCTCTACCTCGAGGGTTCCGATCAACACCGCGGCTGGTTCCACAGCTCTCTTCTCATGTCGGAGGCGCTCTACGAACGCGCGCCATATCGTGGCGTCCTGACGCACGGCTTCACGGTCGATGAGAAAGGCCGCAAGCAGTCGAAGTCGCTCGGCAATGTGGTCGCGCCACAGAAGGTCATGAGCATCCTGGGCGCCGATGTGCTGCGCCTGTGGGTCTCCGCCACCGATTACGCCAACGAGATGAGCGTGTCGGATGAGATCCTGAAGCGCATGGCGGACTCCTATCGCCGCATGCGCAACACGGTGCGCTACCTCCTCGGCAACCTCCACGGCTTCGACCCCAAGCGCGACGCCGTGGCCAGCTCCGATCTGCTGGCGCTGGATCGCTGGGCGCTGGCGCGTACCGCCGCCCTGCAGGCGGAGATCATCGAGGCCTATCGGCGCTACGCCTTCCACCTCATCTATCAGAAGGTGCACAACTTCTGCAGCGTGGACCTGGGCGGTTTCTATCTCGATGTGCTGAAGGACCGCATGTACACCACGCCGACGGCGGGTCGGGCGCGCCGCTCCGCGCAGACGGTGATGTATCACATCGCGGAAGCCATGGTGCGCTGGCTCGCGCCGCTGCTGTCCTTCACCGCCGAGGAGATCTGGGAGTTCCTGCCCGGCGAGCGCTCGGAATCGGTGTTTCTCGAGACCTGGCACCAGGTTCCGGAGGTGTCCGCGACCGATGTCGAATGGCCGGCTCTGCTGCAGCTGCGCAGCGATGTCACGCGTGAGCTCGAGAAGCTGCGCGATGCTGGCGCGATCGGCGCGCCGCTCGACGCCGAGATCGATGTCTACTGCGTCCCGGATGAATACGCGCGTTTCAGTGCGCTGGGAGATGAGCTGCGCTTCTTCTTGATCACCTCCCATGCGCGTGTTCATCGCATCGAGGGCGCGCCGCCGGCGAGTGCGACTCCCGCCACCAACACCGGACGCAGCGGGGTCTGGATTGCGCTGAAGCCTACCTCGGACCCGAAGTGCGTCCGCTGCTGGCAGCGCCGTCCGGATGTCGGCTCCAACCCGAAACACCCGGAGATCTGCGGCCGCTGCGTGCGCAATATAGACGGGCCGGGCGAGGACCGCCGCTTCGTATGAACGCGGCCAATGAGCGGGAAACCGGCATGGCCGATCCGCTGCAGGACGGCAGCGCTGCTCGGGCTCCGAGCGGCTGGCGCTGGCTGCCGGTTACGGTAGCGGTGATCGCCCTCGACCAGCTCGTCAAGCTCTGGATCGTCGATCATCTGGCGCTCTATCGCACGTTGCGCCTCTTGCCGGTGCTCGACGTCACCTTGACGTACAATAGAGGCGCCGCGTTTAGCCTGCTGGCGGAAGCTTCGGGCTGGCAGAAATGGCTGTTCGCGGGCCTGGCCGTAGCGGTGGCCGCGGGAATAGTGCTCTGGCTCAGGCGCCTCAATGGGCGCACTCAGCGGCTGCTGTGCCTCAGCCTGACGCTGATCATGGGCGGCGCTCTCGGCAATCTGTGCGACCGCCTGCGCATCGGTCACGTGGTCGATTTCATTCTCGCCCACTGGCATGGCGTGTACTTCCCATGGGCGTTCAATGTCGCCGACTCGGCGATTACGGTGGGTGCGGCGCTGCTGCTCATCGATGCTTGGCTCGAGGCGCGCGGTCCGAGCAGGCGCCCGAACTGAGGAGAGTGTTTTGATGCAGGTGCTTCTCGCCAATCCTCGCGGTTTCTGTGCCGGCGTGGACCGTGCCATCGACATCGTTGAGCGGGCGATCGCGCTCTTCGGCGCTCCGATCTACGTCCGTCACGAGGTGGTGCACAACCGCCACGTCGTCGATCGGCTGCGCGACCTCGGTGCAGTCTTCGTCGAGGAGTTGAAGGAGGTGCCCGGCGGCGCCACGGTGATCTTCTCCGCGCACGGCGTGTCGCATGCCGTGGAGGATGAGGCGAAGGAGCGCGGCCTCACCGTGTTCGATGCGACTTGTCCGCTCGTGACCAAGGTCCACATGGAGGTGCAGCGCTACGCCCGCGATGGGCGCGAGGTGATTCTGATCGGCCACGCCGGCCATCCCGAGGTCGAAGGCACGATGGGGCGATTCGATACCTCCTCCGGCGGCCGCATGTATCTGGTCGGCAACGAGGCGGATGTGCGTACGCTCGAGGTCCGCGATCCGAGCAACCTCGCGTTCGTGACCCAGACCACTCTCTCGGTCGATGACACCGCGGAGATCGTCGCAGGGCTGCGCCGCCGCTTCCCGATGCTGGCGACACCGCGCAAGGAAGATATCTGCTACGCCACACAGAATCGGCAGGACGCCGTCAAGAAGCTGCTGGCCGAGTGCGATCTGCTGGTGGTGGTGGGCTCGAAGTCGAGCTCGAATTCCAACCGTTTGCGCGAGCTTGCCGATCGCGCCGGCATTCCGGGTTACCTGGTCGACGGCCCGGAGGATCTCAGGCGCGAGTGGTTCGAGGGCAAGCGCTCCATCGGTGTCACGGCCGGGGCGTCGGCGCCGGAGATCCTCGTGCGACGTGTTCTCGAGCAGCTCGGCGCCTGGGGCGCGCAAGTGCCGCGCGAAGTGGCGGGGCGCGAGGAGCGAGTGACCTTCGGGCTGCCGCGTGAGCTGCGGCGTGCGGGCGAGACGGCCAATCCGCCGGCGTCAGCGTCCTGAGCCCCGGGCCTGATAGAGGGATTTCTTGAGCTTCCAGCGCTTGTGCGACCAGGGCCAATCGGGCGGCGCGTCGCGGATCTGCTGCTCGACCAGGCGAACGTAACGCTCGGTCAGCTCGCCGGTCTGCAACGACTCCCCGGGTGAGGACAGCGGCGAGAAGCGCATCTCATAGAGGCCGCGTCCCGTGCGCTTCATGCCGATGAAGAACACAGGGAAGCGGGTGACGCGCGCGATTTCCTCCGGTCCCATGTAGAAGGCGGTGTCGCGGTTGAGAAACCGCGTCCAGTGCTTGTGCTCGCTGGTCATCGGCTCCTGGTCCGCGACCATGGCGATGGCGCGCACCATCTTGCTGCGCCTGATGATGTCGGCGAGCAGATCCTTGGCCGGTATCAGGCGGCTGCCGAAACGGCTGCGCACCTTTTTCATCTCGCGCTCCGCCCAACTGTCGACCAGCGGCTTGTAGGCGGCATCGAGGGGGAATTCCAGTGCGAGCGACAGCGCCAGAAGCATCAGCTCCCAGTTGCACTGATGCGCCGCCGCGAGCAGCACCGACTGGCCCTGGGCGAGCAGCGCCCGAGCCTGCTCGATGCCGACGATGTGCACCCGCCGGCGGATCTCCTCGGGCGGGAGCGTTGCCGACTTGATGACCTCCATGAGCACGTCGGCGAAGCCGCTGTAATAGCGGCGGCGGATCTCCGTCATCCGAGCCGCGTCGAGCTCCGGGAAGCACAGCGACAGGTTCGTCCGCACCACGTCGTCGCGATGGGGAAACACGCGGAAGGCGAGCCAGCCGATGAGGTCGGCGAGCAGATAGAGAGCCGCAAAGGACACGCGCGACAGCAGCCGTACCCACCATACGAAGCGGGGCGGGGGCGTGGCGGTGGGTGCAGGGACGGGGTGCAGCATGGTGCGCGCAGGGTACCTATGGCAGGATGCGGCCGCCAGCCCGGCTTGGCGCGTGGAGCCTTCGATGCCCATTGCAGAGTATTTCAGCCCCGACTACGCCTCCGCACGTGAGCGTTTCGGCGTGGCGGCGGCTCGCGCGTCAGCGGCGACGCTGCGCTACACACTGCCCGACCATCTCGGTCCGAACGGCGAGACGTTGAGCCTCGACATCGCGCGGCTGGGCGCTGCGGAGGCGCAGAGCGCGCTGCTCGTCATTGCCGGGACTCACGGCGTCGAGGGTCTGGCGGGCTCGGGCTGTCTCGTGGGGTTTCTCGAGGATCATCTGCACGCGGCGCTGCCGCCTTCCGGCTGCCTCGTGCTGCTCCACGCAATCAATCCTTACGGCTTCGCCTGGCTGCGGCGTGTCACCGAGGACGGCGTCGACCTCAACCGCAACTTCGTCGACTTCTCACTGCCGCTGCCGTCCTCGCAGGCTTATGAGCGGCTGCACGACTGGCTGGTGCCGAAGGCGTGGGAAGGCGAGATCCGCCAGGCCGCCGATGCGGCGTTGAGCGCGCATGCCCAACAGCATGGCATGGCTGCTCTGCAGGCCGCGGTCAGCGGCGGCCAGTACACACGGCCCGGCGGGCTCTTCTACGGTGGCGTGCGCGAGACCTGGTCGGCGCGGATGTTGGCCCGAGTCCTGCGCGAGGTGTTTCCCTCCACCGTGCGCAGGCTCACGGTGCTCGACCTGCACACCGGCCTCGGGCCGCCAGCGTATGGTGAGCCGATACTCGACGCCGCCGATCCGAAGGCGCGCGAGCGTGCACTGCGGTGGTTTGGGCCTGACGTGCGGGATCTGTCGGCCGGCGAGTCGGTATCCGCGCGTCTTACGGGAACCATGGCCCGTGGCATCGAGCGCCTGCGGCCGGAGTTGGAGCTGACCCTGATCGGACTGGAGTTCGGCACCCGCCCGGTTCTGGAGGTGCTGGCGGCGCTGCGTGCGGATCACTGGTTGCACAGTCACGGTGGTGGGGATGCGGCAGCGGCGGCACCGATCCGCCGGCAGATGCGCGAGGCCTTTTATACCGATACGCCGGCCTGGCAGGCGGCGGTGTACGGCCGCGCCGCGGACTTCGCTTTCAGGGCGCTGCGCGGGCTCGCCGGCTGAGCCACGGTGAGCGGCGATCCGACCGTGCCCGCCCGCCCGGCGAACTCGCTCGCCCGCCGCGCCCTGTTCGCCTTCATTCTCACCTTCATCGCCTCGCGCATCATGGTGTTGCTCATCATGGCGCGCCGCGTACCGAACATGTATTTCTTTCTGCGCGGCACGCATGTCCATCATCTGAACTACGGCATTTTCCTGCTGGCGGCCGTGGGCGCGTACCTGCTTCTCGCCAGGCCCCAGGGGAGGAAGCTGAGTGCTGCCGCGCTCGCCTACGGTCTTGCCCTGGCATTGACCTTCGACGAGTTCGGCATGTGGTTGCATCTCGGCGGCAGCTATTGGCAGCGGGCGAGCATCGATGCCATCGTCGTCATCGCGGCGTTGCTGGGCCTGATCGCCTTTGCCGCCGACATCCGCCGCTTCCAGTCCCGGCACGTCAGAGCATCGATTGCGGTTCTGATCGCACTCATCGCATTCGGTCTGGTGCTGTACGACGCGTCGATGAAGATCGGGCGCGTGGAGGGCCCGAGGCTCGAGGCGCTGGAAGCGGCGTCGTCGCCGTGATTGATCAGCGCTTGCGCCCGACGAAGAGGTAGTAGGGCGCCGTCAGCCCGGGCAGATACGGGACCTTGCCCCGCCGCTCGAGGAGGCGGCAGTCCGGTACGGCGGTTGCGAGCTGTTCCAGGTGAGCCGGATCGAGCCGCACTCCGTCGTGAGCGAACCATCGGCGCCACAACCAGCGCTCCCAGGTGGGATGACGCATGCCACCGGGCGGTGGCTGCGCGGATGACACGAAGAAATCCACTACGCCCAACGTTCCGCCCGGCCTGATCATGCCCACGGCGTTGGCGATGACGGCTCGCCAGTCCTCCACCATGGTGAGCGCGTAGGAAAGATAAACGCAGTCTACCTGCTGCGGTGGCCGGTAGCGGGTGATGTCGGCTTCGACGACCTCGACGGTGTCGAGCCGTGCGGCGCGCGTTCGCGCCTGCGCGAGTAGCGCGGGACAGAGATCGACCAGGATGAGGCGCCGCAAGTGCGCGACCCGGCTGCCGAGTCGCTCCAGGTTCTCATACGCGGCCGGCGATGAGCGCTGCGGAAGATCAGCCGCGCTGCGGGCGTCGCGTGCCGGAAGATCTCGCGCCATTCCTCGGCCAGCGCCTGCGGATCGTGGCTCGCCATCCAGTCCATATGATCCAGCAGGATGAACTTGGAGACCGGCTCCGTCGCCCGAGAAACAGCCGCCAGAAATAGTTGCTCGCCAACGGCAGCTGACAGAGCACGTACTCCAGGGAGTCGCGCACGTAGGCCGCCACGCCGCCGGCGTGCTGCGCCTCGATCTCCTGGCGCTGCGGTCGCGGCACGCCGAGGAGGCTCAGAGTGGCCGAACAGGTGGAAGAAGTCGTCGAAATCGAGAGCTGGATCCGTCGCGGCGCGAGCAGCGCGTAGTCGAGCGCATTGCAGCCCGCGCTGGTGATGACGAGCACCAGGTCTTCGCGACTGAGCCCGAGCGCTCGGCGGTCGACCGCGGGATCCTCCCAGCAGGTGTTATAGACGAGCGATCGCGAGTACAGGGAGCGGAAAGCCGCTCGTCGATCCGCTCAGTCAGTTTGGTCAGATGCCGCAATCACGGTCCCGAGGGCACTGCACTGCGGACGAACTCTAGCGCCGCAACGTGACAGGGCTGTGACCGCGGCGTGATCGCTTTGTGACTGGCGCCGGAGGGTTGGCGGGAGCGAGCTCAGCCGCCGTCGGCGTCGTCGTTGAGACCATGCTTGATGAGGGACATCTGCTGGTCGATATCGACTGAGATTCCGGATTGCGACGGCCGCAGGTAGACCTGAGCGCGCGGATAGTCGAGCACCAGCGCATCGACCGATCCGAGCACGTTCATGCCTATGATCAGCGCGGGCCGCGAATCCAAATTCCAGATTTTGAAGATGGGGATATCCGAGTACACGATGCCGAGGCCCTGGATTACGACCGGACCGACAGTAACCCAGGGTGAGGTGGTAAGGCCGCCGTCGCTGACCTGCTTGGTGACGCCGTAGATCTTGGCGTCCTCCGGGTGCTTGGCGGCCTGACGGAGCAAAGCTTCCCGCAGCGCGGTGTTGCCCAGCGTCACCTCGGCTCCCGTGTCGATGACGGCTTCGACCGGGATATCCCCCACCAGGACGGGGATCATCAGCAAACCGCCCGAAGTACGCCGCGCCTGGATGCCGAGATATCCCTGCACCAGGCGGTCGCTCGAGCGGTCGATCTCCACCCGGTTGCTGCGAAAGTTGACCATGACCCGTACGGGTCCGAATCCGGCCATGCCCAGGATGCCGCCGAGCCCTATCATGACAGGGCTGGGGCTCACTGGCATGTGCACGTTATGTTTGACGATGGAGCCGATGCGCAGGTCGGCGATGGTAACGCACGGTAACTGCTCGATGCCCGTGGTGCCCTGAACCTGCTCGTCGCTGGTGTCGTTGGAGCTGAGCCCGAGTTCGTTGACGAGCGCTCGAGAGATCATCGAACTGTCCGCTCCGGTGTCGACCAGGAAGCGGAACGGGCCTTTGCCATCGATGAAGACTGCGACGACGATGCGGCCCGAGTGGTCCAGCTGAGTGGGTGCCGCAAACAACAGGTCGGACGAATCCGGCTTCACGGAGGATGCCGGCGGTGCCGCCGCCCACGCGCTTCCGGGCAGCAGTGCCGCTACGCATGCGACCAAAATGAAGGTCTTCATGGTGGGTCACAACCCAGCGGAGGACCCGATCCCGGCCGCGGAAGCTCCGTGACCGCCGGTGACAGGCGGCGGAATCGAGTCAGGGAAGAGACGACAAATCGTCGTTCACTACCGTTACCGATATTCCCGGCGGCGGTATCGGCTGCAGATAGACCTGGGAGCGCGGATAGTCGAGTACCATCGCCTGGACGACTCCGAGCGCGTTCATCCCGATGATCAGGGCGGGCTGCGAGTCGAGATGCCAGGTCTTGAAGATGGGGATGTCCGAGTACACGACCCTGAGGCCGAGGATCGCGGCCGGACCGAGCGAAATCTGTGGCGAGGCCGCGATGCCGCCCCTGGAGATTTGCCTGGTGACACCGTAGATCTGGGCCCCCGCCGCTTCTGCCGCGGCCTCATGCAGCAGGGCTTTGCGCAGCGCAGCGTTACCGAGCGTCTCGGTTGCTCCGGTGTCGATGACTGCCGCGACCGGGATGTCCCCGACGCGCGCGGGAATGATGAGAAGCCCCCCCGCCGAGCGCTGGGCATGGATGTCGAGAAAGCTCGTCGGCAGGGCCCGGCTGGAGCGGTCGACGAATACTTTGTTGTTGTGAAAATCGACCACGACCCGGACAGCGCCGAAACCCGCCATCCCCAGAATGCCGTCGAGCCCGCTCATCACGGGGCTGCTGCTGACGGGCATGCGCACACCGTGCTTGACGATAGACCCGATGCTGAGGCTGTCGATGGTCACCCACGGCAACTGTTCGGTTCCCGTTGTGCCCTCGACCCGTTCGTTGCGAAGCTGGTATGGGACGAGCCCGAGTTGGTTGACGAGCGCGGCGGAGACAAGTGAGCCATCGGCGCCGGTGTCGACCAGGAAGCGAAATGGTCCTTTGCCGTCGATCATGACGGGAACGACGATCCGCCCCACCCGATCCAACCTGGTCGGGGACGCGAACAGCATGTCGGAGGGATCCGGCTTCGCGGCGGAAGCAAGGCGTGGCGCTGCCGATGCACTTGCGGACAGCAGTGCAGCTACGCATGCGACCAAAATGAAGGTCTTCATGGTGAGTCACAACCATCACAACCCGCCGCCATTATCCACTATTTGCCGTCAGTGGGCGTGATGCGCGACCCGATCCCCGGCGGACGACGTGGGGTCGCTGTACCACGGGACTGCCGGCCCGGGCCGGTCAACTTTGCGCCACTTGCGCATTCCGTGTGGTAGCGTACGGTCCCGGGCCTGGCACCGGAAAGTGCCAGATTACGTACGTTTTATGGTACCAGAATGCTGCTAGCAAAATTCCCCCTCGACGGCCGAGGGGCCCTGTACGAGCAGCTCGCGCGCGTCCTGAAGCGGGCGATCGTGGAGGGCCACTTCCATCCCGGGGAGCGGCTGCCGGCGACGCGTGACCTGGCGCAGAAGCTCAACCTCTCCCGCAACACGGTGCTCACCGCCTACGAGATCCTGCGCGCGGAGCAGCTCACGGTCTCCAGCGAGCGATCCGGAACCAAGGTGGCCGATATCACCCTGCCCCCCGGCTTCACCTCGCCACCGGTGGAGACGCCGCCGCAGTCGCGCTATGCGGCGCGCCTGCGCAACCTTGGATCCAACACGCTGGGGCGGCTGCGCGAGGGACTGCGCTACGACCTGCACTGTGACCCGCCGTTCGGCATCGATATGATGCGCTCGTGGAGCCGCAAGCTCACGGCTGCGGCGCGCGTTGCCGGCCCACGATATCCCGACTCCCAGGGGTTTCCGCCACTGCGCGCGGCGGTTGCCGACTACCTGGCGCGGCGCCGTGGAGTCGTATGCTCGGAGAGCGATATTCTGATCGTCAACGGTACGCAGCAGGCCATGACGATCGCGCTGCGGGCGGTGCTCGACGAAGGAGATACGGTCGCGTTGGAGGATCCGCACTATCTTTTCATGATGCAGGCGCTGACCGCGCATGGCGCTCGAATCGTCAGCGTGCGCACCGACGAGAACGGCATGGTGACCTCCGAGCTCGCGCGCCACAACGCGCGTCTCATCTGTGTGTCGCCATCGGATCAGTTTCCGTCCGGCGCGGTCATGAGCCTCGAGCGCCGCGTGGAGCTGCTCGATGTGGCCGCGCGCCAGGGAAGCTGGATCCTGGAAGACGACTACAACAGCGAGTTCCATTTCCGCGAGCGGCCGCTCGCGGCGCTGCGTTCCCTGGATTTCTCCGGTCGCGTCATCTATGTGGGGACCTTCTCCAAGACGTTGTTCCCGTCGTTGCGCCTCGGCTTCATCGTCTGTCCGCCGGGTATCCGCGACGATCTCTGCCGGGTCAAGCGCTTGGACGATCTCGGCAGCCCGTCGGTGGAGCAAGCGGCCCTGGCCGCATTCATGCGCAGCCGGCAGTTCGAGAAGTATCTGCGGCGCACGGTCGTCGAGCTCGAGCATCGCCGCACGGTCTTCATCGACGCCCTGCGACGCCATTGCAAGGAGCGCATCGCAGTGCAGGAAACGCGCGCGGGCACCCATATCGTTGTCTGGCTGCGGCGAGTGGAGTTTTCGCAGGTCACCCGATTGATCGAGCTCGGCGTCACTCGCAGCCTGGGGCTCTACTCGATCCACCAGTATTACCGCAAGCCCCCCGAATACCCCGGGCTGATGCTGGGCTATGCGGGACTGTCCGCCGAGGCCCTCGAGCGAGCGGCGGCGCTGCTCGGGGACTGCCTCGGCGAACTGGAGGGCGAGGGCCGGGCGGAGCCGGTTGCTCAGTACCGGTCCGCCCGCGGTCAGAAGTCGTAGTCGAATCCGACCAGGAAGTACCGGCCCACCGCGCCATCCTGATGCAGCGCGGCGTCGTAAGGCAGGAAGACACTGCCGGAGCCGTAGCTCTGGACGTCCACGGGAGGCTGCTTGTTGAACAGATTCATCACTGACGCGTGCAGCTGGAAGTTGGTGCTCAGCTGATACGATCCGTAGACATCGGTCTCCAGGAAGTACCCCACATTGCAGAACTGTTTGTTCTCAGCGGTCACGCCGTCCGGGAAGTTGGCCCCGAAGGCGATCGCCGTGGCACAGGTCGGAATACCGGAGGACGGATCGTCGATGCTGAAGTGGCTGACGAAATTGATGCTGGGAGTGATCGTGATCGGTCCCTTGTTCCAGCTCAGCCGCCAGTTCACCCGATCCTTCGGGTTGCCGGTGTCACCCGATACGCCCGACGGGCCGTGCGTACCTGCAAGATCGAAGGTGCTGCCGCCGACGATCAGCTGATACGTCAGCTCATGCGTCCATGTCATCTCGCCGGTGAAGCGGCCGATGCTTCCCATGTCCCAGTGATACTGGAGGTCCACATCATACCCGCTCGTCTTGGTCGAGCTGGCATTCACGTACGGGAAGCTCTCTTCCAGAATGAGGCCCACCGGCGTCGCCTGGTTGACCGTCTGGCCCTGGGCGTTGACGTAAGGTAGGACCACAGAGGGGCCGCGGACCAGGCTGATGTCGCTGGCAAAGCCTGCGCCGGCCTCAAAGACCGGGACGATGTCATTGTCGAGCTTGATATTGTAGTAGTCGATGGAGACGCTTGCCTGGGTGAGTGGCTGGAAGACGATGCCTGTCGTCCAGTTGGTTGACTTGACGTTCTGCAGGTGTGAATTCGCCAGCAGGACGCCCGTCAGGCCGACGTTGCATTCGCTCGGGTAGTTCCCCGGCGTATTGGGGACGGTAGGATTCGGGCATAGGACCGGGTCGTTGGAGGTACCTGCGCCGAAGGCCTCGCCGGACGCTATACCCTCCGCCGCCGACGGTACGCGAAAGCCTTTGCCCCAAGTGCCGCGCAGCGCAATCCACTTGTAGGGCGTGAACTTGAACCCGATCTTCGGTGTGAAGTCCGATCCGAAGGTCTGGTAATTGTCGTAGCGGCCCTGCAGGTTGATATTGAGCGACTTGACCGGGTTGCCGTCTAGCTCGGCGAAAGCCGCGCGGTCATATTCAGTTCCGATCACATAGATGGAGTCGCCACCTGCCGCGCTCGGAGAGCCCCTTGCGGCCTCTCTGCGTCAGTGCAGCCGCAGATGCTCCCCTGACATATGTCCCGCTGCCGGCTCTGGCATCCAGGTACCCGTGCTGCACGAGTTTCTCGGCTGCCGCAACGACGGTGGTGACCGAGACACGGTACTGAAGTGCCAGGGCTTTGCGCGAGGGGAGCTTGACCCCGGGCGCTAGTCGGCACTCGACAATCGCCGCGTGGAGCTCGTCGTACAACCAGGAGTGGAGGCTCCTGCCTTGCGCACGGGGCCGCAAAACGACCGGGGCAGTTGGCTCTCGCTTTGACATCGTAGAGTTGACTTCGCCTCCGTCGAGCCGTGGCGATTCATGGCAATGATGATCCGTTGCGCTCGGGGGCACTGTAAAGGACCACTTCCCGCGTTGCGTGGTGGTACCAGACTTGGACACGAGAACCCCGCAGAGGGTTTAAAAGTTGCAACCCGAGGCGGGATGACTCAGCGCTTCGGTGCGCCTTTGTGGGGTCTCGAGGCCGTGTGCAGCGGTGCGCCCATCGCTTTGGCATCGGCGAGCAGCGCCTGACAATCGGCGCTTTTGTTGAGTCCGGGGTCGACGAAGGCCGCGATTGCGGCGAGCGGGGTGCCGATGGCTCCGAGCACCACCGCGGCGGCTCCCTGAGTGGCGAGCTTGCTGGCCTTGAGCCCCACCGCCGGATGACGCAACGTGCCTCTGATCTCGACCGGCGAGCGCAGCACGCCGAGGCGGAACTTCTTGGGCCGTCCGGTGAGCTGCAGATTCAGCCTCTCGTCGTGCAGGTTCACATCGCCCAGGCCCGTGATCATCACCACCTGAGTGTCGAAAACGACCTGTCTCACCTTCGCGATGCCATTGTGCGCGTCGAAATCGGCGATCCCACAGCGCAGCGCCGTCTGCTGCTGATTCTTCTTCAGAACGAGCCCGAGCCCGCGTGCCACATCGATTCCCGCAAACTCGGCGAAAGCCTGCTCGATCTCACCGTGCGGGACCACGATCGAGAGCGTGCCGTCGGCGGTCGAGGCGAAGGCATGCATCGAGTCGCCTTCGCCGGCCAACTTGAGCCGCCCGACGAGAGTGCCTTCGAGCGCTGGTTTGGTCGTGCCCTTGGTATGAAACTGCGCCAGCTGCACGTGAGTCAGGCGCACGTCCAGCTGCTCGGCAGGCACGTGCTCGTTGGTATCGATCACCGCGGTGCCGGCGAGCATGCCCTCGGGAAGGGTGAAGGCAAACGGATCGAGGCGTAGCACGTTGTTCTGCAAGCGCAGATGGAGATCCACCTTGCGCAGCGGCAGGTCCTGCGCCTTGATCTCGTCGGCGTGGTAGTGCAGGGTCGCGTTGAGGCCGCGCAGGCGGTCGACCTGCAGTTTCGCCGTCGGCAACAGCAGAGCATTGCTGCTTACCTTGCTCGCGGCAGCCGCTGCAGTCAGGGCGTGAGCGACCCCCTTGCCGAGGGCGGTCTCGGCCTTCGCTTTGGTGGGATGCCCTTGGGCGTGTGCGGCCTGCGCTTCCTGCGCGGCGCTCGGCGCCGCGCCACCGAATGTCGGGCCGAGGTCGGCGAGATTGAGCGAGTGCGAGGTCAGGTCCGCATCGAGGATCGGATAGCCGCCGGAGTTGAGCTGCATGCTCACCAGCCCGTGGATGTCGCTGCCGCCAAGGCTGCCGCGCACGTTCTTGAACTCATACTTCGTGCCGACGACCCGCAGGTCGCCGGAAATCGAGTACGGCGGCGTGTTCGGCAGCGCTACGCCGGTCAGGTAGTAGCCGTCGGCCAGATCGTTGCCGGCCAGCGAGAGCGTCACTTTGAGCTGCGTGAGGTCGAAGGGTCGGGGCACGACGCCGCGAGCGCTGACGCGGATGTCGGCGGCAACCATGTGCACGTCGAACGGATACGGCTTGTGTGTCTCCGCCCACACGAGGGGGCCGCCGCTGACGCGCAGTGTGAAGGGCTTGCCGTTGAGCTCGCCTTTGCCGAGAAGCTTGAAGCCGGTACCGGTGTCGGCGGCCACTCTGCTGGCCTGCTGTTTGGCGCTGCTCGGCTTGGCGCCGCGGCGCTGCGCTACGCTCTTTACTGCTTTTGCGGTGCTCGATGGCGCACCCGCTGCAGCGCTGCTCACGCCTCCTGCATCGATCGTACCGTCGAAGGTGACCTTGTGCATCTCGTCATGCGCGCTCAGCTTGCCTGACTCGATCAACAGCCGGTGCACGAGTGGTAGGCGCATCGGCTCGCTTGCTTTCTTCTTCGCCGCAGCGCTCTGTGGATTGGCACTGAATACCCAGTTCGCGCGCCCATCGGCCGCGCGAAAGAGCCGCACGTCCGGCCTGACCAGCTCGACCTTCGGCAGAACGATCTCACCGCGCAACAGAGGCCAGAAGCGCAGCTCGAGGTCGATGCGCTCGATCGAGACCATCCGCCCGCCGCCGGCCCAGGCGGGATTGCCGATGGTGAACCCGATCACCTGTACATGCGGGTGCCTGAACAGGGACCCGTGCAAGGCTGCGATGTTGACCGTACGGTGAAGGTCGGCGGAGAGAAGGCGCGCAACCGGCCTGCGCAGTCGATTCCACGGGAAGAATGCCACGACCAGCACCAGCGCAACGATCAGGACGCCGACGCCGATTCCGATGCCTTTGACGGTGCGTGAAAGCGCTTTGCTCTGGGCCATACCAGAGCTAAATGCCACGGGATGCCGAAGCGTTCCTCCGCGCCGTGACTGTTGGGAATAGACAGGGAGGGGATGGTGCCGGGAACAGGATTCGAAGGCGGCACGGAAATGCTGCACGAACCCGCATTTCGCGATTCCGGAGCCCTGAAGATACCGCTGCCTGTACCCCACTGACGCCTGCGCTGGCCAAGGCGCCGCCCGCCGCGGTCAATACCCACGGCCGGGACGGCTCACCACATCCGAACCTTCAGTGAGGTCCGAACATGGCTGCCGCCAAGAATACTCGCGCCCGAAAGGCGCACTCAGCCCCGCGTCGCCCCAAGCCCCGCCCGGCGCCGTCCGAGTCTCCGGCGCGGATTCTTTCCACCGTCCGCCTGCGCCTGAAGTTCTTCATGGCCGCTGCGTTTACCGGCTGCGCTGCCCTGAAATTCCAGAACGCCGAACTCGATGCGGACATCGCCCTGATCGTGGGGGCGCTGTGTAGGCGACGAGATCGATTGCCAAATTGAAGCAATCGACCGCGTAATCGCAAGACTGCCGGGTGCTCGGGGGAACTGTCCGGCGTGCTCCGGCTTGAATGCCGTGGCTTTGAGTTCCACCACCATGTAGCACTTCAGCCGCCTGTGATAGAAGAGCGGGTCGACAAAGAATTCCTCGCCTGCCACCTCGAGACGATAACTGCGGTGATGATTCTATACCGGCCGCCCGGCCGGTGTGCCGCTCAACACTGTGCGCGAGCTGCTCGGCCACGGGAGCATGGCAATGACGCCCCGTTACGCGCACCTGGCGCCTGACCAGAAGCGCGAGGCGGTCGCGAAGCTGGTGCAGTCGTGAGCAAGCCGACGGAGGTGGAGCAGCAGGCGATCGAGGCGCTGAGTTCGCTTCCGGGCAGCGATGCGCCGGGATTATCGTGCGGGCCGACTCGGATCGGCCGGCGCCATCCGGGCCACTGCAGCGGCCGCTCGTGTCAGGCGCATAATCATCCTCAAAGCGGACAGTTACTCAGGAGAAGGATCCCTTAGCGCTAAGGATTTCCAATTTCGCGTTCCTGAGGTATTCAGGGCACCCCGTCCGCGCCTGCCGCGAGCCTTTGCAT
>JBOIAB010000321.1:0-7845 GCA_050738635.1 Steroidobacteraceae bacterium
TCCTTGTCGCGGGCGAGCACGGGCTTTCTCTCGAACCAGCGGATCTCGAGGCCGTGACGCTTGCACAGGCGCTGCAGGTCCTCGACCGACAATGGGAACTTGCGGTCACCGACGCCGTCCGCCGCGCGCTCGAGATCGGGAAAGTCATTGCGCGACATCTCCTGATGGGAGCGGATGAGAAGATGCGCGAACTGCCGCCCGCTCGTACCTGTTTGCGCCAGCAATTCCGGGATCGCTGCTTGCAACACATCCTTGGAGAAGAGAAATGCGGGCTCGAGCGGGACCTTCGCGGCGCCGCCGGACGGCGTTGCGGGCGTCGGTAGCTCGAGGTCGGCGCTCTCATCGAGGAACCATTGTGGATCGCGCTGGAACACCTGGGCCAGAAGCTCGAGCATTTCGCTCGAGGGCGCGCGCTTGCCGCTTTCGATCATGCTCAGATACGACACCGAAGGCGCGTGGGCCGCGTCGCGCTGGATGCAGCGAGTCGAGAGCTCGTCCAGCGTCAGCCCGTTACGCTTACGGATGGAGCGCAGCTTGGCGCCAAGGAAGTGGCCCTTGCGCAGCAAAGCCTTCATGCGGCATGCCTCCCGCTGGATCTCTCTTGTGAAATTAACATTGTGAAGTTTCTTTAGTCAAATTGCGCGGAAAGGGGCGGTATGCTCACCTCCATGAACGCCAGACCCGAAGAGCTCGTCTATTCGCGGGAGCCGGCCGGCTCCCCGGTGGAGATCCTGGGACCCCGGATCGAGCGATCCGCGGAGGTTCTGTCGCCCCTGGCGCTGCAGCTGGTGGCGAGCCTGCATCGGCGCTTCAACGCACGCCGGCTGGAGCTACTGGCAGCGCGGGCGCAGCGGCAGGGGGAGCTGGATGAGGGCGCCATGCCCGATTTCCTGGCGGCGACCGCCGACATCCGCGCCGGCGACTGGCGCATAGCGCCGGTGCCGGCGGATCTGCAGGACAGGCGGGTCGAGATCACCGGTCCCGTCGACCGCAAGATGGTCATCAACGCGCTCAACGCCCCGGTGCGTTGCTTCATGGCGGACTTCGAAGACTCCTGCGCGCCGACGTGGGAGAACATCGTGCGCGGCCAGATCAATCTGTCCGATGCCATCCGGCGGACGATCAGCTACGCCGATCCGGCGACCGGTAAGGTCTACCGGCTCGCGGACCGGACCGCAACCCTGATCGTGCGTCCGCGCGGCTGGCATCTGCCGGAGAAGCACGTACTCGTGAATGGCGAGACGGTCTCGGGCGCGCTGTTCGATTTCGCGGTCTACCTCGCCAACAACCACGAGGCGCTGGCGCGCGCCGGCACCGGCCCGTACTTCTACCTGCCGAAGATGGAGAGTCATCTCGAGGCGCGCCTGTGGAACGACGTGTTCCTTGCCGCCCAGGACGTACTCGGCATGGCGCACGGCACCATCAAGGCGACGGTCCTGATCGAAACCATCCTCGCGGCTTTCGAGATGGACGAGATCCTCTACGAGCTGCGCCAGCACTCGGCCGGACTTAACTGCGGCCGCTGGGATTACATCTTCAGTTTCATCAAGAAGTTCCGCAACCAACCGGACTTCCTGTTGCCCGACCGGGCCAGCGTCACGATGGATCGGCACTTTCTCAAGTCCTACGTCGATCTGCTCATCAAGACCTGCCATCGGCGCGGCGCCCACGCCATGGGAGGCATGGCGGCGCAGATCCCTATCCGCGACGATCCCAAGGCCAATGAGGCGGCCATGGCGCGCGTGCGCGCCGACAAGCTGCGCGAGGCGAACGCCGGACATGATGGCACCTGGATTGCGCATCCCGGCCTCGCGACCATCGCGCGCGATGCATTCGATGCCGTGATGAAGGGACCCAACCAGATCGGTGTGCTTCGCCAGGAAGTCGCCGTCGCGCCGGGGGACCTGCTGCGGGTACCGCAGGGAGACATCACCGAGGGCGGTCTGCGCAACTGCATCCGTGTGGGCGTGCAATACATCGAGGCCTGGCTGCGTGGGTCCGGATGCGTGCCGCTCTACAACCTGATGGAGGATGCCGCCACCGCCGAAATCTGCCGCTCGCAGCTATGGCAATGGCTGCATCACGGCGCACGCACCAACGACGGCGTTGCGGTGACGGCGGAGCGGTTCGACTCCCTGCTGGCGCAGGAGCTCGACCGCATTCACGATGAAGTCGGACCGGGGCGGTTGCTCAACGGCGTATTCCCGACCGCTGTGCGCCTCTTCGAGCAGATGACCAAGCAGGACGAGTTCGACGAGTTCCTGACCCTGCCCGCGTACGACCTGCTCGACTGACCCACGGAGACCAGAAAGATGACAGCGACCCGCCTTCCGACCGCTGATGAGCTGCGCCACGCCTGGCGCGAGAGCCCGCGCTGGCGCGCAATCGAGCGCGGCTACCGCCCGGAGGACGTGGTGCGCCTGCGCGGCACCATTCCGGTGGAGTACTCGATCGCGAGGCTCACGGCCGAAAAGCTCTGGCGCTATCTGAACGAAAAGCCTTTCGTTAACGCGCTCGGCGCCCTAACGGGCAACCAGGCGATGCAGCAGGTCAAGGCTGGGCTCGATGCCATTTACCTATCCGGCTGGCAGGTGGCGGCGGATGCCAACCTCGCCGGCGCGATGTATCCGGATCAGTCGCTCTACCCGGCCGACTCCGTACCTGCCGTGGTGCGGCGAATCAACTCGACGCTGCGCAGGGCCGACGAGATCCATCATGCGGAAGGCAACGGCGGCATCGATTGGCTGAAGCCCATCATCGCCGATGCGGAAGCCGGCTTCGGCGGCGTATTGAACGCCTTCGAGCTGATGAAACAGATGATCGACGCCGGGGCAGCCGGCGTCCATTTCGAGGACCAGCTCTCCTCCGCCAAGAAGTGCGGGCACATGGGCGGCAAAGTGCTGGTGCCCACCCAGGAGGCGATCAACAAGCTGGTCGCAGCGCGACTGGCGGCGGATGTGTGCAACGTCCCGACTATCGTCGTGGCGCGCACTGATGCCGAAGGAGCGAACCTGCTGACGTCCGACATCGACGAACGTGATCGCCCGTTCATCGATACCGCCAGGGGGCGTACCGGCGAGGGCTTTTTCCACGTCAAGGCCGGCCTCGAGCAGGCGATCGCGCGCGCCTGCGCCTATGCGCCTTTCGCCGACCTGGTGTGGTGCGAAACGGCCAAGCCCGATCTCGAGGAGGCGCGCCACTTCGCCGACGGGGTGCATGAGCGCTTCCCCGGCAAGCTACTGGCGTACAACTGCTCACCGTCCTTCAATTGGAAGCGCAAGCTGGACGATGCGACCATCGGCAAGTTCCAGCGCGAGCTCGGGGCGATGGGCTATCGGTTCCAGTTCATCACTCTTGCCGGCTTCCATGCGCTCAACTTCTCCATGTTCGAGCTCGCCCGCAGCTACAAGGCGCAGCAGATGTCCGCCTATGTGGCCCTGCAGCAGGCGGAGTTCGAGGCCGAGCAGCACGGCTACACCGCGACCAAGCACCAGCGGGAGGTGGGGGCGGGCTACTTCGATCAGGTCACCCAGGCGGTTTCGGGTGGCACCTCATCCCTCACCGCGCTGACGGGCAGTACGGAGCTGCAGCAGTTCGAGCGGGCCTCGTAGGGGCCTTATACTGCCAGGATGGCGGTATACAAGCTCTTTCCAACGCGGGTGTATTCAGCCCGTCTCGCCGGCGCGGCGGCCGGCAGGCTGAATGATCGGCTGCTGCGCGAGTGCCGGCAGCTGAGCCGGGACGACGCGTCGGGCCGGCGGTGGTCAGCCAAAGGCTATCCCGGCGGCTATACCTCGTATGGCTCGGCGCATCGAATGCACCAGCTGTCGCCGACGTTCGCGGCGCTGGAGCGCGCGCTCGACCGGCACGTCGCTCGGTTCGCCGGCTCGCTGGATCTTGACCTCACGGGCCGCAAACTGGCGATGACGGACTGTTGGGTCAACATCATGCCGCGCGGCGCGGCCCACGGGCTGCATCTGCACCCGCTCGCCACCATCAGCGGGACTTACTACGTCAGTACACCGCGCGGCTGCCCGGGGCTGAAACTCGAGGACCCGAGGCTCGAGAGAATGATGGCGGCGCCGCCGCGACTGGCGAAAGCGGCGCGGGAGAACAGGCCGTGGGTCGTGCTGCCCGCCACGGCGGGCCATGTGTTGCTGTTCGAAAGCTGGCTGCGTCACGAAGTGCCGGCCAATCTCACCGCGGGCGAGAGGATTAGCATCAGTTTCAACTACGGCTGGTTTTAGCCGAGCTGGAGCCCGTCAACGGATCAGCCGCGGCACCGTTGGCTGAAGCAACCGGGCGCGTTTTCGCGAAGCCTTGGGGGCTTCGAGACGGGTTCAGCGACGGTTCAGCGCCGCCGCTCCACGCTTCGGTACAAAGGAGAGCCTATGCATATCCGTTTCCTTCGTGGCCTCTTCCCCGCCCTGGTGCTGGCAGCGCTGCCGGCCGTATCGTCCGCCGCCCTATTCGTCGGCGTGTCGGTGGACATCGCGCCGCCGGCGCTACCGGTGTACGTGCAGCCTCCCTGCCCGGAGCCGGGCTACCTCTGGTCACCGGGTTACTGGGCCTGGGATGAGGGTGCCTATTACTGGGTGCCGGGAACGTGGGTGCTGCCGCCGCAGGTGGGCTTCCTCTGGACGCCCGGCTATTGGGGCTGGAACGATGGCGGCTATTTTTGGCACGCCGGTTATTGGGGACCGCACGTCGGTTTTTACGGTGGTGTGAACTACGGTTTCGGATATGACGGCGTCGGCTTCGACGGCGGTTACTGGCGCGGTCGTTCCTTCATGTACAACCGGGCCGTCGTCCATGTTGGGCCGACCTTCGTCACCAACGTGTACTCTCGCCCCGTTGAGTATCGCGGCGGCCATGCGCACGTCAGCTTCAACGGTGGACCCGGAGGAGTGGTGGCCCATGCGAGCCGGGCACAGATGGCCGCTGCACACGACCATCACGTAGCCTTCACATCGGTGCAACAGCGCCAGCAGCGGATGGCCTTCGCGGACCGGTCGCTACGCGCTGACAACAACCACGGCCGGCCGCCGATCGCCGCCACCGCCAGAGCCACTGTATTTCATGGCGGCGCCACCTACGCCGCGCGGGCAGCGGGTGGGCACTACACGCCGTCGCACTCCGCGCCGGCGATGCGCTCGGATCGTCCGCCGGGTGCTACTGGTCAGGGCCACGCCGGCTTCGAGCGGGCGCAGCCGCAGCACTTCCAGGAACAACGACGGGCCCAGGCGCAGCGACGCTTCTCGCAGCAGCGCCCGGCGGAGCAGCGACACTTCCAACCGCAGCAACACGCTGAGCAGCACTTCCAGCCACAACAGCGCGCTGAGCAGCACTTCCAACAGCGGTCCCAGGCGCGGCCGAGCTTCAGGCCCGAGGGCCACCCTCAGGGGCGGCGTCAGGCACGTCCGGCGCCGCCGCGGCCGCAGCAGCACGCTGGTGATCGCCACCCGCCGGAGAATCGAGGACACAACCGCTAGTAGGCCGCCGGACCGCCGCGCCCCCGCGCAAGGCCATCCGCGGGTCGATGGATAAGTGGTGCGGCGGTCCGGCTCGCCTTTCCCCCTCTCACTCCGGCAGTTGGATGCGCCCGCTTATCTGGAGCGTTCCGCTGACCGCGGGTGCACCGGTGCCGGGCTGGCCGCCGCCTACCGAAACCGTGTAGAGGCCCTGGGCGACGATTCGGTCGCCCATGGAGGTGACCATGCTGAGGTCGCGACTCCGCAGATGGAATCTGACCATCCGGGACTCGCCGGCGGCGAGATGAATGCGCTGGAAGCCGCGCAGCGCCCGGATCGGGGCGCCGGCGACATCGGGGAATTTCAGGTACAACTGCACGACTTCGTCCCCCGCCAGCCGGCCGGTGTTGGTCACTTTCACCGCCGCCTCGAGTGGTGCGCCGGCCGCGATGGCTGTCCTGGGAAGTGTCAGTTCACCGTACTTGAATGTGGTGTAGCTCAAGCCGTAGCCGAACGGCCACAGCGGCTCGCCGCTGAAGTACCGGTAGGTCCGGCCCTTCATCGAGTAATCCTCGAAGTTAGGTAACTGATTGACGTCCTTGTAGAACGTCACCGGCAGGCGTCCCGCGGGGTTGTTCCTGCCGCTGAGGGTGGCGGCGATGGCCGCGCCGCCTTCCTCACCGGAATACCAAGCCTCGAGGATGGCGTTGGCATGCTCTTTCTCCCACGTGGCCGCGAGCGCGCTGCCGTTCATCAGCACGACGACCAGCGGCTTGCCGGCCGCGGCGACTGCCCGCAAAAGCGCCTCCTCGGGCTGTGGAATGTTCAGGTCCGTGCGATCGCCGCCGAGGAATCCCGGGTAATGGACCGGCATCTCCTCGCCTTCGAGACGACTCGTGATCCCGATGCCCGCAATGACGACGTCCGCATTCCTCGCGGCGGCGACGGCGGCCGGATCGGGCGCATTACTCACCGGAGCCCAAATGAGCTGCACCGCGGTCTTGACATCCCGGCGTCCGTACACGACGTCCAGCTTCACCGGATGGCCCTTCTCCAGGTGTATCGGGCTCATGTTGGAAGCAACCGTGTACATCCGCACCAGCTGAACATCACCCACCGTGACCTGAGCGTAACCATCCGCTTTGACGCCGATGAGGTAATCGCCGCTCTGCGGCGGATCGATGAATCCGGTCCATTCGACCGTGAACGGGGCATTGCCCGACACGGCCGCTGGCAGATCCTGCCCATTGAGATCAACCGTTGACTCCACACGTGAGGCGAGCGGCGGGGAAGTCGCCGCCATCCCCATCCCCACCTCGGCGTGATATTCAGCCTGGAGGCCGGGTTTGCCGTCGGGCGTGGTGAGCGCGGAGCCGGGCACGAGGGTGCCCTGGTTGGACAGGAACTGCGTTCCAGGGACGTAAGTGATCGTGGCGCCCGGGAATGCGGCTTTCATGCCCTGCAGCAGGGACACCGTGTGGGTCGGGATGCCGTTGTAGTTGCCGAGCAGAACCGCCGTCTGATCGGCGAGCGGTCCGACGACGGCGATGCGCTTGACCGACCGCAAAGGCAGGACGCCGTCATTCTTCAACAGCACCATCGACTCTTCGGCCAGGCGCAGGGCGAGGCGACGATGCGCCGGGCTGTCGAGCTCGCTCGCGGGAATCCGGTCGTACGGCACCGTCGAGGCCGGATCGAACATCCCGAGGCGGATGCGCGCGGTGAAGAGCCGGATGAGGGCCCTGTCGATCGCGGTCTCGGAGAGGTAGCCCTGCTGCACGGCGGTGAGGAACGGCTCGTAGTCGCTGTCGGCGGTTGGCTCGCCGAAGTCGGCGCACTCATTGTCCATGCCGCGCTCGAGGGAGATCGCCGAAGCCTGCGGCTGGCTCGGACGATAGCGGTGTCCGTTGAAGATGTCGCGCACGGCATCGCAGTCGGACACGACGTAGCCCTGGAACTGCCAGGCGCCCCGCAAGGTGTGTTCGAGCGTGAATTGATTGGCGCAGGCCGGCTGTCCATTGATGCCGTTGTAGGCGCACATGATCGATCCGGCGTGACCCTCTATGATGGCGGCACGGAATGCCGGCATATAGGTGTCTTCCATGTCGTGTTTGCTGACGTCGACGTCGGCGAAATGACGCGTGGGCTCCGGGCCGCTATGCACGACGAAATGCTTCAGAGTGGCGATGGCGAGGGAGTAGCGGGGATCCGGACCTTGCAGCCCGGTGACGAAGGCGACGCCCATCTGCCCGGTGAGAAAGGGGTCCTCGCCATAGGTCTCCTGACCACGGCCCCAGCGCGGGTCCCGGAAGATATTGATGTTGGGTGCCCAGAAGTCGAGACCGTGAAAGATGGTCGAGCCGCCGGCACGCAC
>JBOIAB010000322.1:0-4529 GCA_050738635.1 Steroidobacteraceae bacterium
ATCCCATTGAGATCGCCGATGCCGTCGCCATTGCTATCCAGAAAGCTGCGCGGATAGATCTGGTAGATCACCGCGCCGCGCCACCAGGGAAATGCGCTCATGCTCTGCAGGTTCCTGCCCCGTTCCAACTACTCTGACACAGAGCCGCGGCGCGCCGCGCCGCTTCGCATACGTATGCGTGGCTGAATACGTATGCGATTCCTTGCATTCGAGTCACTCCCCCGCGAATGATCTGCCGTCGAGTCCTAAACTACAAATCCCCAGGGGGATTACCCAGTGATCAGACGCAAGCGCAACATCCTCGAGATGGCGGTCGCGACGGCGATCTTCGGCGCCTGGGCCGCCGGTGCGATGCCTGTGTCGCACGCCGCACAGGCCGCGACCGCCGCCGATGGAAATGGCACCCAGGCGACATCGGATACCACCGATCAGGACAAGAAAAAGAGCGAGCAGCAGGTGACCAACGAGGAGCTGCTGCAACCCGTGCTGATCAGCGGCTTCGTCAGCAGCCTGCAGAACTCGATCGCGATTCAGAAGAACTCGGACACCATCGTGGAGGCCGTGTCGGCACAGGAGATCGGCCAGTTACCCGGCACCAGCATTGCCGATGCGCTCGGCCGCATGCCCGGCGTCAGCGCCCAATACTTCAACGGCCGCCCGCAGCAGATCAGCATTCACGGCCTGAGCGCCGACTTCGACGTCACGCAGGTCGCCGGCAGCGTCCAGCCGAGCACGTCCAACAACCGGGACGTCGAGCTCGATCAGTACCCGCAGAGCTGGTTCAGCACCATCGAGGTGTACCTCACTCCAAGCGCCGATCTGGTCAATCAGGGTATCGCCGGCACGATCGACATGCTTCCCATGAAGCCGCTCGATCAGAAAAAGCCCAGCGCCACTCTCAACGCCAACTACCAGACCATCGAGCCACACGACGTGATGCCGGGCCCCGGCGTCAGCGCCAACGGGCACGACATCGACGGCATCCTCGCCGACCAGTTCATGGACCACACGCTTGGCGTCACGTTCGGCGTCGATCTCGAGTCGAACCCGTATCACATTCTCCATCAGGCTCCCTGGGGCTACGCAACCGACGCCAACGGCAACCTGATCATCGGCGGCTCCAAGAACTACAACGTCTCGGACTTGCTCGACCGCAAGGGCTTCATCGGCGCGATCGAGTACAAACCCTCGAGTGCGCTCGACAGCACGCTCGATCTGATGGAGGAAGACTCGAACGAGACGCAGCAGGCCAAGGGCGCGGAGTTTCCGCTCGGCTTCGGCGGCGGCGAAGTCGAGATCCCGGGTGACACGTCCAATGGCTTTGATACGACGGGCACGTTCGATAACGTCTATCCGGTCATCCGCAACGACTACAACCATTATCAGGCGCGCATCTACAACATCATCTGGAACAACGACTTCAAGCTGGGTGCCAACTGGACCGGGAATCTCACCGCAGCCTATGGCCGGGCGGAGCGCGACGACGAATTTCTGGAAGCGTATTCCGGCTACGGCTACAACGGTCCCGGGTCCGAAGGGACCGCGAACGCCTTCCCCGGCACGGACGTCGGCTTCCGCGAGAGCGGCAACGGTGAGCTGCTGCTCTTTCCGTCCCAGGGCCTCGACGGCAGCAACATCGTACTGACCGACCCCCAGGGCTGGGGCGCAGGCTCGAATCTCGTGCAGGCCGGCTTCATCAACGAGCCGCACACCGAGGATCACATCGGCCGCCTGAAGCTGGGTGCGACCCGCTACTTCGAGAGCGGACCCTTCTCGGGGCTCGAGTTCGGCGCCGACTACGAGCACCGGCTCAAGGACTATGACATCTCCCAGGACTTCCTGGTGCCGGGCGGTGCCGCGTGCGGGCTCGTCATCACCAGTACCTGCACTCCAACCCAGACCGCGCCCATTCCCACGAGTGCCTTCGAGGGCACTGGCGATCCGCTCGGCTTCATGGGCGTGGGACCCGAAGTGCTCTACAACGCGTTTGCTCTAATCAAGAGCGGCACCCTGGCTGAATACCCGACGGCGCTATCCTCGATCGCCGTGCCTCCGAACTGGGACCTGGACGAGAAGGACACCACCGGGTATGTGCAACTCAATATTCATACCGATCTCGGTGCGTCTGTAGGCCTGAGCGGCAACGTTGGACTGCAAGTCGCACACACGATGCAGAATTCCGCGGGCTCGCGCGTGGCCCCGGGCTCGACCATCGGCGGCGCCGCCACCACGCTGCTGCTGCCGGTGTCCGACGGCACGAGCTATACGCGCTATCTTCCGAGCTTGAACCTCAAGTTCAGCCTCCCGGATGACAACGACGTGCTCCTCAGTGTTGCGAGGACGATGGCCCGGCCGCGCCCGGACTACATGAGTGCGAGCTTCAGCGTGGGAGGCGACATAACCCACTTGACGGACACCAGTCCGCTGCAGTCGTATTTCAGCGGCTCAGGCGGCAATCCCAGGCTTCTGCCGACCATGTCGAGCAACTTCAATGCCAGCCTCACTCATTACTTCGCGGGGCCGGCGAACAGCAGCTTCAACTGCGCCGGCAGTCAGTCGAAGACCTCGGCACTATGCACCTCCGGCGGTGAGGGCTACGTCCAGGTCTCAGGGTACTACCTCAAGCTCACGGACTTCATCAACCCGAGCGCGCTGTCGATTTTCAATTTCTCGCCCTATGAAGCCGGCTATTTGACATCGGCGCAGCAGGCCCAGCTCGGCACACCCGACGGCATCCTCAACATTCCGCAGAACGACGGTGCCGGACACATCGAGGGCGAGCAATTCGCGGCCAATTTGCCGCTCGGGGACTTCACGCGCTGGCTCAACGGGCTCGGTATCACGGGGAGTGTCGACCGGACATTGAGCACCGTCTATTACTCCGGTCAGACCTCTCCGGTCACGGTCCCGGGGCTCTCCAAGTGGGTCGAGAACTTCACCGTGTACTATCAGTACGGAGGCTTCCAGGCGAGCGTGAACGACGACATCCGCTCGAGCTTCCTCGGCGAGGTGTTCGGTATCAGCTCGACCCGCGTCGAGCAGGTGTTCAAGAGCACTGCCACCGTGGACGCGCAGGTGAGTTACCTCATCTCGAGCGGCATGCTGAACGGACTCACACTGATCGTCACCGGCTCCAACCTCAACAACCACACCATGCAGACCGACGAGAACGGCGATCCGCGGCAGGTGCTGACATGGGAGCAGTACCCCCGGCTGTACACGATCGGATTCTCCTACACCTTCCAGTAAGACAACTGTTCGATCCCCTGCGACCGCCGGCGAAAGCCGGCGGTTTTGGCTCGGGTTCCGCTGTGGTACGGTATCGCCATGAGTGACCTACGCATCAGGCGCGTGTTGATCGTGGGCGGGGGCACGGCCGGATGGATGACTGCGGCAATCTTCAGCCGCGCCATGGGAGACAGCCTCGAGATCCGCGTTGTGGAGTCCGACGCCATCGGAACAGTCGGTGTTGGTGAGTCCACCATCCCCCAGATCCGCAATGTCAACCACTTTCTCGGCATCGATGAAGATGCGATGCTCCGCGCCACCAGCGGCACCTTCAAGCTCGGCATCGAGTACAACGATTGGGTACGGCGGGGGCACAGCTACCTGCACGCGTTCGGCGATGTCGGCCTGCCAGTGGGGCCACTCCCCTTCCAGCAGTACTGGTTGCGCCATAGAACGGAAGCCGGTGCCGAGGACCTCGCGACCTACTCACTCAACGCGACCGCCGCCAAGGCCTGCCGGATGGCGAGGATCGAGAAGATCGGCGGCAGCCCGATGGCCGGCATCAAATACGCATTCCAGTTCGACGCCGGGCTGTACGGGCGCATGCTGCGCACCTATGCCGAACAGCGTGGTGTGAAGAGAACTGAAGGCAAACTCGTTGAGGTGCGGCTGCGCACTGAGGACGGGTTCATCGAGGGCATCGTGCTCGAGGGCGGCGAGCGCATCGACGGCGACCTCTACATCGACTGCTCGGGATTCCGCGGCCTGCTGATCGAGGGTGCGCTGCAGAGCGGCTTCGAGGACTGGCGCCAATGGCTGGCCTGCGACCGCGCACTGGCCGTCGGCAGCGTCTCGGCCTCTCCCATGCGACCCTATACGCAGGCGAACGCGCGGCCTGCCGGGTGGCAGTGGCGCATACCGCTGCAGCATCGCACGGGCAACGGCCATGTGTACTGCAGCGAGTTCATGAGTGACGACGAGGCAGCCGCCATCCTTCTCGATTCTCTCGATGGTGAGCCGCTGGGCGATCAGCGGCCGATCCGCTTCACCTCGGGAGTGCGGCGGCAGATCTGGTCGCGCAATTGCGTGGCCATCGGCCTGTCGGCCGGTTTCCTCGAGCCGCTGGAATCGACGGCGATCCACCTGATCCAGTCAGGCATCAGCCGCCTGCTGTCACTCTTCCCGGACCGCGGCTTCGATCGAGCAGTCATCGACGAATACAACCGCAACACCCGCCGCGAATACGAGCAGGTGCGCGACTTCCTCGTGCTGCACTACCGCACCGTCGAGCGGCGCGACAC
>JBOIAB010000323.1:0-5246 GCA_050738635.1 Steroidobacteraceae bacterium
GAACCAGAGCCGACACGTAAGTCGCGGCATGCATGGTCCGCGCGGCCGCCCGCTCGCGCAGCAGCGCCCGGTCCTCGGGCACCAACCGAACCGTCAGTCGGGCATCTCGTGAATCGGATGGTGCAACAGGCTCAGCAAGATCATCGCTCGGCGCGCTCGCCAGCATCTGCTCGACAAGGCGCTTGAGCAGCGCCGATTCCGACAGACTCTGCCGCGCAGCCGCGTTCGCGAAGCGCTGCTTCGTCTCGCTGCTGATCCAAGTCGAAAGGTGCCTGCCAGCGGTCATTGGGCACATTTGAAACCACGAAATGACGCGCTGCAAATACATTAACCGGTGGACACACGCAGACGCCGTTTGACTGCATGAAAAGGCGAAGCACCGCAAAAACTCGCGCGTTCACACCAATCGGGTCACACGTCCACTGCACACACGCAGCGAATAGCATTCGGATGCGCCGACGATCTGACGGACCGCTCAGTCGCGCCCGCGCCGCCGAAAAGCGACCAGTGGCGCGCTAGCTGACTGCATCAAACAGCCGCCGATCGGCTATCCTGCCCCAACACTCTGTCACCTGATCGCTGGAGCAGACCCTCTCGCTACCGGCCATTCGAAATGGCATGATTGGGCTGTGACGCAGATGCGACATGGTTCTAAGGAGGCGAGGGTCAGCCAGAAGCGGCTCTCGGGTCTAGGATTCGAGGCGAATGTCGGCCAGGAACGGGATTCCATGAAGGTGTGGATCTATGCCTTGTGCTTGCTGGCCTTGTGCGGGTACATGCAGGCGCATGCGAAGGTTTGGGAGCCTTCTGCCGGATACACGCAAATCCCCGTATGGCCCGGCACGCCACCCGATGCCCTGCCCACACCGGGACCCGAATACGCCCTAACGGGCCACAAACTGATCGGCGGCAGACCAGTCACGGCCGCATTTAACGTGTCGCAGCCCACTATGACGATCTATGCCCCGTCGGGGAAGAACACAGGCGCTGCGGTGGTAGTGTTTCCCGGCGGCGGGTTCGTAGGGCTGGCAATCGATCTCGAAGGCACTGACGCTTGCAACTGGCTGACGTCCATTGGAATCACCTGTGTGCTATTGAAGTACCGTGTTCCGAGTGCGCCTTACGACTGGCATTGCAAATGTCGCCCGCACGACCTCGAGCTGTCACTGCCCTCGTTGCAAGATGCGCAGCGCACGATCCGCCTGGTGCGCATGGACGCCGCCAAGTGGCATATCGATCCAAACAAGATCGGCGTGCTCGGGTTCTCGGCAGGCGGGTATCTCGTGGCCGAAGTCAGCACAGACTTCATGCGTCGCCTGTATGCACCGGTGGACGCGGCCGACAAGGGAAGTGCTCGTCCCGATTTCGCCATAGCCGTCTACCCGGGGCATCTCGCGATCGACAGGGACCTTGCGAACGATAACGACGCGTTGAACCCCAACGTTCCAGTCTCGCGTGAGACACCGCCGACCCTATTGGTACAGGCGGAGGACGACTACGCGGACGGGGTGAAACAGTCACTGGTTTACTACATGGCGCTCGCTAAAGCTCACGTGCCCGCGGAACTGCACATCTACGCCAGGGGCGGCCACGCGTTTGGACTCAGACCGACGAATTTGCCGATCACGCATTGGCCGGAGCTGGCCGACGCGTGGCTACGTAAGATCGGCATCATCGGAAAATGACGGCGATCGGCCACTTCGAACGGCAGCCTGGGGTTGGATCAGGTGGAATCAACCGATCCGGCGCCGGTCGGCCACTTTCAGTCAGACGTACCTTGCATCTGCCTTCCCCTAAGCGGACATGGATTATCGAAGCGGAGCAGACTGGCTCAAGCCTCAGCACCTACAGCTCCCTCAACGCGTCGGTCACCGGTATGCGAGCCGCGCGCAGCGCGGGGAACAGGCCGCCTAGGAAGCCGATGACGAGCGCCCACTTCAATCCCTCGCCCATCAGTTGCGGCGTCACGCGAAATTGAAACATCACCGCGCCGAAATTCGGTCCCATCGTCGAGGCGGTGAAATGATGGAACAGGAGCCAGGCGATGAGCGCCCCACCTGCGCCGCCCGCGATCGCGAGCAGCATGGTCTCGATCATCACCGAAACCACCACCGGTCCGCCGCGAAAGCCGATCGCACGCAGGGTGGCGATCTCCCGAGTGCGAGCAGACACGGCGGCGTACATGCTGTTGAGCGCCCCGGCGACGGCACCGATCGCCATGACGGCCGCCGCGGCGATGCCGAGACTGCGAATGAAGCTGCTCACTCCCTCGGACTGTTGCGCGTAATACCCGCGGGTTGTATACGATTGCACCTGGAGCTGCGGATCGCTCGTCAGCGCCGCCTTGAAGGCGTCGAACGCCTGGGCACCAGTCAGGCGCACGGTCACCGATTGAACGCTGCTGCCAAGATGAGATGCGACGGCGACGACGTTGACGTCGCCCCAGAGCTCCGAATCGTGCGCATCGCCAGAATCGAATTCACCCACCACCTTCCACGGCTGTCCCTTGATCTGCAGCGTCGATCCGACGCGAGTGTGCGCGAACTCAGACGCGGCATCCTTGCCCGCGATGAGCTCCCTCAATCCCTTGTGGAAGCGCCGTCCGGCGATGATCTTGACTCCCTTGCGCACCGCCCAGGCTTCGGGCCCGACGCCCCGGATCGTGACATTCTCATCCTCACCGGTGCCCCTCTTGGGGAGCGAGGCCCCCACGAGCACTTCCGGCGAGGCGAGCGGTCGGCCTTGCGCACTCCGGGCGACCTGCGGCTTTCCGCTGATCAACAGGACACTCTGTGTATCCAGGCTCGAGGTGTTCTCGGCGGGCGCACCGGACTGGAGCACGATCGCCGTATCATCGCTCCCGGTGGCGCGGAAGGTGGACTCGTACCCTTTACCCATGGCCAGCATCGAAACCAGTACGCCCACCACGCCCGCAATGCCTACCACCACGACCGAGGCGCCGCCCCAGCGCTGAGGCAACGTCGACATCCCCGAAGCGGTGATCAAGTCGACCCGTCGACCTGCGCGGCTCAAAGTGAGCCAAAGTGCCAGCACTACCGCCAAGGCACCGATCCCAATCCAGGGCAAGGTGACCGCCACACCAACTCCAATCACGGTGGCGACCCCCGTCACCAGCACGAAGAGTGTCTTCTTCAGCATTGGTTTTTCCTATCGCCCCGCCAGGGCGTCCACGACGCGAAGCCGCATGCCACGCCGCGCAGGCAGCGCGCCGACCACCAGCCCGATCAGGACCATCAGGGCGAGGCCCTGGAGCCAGATCGGCGCCCCCACCGGCGCGATCGGCAATCGCGCGACCAGTCGAGCTTGCAGGGCATCGTCCACGCGAGTGGCCAGGATGAGTCCGACGATGCCGCCTAGCACCAGCAGGAGCACCGATTCGGCCAGCACCAGCGCCAGCACTCGGCGGTTGGAGAAGCCCACAGTCTTCAGGATGGCGAACTCCGGGATGCGCTCACGCACAGCCTGCGCCATGGTGTTGCCGGTCAGCAGAATCAGCGTGAAGAACACCGCCCCGGTGATGGCGTGCACCAGCAGGCCGAGGTTCACGATCTTACCGATCATGTGCGCCGCGAAAGCGCTCTCACTCTGAGTCTTGGTCTCGTGACCGGAGTTGGTCGACAGCGCGTCGATCCTGGCTGCGATCCGACCCGCCTGGTCCGGGTGGGCGATCTTCTCGATGTACATGAAGACCGTACTTTTCCCGAAGGTCCGCGGGAGATCAAGACCGCGCCAGCGGATGAAAAACCCCTTCTCCCGAGCTGAGGTCTTTGCGTGGTAGATACCCACCAGATCGAAAGTCCAGGTATCGGACTTGTCCTCGCGAGGGAACACGTCCGACTGGATGGGAATCTGGTCGCCCACTTTCCAATGATATCGTCGCGCCAGCGCCGCGCCGGCGATCGCTGCGGTCGGGGTGGCATCGAAAGCGCGGCGCGCACCCGCCGTCACCTTGAGATCGGGATATAGATCGAAGTAATTGTGTGCAACCGCGATGGCAGCAATGGTATTTCGGGGGTCTTGATACGTGCCAAACAGAAAGCTGCTGTACGCCGCCTCCTCCACCCCCGGCACCGTGGGGATCTGGGCTGCGAGACTGATTGGCAGCGGCACCATGAACTTTGACACGGTGATCAGTCGGTGAGCGGCTCCAACCGCATCACCGGCCTCTGTCGAGACGCTGCTCACCGCCTCGAGGAGTCCAAACAACAGAAACGCCACCACAACCGAAATCAACGTTAGCAGCGTCCGCAGCTTACGTCGTGTGAGTCCTGTCCAAACCAGGTGCAGGTACTTCATGCGACGGCCTCTGACATCGCCCAGCCACAGCGTGATCCGAGCATTGTGCCACGCCAGTACGCGGAGGCGAAAACCTGATTCAGGACCAACCCCACGTCGCCACTCCCTTCGCTGGCCGAGGGATCAGAACTATCTCGCCGCAAAGCCGCCTTTGCAACTGACCGGTCCGGGTCGAAAGTGCCCATTGGCTTGAGATAGTGTGCGGTTAGCCGGGCGGTCCGGCGAAACACGCCGAGAGAGCTCAAAGCCCCTTCGCCGCGATCATCTTCTCGATGACTTTGGCTTTGTGATCGACCACGAGGTGAGAATAACGTTTCACCATGGCGAGCGTCTTGTGTCCGAGGACGTCGGCAATCTCAAGCAGCGAGGCGCCCTGTGCGGCGAGCATCGAAGCCGTGGTGTGGCGCAGGTCATGAAAGTGAAAATCGTTGATGCACGCTGCTTTGAGTGCCGCGTACCAATGCGCAGCGAAATGCTCGTATGGGCCGGGCAGCCCCGACGGCTGCGGGAACACGTGCTCGCTGCGCGCGGAGTTCTGCAGCTTGAGCCCCCGCAGCGCGTCCAGTGCCTTGCCGGCGAGCGGCAGCGTGCGCTGCTCGTCGTTCTTCGTTTCGCGCACCAACGCCCGCCCTTTCTTAAGATCAATATCCGACCACTTGAGCCGGATCAGCTCGCCCTTTCTCGCGCCCGTCGTGATGGCGAGCAGAACGAGGGTGTGGAGCGGGTGCCATCCGGACTTGGCGCACGCATCGAGCAGCGCAGCCCGCTCCTCATCGGTCAGGAACCGCGTGCGCCCGCGTGGCTCCTTCTTCCGGCTGATGTCGCTCACCGGGTTGCGATCGAGGAGCCGGCGCTCCTTCACCGCGAACGACAGCGCATGCGAGAGGCAGGCAATGTAGCGGTTCACCGTGCCGCCGCTGCGCTTGTAC
>JBOIAB010000324.1:0-2209 GCA_050738635.1 Steroidobacteraceae bacterium
TAGGTACCGTCAAGACGCGCATCCGCTCGGGCCTGGAGAGGCTTCGCCAAGCTTTGGCCGTGCAAGAGAAGAGACAAGCATGAGCGCGGAATCGGAGCAACATCGCTGCGAACAGGCGGAGCTGCTACCCCTCTACCTGCTGCGTGCCCTGCCCTCGGACGAGACACGCAGCCTGGAGGCGCATCTGACGTGCTGTCCGGAATGTCAGCGAGAGCTCCTGTTACTCCGTCCGGCGGTCGATTCATTGGGCTCCTCCCCCCCGGATATTCTCCGACCGGCAGATTCGATGTGGAGTCGCCTACAAGAGCGCATCGGCGGAGAGGCCAGCGAGGAATCGACGCGGGAGGTCCCCATCTCGCCCGAACCCGGATGGGACGACGTTGCGCCCGGCATCTCCTGCAAACTGCTGGCAACCGACATGGAGCGCGATCGGGTGAGCATGCTGGTGCGCCTCGCCCCGGGTATTGCCTATCCGTCTCACCGCCATGCGGGCGTGGAGGAGCTGTTCCTGCTGGATGGCGAGCTCTGGATCGAGGACCGGAAGCTCTATGCCGGGGACTACAACCGAGCGGAGCCTGGCACGTCCGACAAGCGCGTCTGGAGTGAAACGGGCTGCAGCTGCCTCCTCATCACCTCACGCAGCGACGTTATTTCCTGAGCTGCCTTCAGAGTGCCCCCGGGAGCCGCCCGGAGGCACAACGCCGCGACTCCTCCCGCTTGACAAATTCTTTGGCGCCTCGCACGGGCATCCGTGAGTCGGAAACGTCCGTTGGGCAGAAAAGTGGGTACATGAAATGCTGATAGACCGTGGCAGTACGTTCGTCCATCGGCTCACCAGAGAAAATCAGAAGGAAGTCTTTGTGGCCGCCACTCAAAGTTGCAAAAGCCGCCCTACCAGGCGGAGGCTGCTGCGCAGCTTCCGAGAGCCCGGAACAACATGGATGATCCAACCGCTGCGGCGACTACAGTGGAGGGCTCGCTATCGGCAGACTCCACGGTTGGCGCAGACTCACCCACAGCCGGACCGGCCGCCGATCAAACGGCAGAATCACGCCATGAGACCGTTGCGCAGGCCGCCTATTTCCTGGCGCAGGCGCGCGGCTTTGAGCAGGGCCACGAACTCGAGGATTGGCTTGCGGCTGAGCGGCAGATTGCCGTTCCCTGACCAGCGCCGTTAACCGCGGTAGTCTGCGCGACAATGCGGCACTGCTGCGGCGGGCGCCTGACCCTGGTGCGCAGGGCGTCCTCCGGAGAGGCGCCGGCCGTCGCCACCTCTCTGGATCGGTTCCACTCACTTGCCGCGGGCACGCGCCGAGGGGACGCATCATCGCTGTCAGAGATCTTCAGTAGCCACGTCGGACGCTCCCTAACAGTACGTGCCGCGAGCCGCGTGATGCAACATCTCGAAAACGCCAGATATTGGGACCAGGTCGCTGCGGGTTTAGAACTTGATCGGGAACTGGTTATTGCGTCTGTGCGTGCGGCTAGCGAAATCGGGCAGATATGAAGACCTGTCGGAAGTTATCTCTGGGGCATTGCCGATTGTCAGGAGTCATGGTGCGATCCTCCTGGAAGAGCGCCGCGAAGGTCACTCATGGTGTCGTCACATTCCGCAGCCGCAGGAGATCCGCGACACGCCCTCATCCGTTCGCACCGGATAGCTTCTGAGCTCTTAATGTCGGCGTCCGGCCAGAATGGTCAAGCTCGAGGCGCGTGGGTGCGAGGAAGCGCGCCGCCTCGTGGCGTGTTCGAAGCGTTATGACACTCTCGGATTGTGTCTGACGGGTCGTTATGCAAGACTGAACGCCTTTTCGCGGCCCGATCGGGCATCCGCAGCCGCAGAACCTCGTGGGCAGTGCCGCGGTGCCCATAATCGAGAAATACAGTTCAGGCTGCGAGCCCTGCACGCGCGGGACGCACATGGACGCATCGAATCAAACCGACGATACATCACCGACTCCGTCGGGTGATCCCGACGAGGCTTCTGCACCCATCGATCAGAGCGTTCGCGCCAAGCTTGCTTTTCCTGTCGTCGGCATCGGCGCCTCGGCGGGCGGTGTGGAAGCGCTACGCCAATTCTTTGGCGCCACTCCGGCGCACAGTGGGCTGGCCTTTGTCGTGATCGTGCATCTCTCCCCGGAGCACGAGAGTTTGATGGCCGATATCCTCGGCCGCTGCACCACGATGCCCGTGCGCCAGATCGAAGACG
>JBOIAB010000325.1:0-15805 GCA_050738635.1 Steroidobacteraceae bacterium
CCGACGCCGCAATTGCTGCCGCAGGCTGTCAGATGATGCTTCCGGGAAAGGCCCGCGAGCTCGGCGGGTGTGATACCCATCATCGTCCTGCCGTTGGTATCGAAGCTGAGGGTGGTGACGATCGGAAGTCCCGTGCGGCGCGCCCCTTCGATCGCCGCTTCGGTTTCTTCGGAAGACGACATCGTCTCGATCCACAGGATGTCGGCCCCGCCGCGGGCGAGCGCCGCCGCCTGCTCCGCGAAGGACTCGCGCGCATCGGCCGCCGAGAGCGGCCCGAGCGGCTCCAGGATCTCCCCGGTGGGTCCCATGCTGCCGCCCACGAGCACGATGCGGCCGGCGCGATCCGCCTCGGCCCGTGCGAGCGCCGCCGCGGCCTCGTTCAGCGCTGCCACTCGATTTTCGGCCTTGTGCAGTTTCAACCGATGCCGGTTGCCGCCGAAGCTGTTGGTTAGGATGATGTCGGCGCCGGCCTCGATGAAGCTGCGCTGCAGCTCGCGGATCCTTTGCGGGTGCTCGATGTTCCAAAGTTCGGGGGCGTCGCCGCTCGTCAACCCGCGCAGGAAAAGGTTGCTGCCCATCGCCCCATCGGCGAGCAGCCACGGGCGCTGCGCGAGCAGCGGTGTCAAGCGGTCGGTCGTCATCGTCGGTCCCGGATTTTAGGGTACGGATCGAGCTTAGCACGGGTGCCCGGCGCTCTAAGCCTCCGTGAATGCCTTGACCGTGGAGACAGCGACTTTCGTCGCGAGCTCGAGCGGGTATGCGTACGCGCCCGTGCTGATGGCCGGGAACGCAATGGACTTGAGGGTGTGCTCGGTTGCCAACCGAAGGGAAGATTCGTAACAGGCGGCCAGGAGCTGCGGCTCACCTCGATTCCCGCTTTTCCATATTGGACCGACCGTATGGATAATCCAACGGGCCTGGAGCCTGTATGCGTTGGTGATGCGAGCCTCACCTGTTGGACAGCCGCCGATCTTGCGACACTCTTCCAGAAGGCCTGCCCCGGCAGCGTAGTGATTCGGACAGCCAGCCGCCACCTCAGATCGTCAACAGCTCCTCGAAGAAGCCGCCGAACGCATCGGTCCGGTCGACGAAATGGATCTCCAGAATCCAGTGCCGAGCGGCGCCGGTGGCATCGGGTTCGCGGATCTTCTGCTCATTGCCGTGGCGAATCGAGAAGCGATGCGGCTCGGCGGGGGTGCGCTCGTGTGGAAAGTGGCCTATGAGGTGCCCGGCGCTGGGGGCCCCGAATTCCCAACCGGCTTCGGTGGCGAGGTTGCTGACGAAGTCGTAGAGGCTCCCCGCCGTCAGCTCCGGCGTGTCCGCATATAATTGTTTTCCCTTGCGAAATGCCGCTTCCATATCCGCGACCAGTTTGTGCTTGCGGGCGTCTTGGCCGAGGACGTAGGTGCGACCGAAGTCAGCTTCCCAGGCATCGAAGACGGGCCCGAAATCGAGAAAGACCGTTTCGTCCGCGCCCAGTCGTCGATCAGGGGTCTCCACGTAATAGCCGTGTAGGGTGTTCGGCCCGGAGCGGACGATGCGCCGATGCCAGTGTCTGCGCACTGCAAAGTTCCGCTGCGCGATGGCGTGGATCTCGTCGCTGAGCGCGCTCTCGAGCACCCCAGAGCGGATCAAGCCGCTGCTGACCACCTCCGCAAACAGCTCCTCAGCCTGGTGTTGGGCGGTGATCAGCGCTTCTTCGACGGATGACAAGGTATGGACCCCAATGGTGAATCGGACTAGTGCCGCGCTTCTGATAGGAGGCTCGCGAAGTCCTCAGCGGCGATATTTCCGCCGGAACAAATCACGCCGACTCTTTGCCCCAGGTCCAGGCCGCGAGGCTTGGCCGCCAGGGCGGCTGCCAGCGCACTGGCGCCGCTCGGCTCCAAGACCAGTTTCAGGGTCTCGACCGCCGCCCGCATGGCGAAGCGCACTTCCTCATCGGTGACGTTCAAAGCGCCGCTGAGAGTTCTCTGCAGGACCGAGAAAGGTACGGCTCCGGGGGAGCTGGCCTGCAGTGCGTCGCACAGGGTGGGCGAGGGCGGCCCGTTGTGGTGGCGCTCTCCCGCGGCGAGTGAGCGAGCCAGATCGTCATATCCCGCGGGTTCCACGGCGATCAGTCGCGTAGTGCAGCCATGCGCACGCAAGGCGAGCGCTATGCCCGCCGCCAGACCGCCACCGCCGGCGGGCACCAATAGGGTATCCAGCGGTTGATCCTCGCCGATCGCCGCGAGTTGCCGCAGCAATTCGGTTCCGAGACTGGAATGCCCGAGCACCACCTCCGAGTCATCGAATGGGTGCAGCAGCGTCAGCCCCTCGCTCTCGGCGAGGCGAGCCGCCCGCTCAGCGGCAATCGCTTCGCGGGGTCGTCCGTCGGCCTCGGCGACTACCACGCGCGCGCCGTACCTTTGAGTGCCCCGAATCTTGAGTTGGGGCACGTTCGGAGGCATGACGATGGTCACGGGTACGCCGAGCAGTTGGCCGGCTCGCGCCAGACCTTGGGCGAAGTTGCCGGAGGAGAAGGCGACTACTCCGTTCTGACGCTGTCCGGGTTCCAGCTGCTTCAGGCGGTAAAATGCTCCGCGCAGCTTGAAGGAGCCTGTGTACTGCAGCGATTCGGCTTTGACGAGAAGCTGACGGCCGGCGATTTCGTCCAGTGCGGGAGAGGTCAGCAACGGTGTCTCGCGCGAGACAGCCCGGACGGTCTCGTACACTCGATTCGTGGTCGACCGCACGGTGTCTAGTAGTGACCCTTGCATTTCAGCTACCTACCGCTCAGGTACGAACATACGCCCAGGCCTGCAAACCCGACTTCAGTGTCACCTGCACACGCGTGTAGTCCGACACTTCATATCGATCCGCCGCCATGAGCTCCTCAGGAGTGATTCTGAACACCATTCCCGGTACCTGGTCAGAGAGATTGCTGCTGCGTGCGGCAATTGCATGGTGTGTCTTGCCGCTCTTGGCGACCACTGCCTGATCGCGAATCGCGAGCAGCGATGTCGAGTATCCCGGCAGCGCGTCCGCGCCGCCAGTCAGTTCCCGCCCGAAGCTTGCCAGCTGCACCGCCTTGTCCTGGAGCGTTCCGTAGGAAAAAAGCAGCACGGTGGCGTTCGATGGAGCTTCCAAGGTGTTCCCCTGCGAAGAGACCGGGGTTGCCCCAGAGGGCGGCCACCAATATAGATTATGCCCGGCGAGGAAGCGCAACTTTCAATGCTCAACGGTGTTCTTGGACGGCTTGGCAAAAGCCAGGGCCGTATGAACAGACCTTCTATGACCGCGATCGCCTGGGTGGCCCTGTGGGCGGCGCTTCTCGCGGCGACGAGCTACGGCCTGGTGCTCGTCGGACTCTTGCCTGCCGAGGTGCTGCGCTCCGCCAACCCCCCGGGCATCAAGCCCGGCGAGGTCGAGCTCGCGCATGCTATGTTGGCCGTGGTAACGGTGGCGACCACCGTGATCATGGCATTGCTCACGCGCGAGACATTCACGCTGGTGCAATTGTCGCGCGCACTGAGCTTCTGGGCCGCAGCCGTGCTGATGAGCGGTTTGTTCCTGCTGTCGCATACCGCGAATATGCGGGAGAACCCGCTTGGACTCTTTGCCGCGGCTCTGGTCGGTCTCGTTCTCGCCTACTCGTTCCGCCGAACCGGTGCCCTGTGGTTCGCCATCGGCTTTCACGCTGCCTGGGATTACACCGAGAGCTTCCTCTTCGGAGTCCCGGACAGCGGCGGTGTGCTGCGCGGAGCCCTGATGCGGTCGACCATCCACGGGCCGGCTTGGCTGACGGGCGGGAGCGCGGGCCCCCGAGGGTAGCGTGCTCGTGTACGGCCCGGCCGGAATGGCGACTCAGTGCAGTCGTCGGGCGAGCACCGGCGCTACGTGTTTCGCGCCATACATGAAGCGCATGATAGGCCCGAATACCGGCGAGCTGGTTATACCGACGATGAACAGTCCCGGCACGGATGTCTCGAATGTCGAGCTCAGTGCGGGGATGCCGCCGGCCTCTCTGCGAATGTCGCTCAAAAGCACCGCGTCGAGGTATGGGAGTCGCTCGATGTTCACCCGGTAGCCGGTCGCGCAAATCACGTGATCAGTGGTGATTTCCCCTGGGCCTTCTGTGCTCGCGATACTCATTCGGACACGGCCGTCCGCGAGTGAAGCCGTCTGCGTGTGGGAGCTCAGGAATATCTTGATGCGGCGATCGACCCGGTCGCGCAGCCACCAGGAGCCGCTCGGGCCGTAGGCGTCGGCGACAAACCCGTGACGCTTTTCCGGTGCGAAGACGCGCCGGAACGTGCGGGGCATTTCAGAGATGGCCCAGGACCTCCAGCCGGAAGCGACCCCGGCATCCGGCGCGATGATGCGCTCGAGCAACGGGCGTGGCTTCGACGGCTGATTCCATTCGATCTGGCGACGACGCGCGAGAATGTCGACGTGCGCTCCTGCCTCGTGCAGCAGGGCGGCCGTCTCGAGTGCGGACTGTCCGGCACCGATGACTGTGACGTGACGTCCGATGTAGTGTTTCAGCTCGAGCATGCGGGAGCTGTGCGCGAGTTGCGGCTCGGGAAGGTGTGAGAGCTCCCGAGGCATCACGAAATAGGCCAGATGGCCAGTCGCCAGGACGACCCGCTCACTCGTGATGACCACACCGTCGGCCATGCCCAGGGCAAATCCACGACCCGAGCGCCGAAGTGACACTACCCTCATGTCCAAGGGGCTCTTCTGTGTGTTCCCTCGGAACCACTCGGCGTACTGCAGGAACAGCTCGAGGCTCACAGGGCGACCGACCGCCTGATAGGGAACCTCGTGGGCGCGGCAGTAGCGCTGGAGCGAGAACCGGCGGCTGGGATCCCACAGGTTGGACGCGAAGGGCTCGGATTTCAGGATCATCCCTGCGGGCATGAACTTGCGCCAGCTCTCCATCGGACTGCCGAAGACCTGATAGGGCCGGCGCTTCGCCTCGAGGTGAGCCGCGACGGAGAGTCCATACGGGCCCGCGCCGATGATGGCCGTGTGAAGATCCATTCAGTCGGCCCTCATAGTGTGAGCCAGGGTTTTGCGCGTCAGTCGGGTGGTGCGGCGCCAGACTCGCACTGCCAGGCGCTCATAGCCATAGTAATAGGTGGCCGGCAGAGGGTCGCTCCACCGGAAGTAACCGTCGACCACTCGCGTCCGTGGGGCGACCGTGCTGCGTGGTACTGAAAACTGCCGGTCCGAACGCCATGCGTACCGTAGGAAAGTGACGTCGCAAGCCGGTGGCACTGCGGTTCCCAACGCAATCCGGTAGGCAAGCACGGGGATGTTGAGGCCACAGAGTGTCGCAATCTCCTCCTGCCAGTCCGTGCGTCCGACGGTCGGCTCGATGATGAGAAAGCCACCGGTGCGGCGGTCGCGCTTGAACTCAAGGCTGCCGATCCCCCGGTAGCCAACGCGCTCCACGAAATGCCGTGTTTGACGATAGAGGTCCTCTGCCACTTCGGGCGCGGCGACGCACACTGCTGTGGAGCCGACGGCCGGCGGTGAGCATACGAGCTTGCGGCCCGGGAAGATGCCCACCAGCTCGCCTTCGCGGCCACAGCTGAAGAGGGTAAAAAAGATTTCCGTGTCTGGGCCATCCACCCATTCCTGCACGATCAGCGCCGGCGCGTGCGACAACATGTGCGCGGCCGCCGCACGGGCCTGCCCGAGTGTCTGCGCACGCACCGCGCGGTCGACGACTCCGGCGAGAACCAGTGTTTTGTCCGCCGGCTTCAGGACCAGGGGCGGCTCGAGCTCGTCCATGCGATCGAAGTCGGCTGTCCCGAGCAGGACACGGCCGCGTGGCACGGCGAATCCTTCGCGTTCCGCCAGCGCGTGAAACTCGGTTTTGTCGGCCAGGGACCGGACCATTGCCGCCGCGGGCAGATCGATGCGGTAGAGCGGCTCGATACGGTGGCGGAAGGCGGAGACGGCCAGAACGCTCTCATCGGTCGTCAGCAGCAGCACCGGCTCGCATCCAAGGCCCGATGCGAGGCGCACGAGTGCCTCGATGAGTGCCTCACCCTCGAGACTCGGCACGCGCACGTAGGTGCAATGCCGCGACCATGTCGCTGGACATCTCCGTGTGGTCTCCAGCAGCAGGACGGGTACGCGCGCTCGCGCGAGACTACGGACGACGCCCAGGGCATTCAGCGTGCCTCCCACGACCACGGCTGGTACTTTGCCACGCAATGATGTCGGACCGCGCATCGGCCTGCTCTCCTTTGCCGTGAGGGCGAGGTTACCCGCTATTGTGCCCTTGATGCGCGCCTTGGTTGCATAATCGAGGTAGATGCATCTTCTCGAGCGGCAAAGCGAGCTCGAGACACCGATATGACCACGTCATCGCTCCAAGCTTGGCTGTTTGGGCGACTCGCCGCTTGCTGAGTCAGGCACCGGCGCGCATGGTTGGTTTTGAGAGCATGCCGGCCCGTATCGGCGGCGGGTGCTTCTCATCGACTCAGGACCGGAGTAGCCTCCCTGGGCGCCTGGGGGGCGCACGTTCCGTTACAGAACTCGAATCAACGGATGGGGCCGGTGGCCGGCTTGGACGCATCCAGAATACTCATGCAATGCGGCGCCTACCCGCCAAGGAACGCGATCAAGATTCCATTCTAACTTGCGACATTTCGCTGAATGATCGGTAGCGCAGCGCCGGCACCTGATCGCCGCTATCTCCCGGTAACAAGTCGATGCAACTAATAGAGCGCGAACAATGTCTTGCCGACCTGCAGTCCTGGCTGGATACGGCCGCCGACGCAAGTGGCTGCACTGTGCTCGTAGCGGGCGAAGCGGGCATCGGCAAGACGGTGCTGCTGCAGGAGCTTGCGCAGCGGCAGCGCGGTGTGCGCGTCCTTTGGGGCGCGTGCGATTCGCTCATTACACCGCGGCCTCTCGCCCCGCTGCACGATATCGCTCGGCAAACGCACGGCCAGTTGGCAAAGACTCTCGGGTCTGCGGCAAGAGCCGAGCTGATTTTTACCGCGGCGCTGGATGAATTCGAGCAGACGAAGGGGTTGATCATCATTGAGGACGTGCATTGGGCGGATGGAGCAACCCTCGACCTGCTGAAGTATCTGGGACGGCGCATTCCTCGCACGCATTCCATGCTCGCTGTCACCTATCGGGACGATGAGCTCGGTCCGCAACATCCGCTGCGGCTGGTAATCGGCGACCTGCCGCACGCCAGCACGCACCGGATATCACTCGCCCCGCTTTCCGAGACCGGAGTCACGGATCTGGCCAAGCGCGCCGGAAGGGCTGCCACAGGCCTGCACGTTGCCACGGGGGGCAATCCCTTCTTCGTGACTGAGGTGCTTGCCAGCGCGAGCGACTCGGTGCCGGCTACGGTACGTGACGCCGTGCTGGCGCGCGCGGCCAGGCTCTTGCCGGCAGCACGAAAAATTGCAGAGCTCGTATGCGTCGTCCCTGGAAAGACCGAGCCATGGCTCCTCGAGCCCATAGCCCATCCGGCCGAAGACGCAATCCAGGGCTGCCTGGGTGCGGGCATGCTGCGATACGCTGATTCATCTCTCGGCTTTCGGCACGAGCTGGCCCGTCGAGCCCTCGAAGACACCATCCCTGATCAGCGCCGCCAGCAGCTGCACGCGAAAGTGCTCGAGATACTTAGTGCACGGTCCGACGTCTCAGCGGCGCGGTTGGCTCACCATGCCGATGGCGCGCGCAGCGGACTGCAGGTACTGCACTACGCCCGCCTGGCTGCCGCGCAGGCGGCTTCAGTCGGTTCTCACCGTGAAGCCGCCGCGCACTATCGGGCGGCACTGCGTTACGCCGATGGCCTCGAGGCGACTGAACGCGCACTCCTACTGGATGAGTTGTCATATGAATGTTATCTGACGGGCGATAACGAGGGCGCGTTCCAGGCACGGCACTCGGCGCTCGAGATCTGGCGCGCTCAGGGCTTAACGCTGAAGGAGGGTGATGCGCTGCAGGCGCTCTCACGACTGTTCTGGTTCATGGGCCACAATGCTCAGGCCGACGACTACTGTGGCAGGGCGATCGCGGTCCTTGCATCGCTGCCGCCGAGTCCCGAATTGGCGAGGGCCTACTGCAATCGAGCGGACCTCGCGATGGAGGCACACGAGGCGGACGTCGCTATCGCATCTGCGCAGCGGGCCATAGAGCTCGCAGAGGGCTTGACCAACACCGAGATCCTCTGCGAGGCATCGAAAACACTCGGTACCATCCGACTTATCATCGGTGACACAGCCGGATGGCTGGATCTCCACCGCGCGCTGCAGCTCGCGCTGGCCGCAGGATTGCAGGAGCATGTGGCCCGTGCTTACAACGACATGGCCGCGATGGCGATCTCCCGCCGGCAATACGAGCAGGCGTCTGGTTATATGCAGGCGGGGCTCGCCTTTTGCGAAGAGCACGATCTCGACTGGGTGCGGACATACATGCTCGCTTACCGCGCACGTATGAGATTCGAGAGGGGAGACTGGAATGCGGCGAGTGAGGACGTAGAAGCGGTGTTGCGAAGCCCGCGCACTTCGGCCATCACGCGCATTCCCGCGCTTCGGACCCTGGCGCACATCCGGGTTCGTCGCGGCGACCCCGACGCCAGCGGTCCAGTGGAGGAGGCGCGGGCGCTGGCGGGTCCGACGCCGGTACCGCAGCGCGCGGGCATGCTGGCTGTCGTGTGCGCTGAAGCCGCCTGGCTCGCAGACGATCACGACGGGGTCATCCGTGAGGTCCGGCCGGTGTACGAGCTCACGCGACGACAACGCGATCCGCGGATGAACGGCGAACTCGCGGCCTGGCTGTGGCGGGTGGGCGGCCTCCAAGAGCCGCCAACGGATAGCGCCGAGCCTTATGCGACAGAGATGTCCGGTGATTGGCGCGGCGCGGCAGCCGCCTGGCACGCACTGGATTGCCCCTACGAACACGCATGCCTGCTCGCACAGCACGGCACCGAAGCCGATCAGCGCCACGCACTGACGATTCTCGAGCAGCTTGGCGCGGCCCCCGCGGCCCAGTTACTGCGCCGACAGATGCGCGTGCGGGGCGTGCTGCGCATTCCGCGCGGCTCGCGGGCTTCGACTCGGGGACACCCTCTTGGACTCACGCGGCGCGAAGCCGAGATTCTCGGACTACTCGCAAAGGGCCTGCGCAGCTCCCTGATCGCCAGGCGTCTGTTCATCTCACCAAAGACGGTCGAACATCATGTCTCGGCCGTCCTGGCGAAGCTGGGCGTGTCATCGCGAGCTGAGGCCGTGGCGCTCGTGCACGGACAGAGCAAGAAAAGTCCCGACTGAGACCGCCGCGGCGAACGCGTCATCCGCAATCGCCGCGGCAGTAGCACCGGTGGGCGGCTCAGTTGAGAGGTAGCCGCTGATTGGCGCAGGTGACATGGGTATTCCAATCGGCGTAGCTTCCCTTCGGGTTGTGCTCCCAGGCCCATACATGGATTTCCCAGAACGCCGGCAGTCCGTAGCGATTCGGGGCGCCGACGTAGTTCAGGAGGTTCCCTTCCAGCGCCGGCACAGTGCCCGGGTGCGCGGCCGACCAGTTGGCATCAAGGACGATGAACTCAACACCCACCAGACGCATGGCGCCATCTGCCATCGGCTCGTAAATGAGCGCTTGCGGTTGCTTTGCGTCGAGCACGAGCTTGGTGACGCGATCCAGACGAATGAAATGCACGCCCATCGCTCCGGCATCCGGGCCGCTGACGCACGGCGTTGCCGCTACGAAGCCACCGGCCAGCGCAGTGCTGATCTCCAAGTATTGCTCGGTGGCGTTGCGTACTGTGTTGATAAGGGGTGTTTCGGCGTCCCCCGCAGCGGCCATGAGGGGCAGCTGCAGGAGAATGAGTGCGGCGCCAAGTGAGCGGATCAGTTTCTTGCTTGAGATATTCATGCTGGTTTCACTCCGGCAGTGGGTGTCGGGCGACGAAAAGGCTCAAATTCGTTATTTCGGCAGTAGAGTGACCGGAATCTCGATCACGCGATCCACGGGAAGATGGTTGAGCGCGGCCGCCTTGCGTACCGCCTGCTCGCTCGGACCCTCATAGATGCAGAAGGTTTTGGTCTTATCGGCCGTGGCATATGACTTCACCCAACGCACTCCGACCGATGCATTGCGCGCGTTCACCTTGGACTTCGTGGCAGCGTCCAGTCCGGCAAGAGCGCCCGCGGGAAACGTGCGTTCGACGAGGTAGCGATGCATCGACGTGCCCGCTGTTGGGGACGAGGCATGTGGATGCGCCACCGGCTGGTCGGCAAGGGCTACACCGATGAGCAAACATGCCAAGGCCAGTCTGATCAATAATTTCATGTTGTCTCCGAGGGATTAGAGTTGCGTAGCGGTTTCCGTCGGACTATGTTCTGACGGTGCGTCACCTAGACGCAGAAGTAAGGTTCGAGAACGCGCACTTCCGTGATCTGCGTGATTGGAAGCTTGTTGTGCGCCGCCGCACGTCGGATAGCCTCGGGTGTCGGTCCTTCATAGGCGCAGAACGTGCGCTTGCGGTCAGGGGTGACATACGAATGCAGCCAAGTAACGCCTTCCTCGGCGTTGTTGGCAACGACCTGCCGGCACAGCTCCGCCCCGATCTCGTTCAGAGGAATCTCGAGGCCTTCGGGAAAGTGACGCTCGACGATATAGCGTGGCACTGTGGGTCTCCGCTGCGCCGGTTGTTCCAGGGCGAGACATGCTGGCGCGGTGCGGCGGCGCGCACATCGGAGGTTGCTACCCAATTTGCAGGATGAGCCTACCCAGATTGCACTCCTCGGTGCGGCTACCAAAAGGCGTGCGAGCCAGGGCCGGCACGGGCACGTTCGGCCGCAGCGGCCCACAACTCCTGCCATCACATTAGGCTGACCCTTGAGGCCTCCGCTGTGTTATAGTGTGCATCAGCCCTCCCGGCGCGCCTCTTGCGCGCTTTCACCCCACTCATTCGAAGATAAGCCACGCGCGTCGCAAGGCTGCGCCCTCGGATACCCATGAAGATTGCCAAAGGCCTGCAGCCCCTTTTCGATGACGGCGTCATCGATGAAGTCATTCGTCCCTTGAAGAGCGGCAAGGAGGCGACCGTCTACATCGTGCGCTCGGGAACGCAGTTGCGCTGCGCGAAAGTCTATCGAGATATGCGGCAACGCAGCTTTCAGAGGCGCGAGCGGTACGAAGAGGGGCGCAAGTCCCGTGGTAGCCGGGAAGCCCGTGCGATGGGCAAGGGCACGCGGTTCGGCCGCCGGCAGCAAGAGCACGAATGGAAGAACACGGAAGTCGATGCACTCTACCGGCTCGTCGCCGCGGGTGTCCGCGTGCCGCAGCCCTTCGGATACTTCAACGACGTTCTGCTCATGGAGCTCGTTACAGATGCCGCGGGTGATCCGGCGCCGCGCCTCGGCGAAGTCGTGCTTTCACCTGAAATCGCTCACGAGTATCACGTCTTTCTGATAAGACAAATCGTCCGCATGCTGAGCCTTGGGCTCATTCACGGCGATCTGTCGGAATTCAACGTCCTATTGGGGTCGGAAGGGCCCGTCATCATCGATCTGCCGCAGGCGGTCAACGCCGCTGGCAACAACGCTGCCTTTGCGATGCTCGAGCGCGACACGAACAACATCAGATCTACTCTCGGCAGATTCGCGCCAGAATTGCTTGAAACCGAGTTTGCGCGGGAAATGTGGGCGCTCTACGCACAGGGTGGGCTGCACCCGGACAGCAAGCTGACCGGCGTCTGCCGCCGTGACGACACTGCGGTAGATTCCGCCGGCGTCATGCGCGTGATCGACGATGCGCGGGAAGAGGCGGTTCGTCGGCAGGCCGGACGGGAAGCGGAGCCCGCATGACCGACATGATCGATGAACCCGCTTCGCCAGGCTTCCGCGAGCTGGGGTTGGGCACGCCCATTCTCGAGGCGTTGCAGGCTGTCGGCTACGAGAGGCCCTCTCCCATTCAGGCGCGGACGATTCCGCTGTTGCTTTCCGGAGCGGACCTGCTCGGGCAAGCACAGACGGGCACGGGCAAGACCGCCGCCTTCGCGCTGCCGATACTTGCGCGGACCGATCTCGCGCAGACTTCTCCACAGGCGCTGGTGCTCGTGCCGACGCGCGAGCTGGCAATCCAGGTCGCCGAAGCCTTTCAACGCTACGCGGCCCACCTGCGGGGCTTCCATGTTTTGCCGATCTACGGCGGTCAGAGCTACGTACCCCAGCTCAAGGGACTGAAGCGCGGCGCACACGTCATCGTCGGCACACCCGGACGGGTGATGGATCACATCAAGCGCGGCGCGCTGAGCCTCGAAACACTGCGCTTCATAGTGCTCGATGAGGGCGATGAGATGCTGCAGATGGGGTTCGTCGATGACATCGAGTGGATACTGCAGCAGGCCCCTCCGCGGCGGCAGATCGCATTATTCTCGGCCACCATGCCGCCGCCGATCCGCCGTATCGCGCGCGAGCATATGCGCGAGCCGGCGCAGGTCACCATACAGAATCACGCGGGCACGACACCCAAGATTCGACAGCGCTATTGGCTCGTCAGTGGATTGCACAAGCTCGACGCCCTCACTCGGGTTCTCGAGGTGGAGCGCTTCGAAGCGATGCTGGTGTTCGTGCGTACGAAGCTCGAGACCACAGAGCTTGCCGAGCGGCTCGAAGCGCGGGGATTCAATGCCGTTGCGCTGAACGGCGACATCCCACAGCCACAGAGGGAGCGCACCATCGCCCACCTCAAGGCGGGACGGATCGATATTGTCGTGGCCACCGACGTCGCTGCCCGGGGTCTCGATGTCGAGCGCATCTCTCATGTGGTCAACTACGACATTCCATACGACTCGGAGACCTACGTTCATCGGATCGGGCGTACCGGCCGCGCCGGCCGCACCGGCGAGGCCATCCTCTTCGTCGCTCCGCGCGAGCGAAACATGCTGCGCATCATCGAGCGCGTCACGAAACAGCCCATCGAGCCGATGCGGCTGCCGAGCGTTGAAGATGTCAATGAGCAACGCATTCTCAAGCTCAAGGAGCGCATCGCGGATGCGGTGCAAAGCGGTGCCGGTGCGGTCTTTCAACCGCTGATCGAAGAGCTGGAGCGGGAGAGGAATATCCCGGCTATCGAGGTGGCCGCAGCGCTGGCCAGCCTGCTGCAGGGCCCGGCGCAGTTTCTACTGGCTCCCAAGGCCGGCCGCTCACCTGAGGATCCGGCGCGGGAATCACGGGCAGAGAAGGGGCCGCCAAAGGGCGGCCGGGCAGCCTGGCAGGGAGGGGCGGCTCGCCGAGGTCACGGCCATCAGGGGCGCGAAATGTTTCGCATCGATGTCGGTCATGTGCATGGCGTCCGTCCCGGCGATATCGTTGGCGCGATCGCGAACGAGGCAGGCCTGGATGGCCGCAACATAGGTCACATCGACATCCGCGACGATCACAGCTTTGTCGAGCTCCCCGGGGGCATGCCTCCCGAGATTCTCGCGACGCTGCAGGCGACGCAGGTGCGCGGAGTCGACATTCACATCATCCGCGTCGACTCGGCGCCGCCACGTCCCAAGCGGCCGAAGCGCTCAAAGCGCGGTTAGCTGAAGCCCCCGGTAATTGTGGATTAGGTCCGGCGGTGGACTGCACAGGTCTATTGGCGCAATTCCCGGAACAGGTGCGCATGCGCGGCGCTGACCGGTAGCAGCTCGTCGCGACCCTTCAACTTGACTTCGAGCTTTCCGCGGAAAGTTCGATAGATGCGCTCGATGGCGCCGACGTTGACGACGACGCTGCGATGGATCTGCCAGAACACCCCTGGGTCCAGCTTTTCCTTCATCTGGCGTAGTGACGACGTGATGAGATACGCGCCGTGTGGCGTAACCACGGTCGTGTATTTGGTGTCCGCGCGCAGATAGGAGACCTCCGTCACTGCGAGACTGCGAGTACCTTGAGCTCGCTATGATCAGGTACCGTCAGCCATTTGAGATACCTCGATCCCGCGGAGGCGATGTCCTTTAGCAGCAGAGCGATCTCGCTCAGGTCTGCTGGCGGCTCGCACAGCTTCGTGCGCAGCCGCTCGACGGTCAGGCGCAGGCGAGTCGGCGAGATCGGCTTTAGCACGTAATCGACTGCTCCCTGCTCGAAGGCAGCGACGGCGTACCGGTCGAAGGCGGTGACGAACACCACATGGGCTCCAGCGTGAAGTCGCCCGGCTACTTCGAGGCCGTTGAGCCCCGGCATGTGGATGTCCAGAAAAAGGATGTCCGGGTGGAAGCGCTCCAGGGCGGTCAGGGCCTCGAAGCCGTCAGCGGCCTCGGCGAGGACCGTGAGATCGGGCCAGAGGTGCGCGAGCATCTCGCGGAGCTCGCGGCGGACCAACGGCTCGTCCTCCGCAATGACCACGGTGGGGACGCTCATGAATACACCGAGCGCGACCCGGTCGCGGCACCCTCTGCCATGACGCTGCGCGCGACGTTGTACCGCAGGATCCCGATCAGGTCCTCCAACCGGTCCTCGGCGCCGTCATGTCCGTTGGCGTAGAGGTCGCGGATCAGGGACAGCTGCCGTAGCACCGAAGCAGAGTCCATCCGGGCCTCGGCCCCGGCAAGACTCGAGGCGATCACCCGCTGTTCCGACTCGGCACGTGCCAGCTCGTCCGCGCGCAGTCGCGCCAGCAGACGTCCGGTGCTTCGGCGGTTGAGATAGACCAACACGATCATGCTCCAGTTGATGCCCACGTCGAAAAAGTTGTATGCGATCGCCGCTGCTCCGCGGCCCGCGGCGACGTCGAACCCGGCGTCGAGCAGCCGCTGAGCCAGAGCGTTTAGGGCGGAAGCGCACAGTGTCACCACGAGGAAGGAACGCACGATGCTGGAGCGACGGCGCACGGCCTCGTCTCCCGTGAGAGCGGCCAGCATGATCAGTATCGCCGCGAGTGCGTACCGGCACAGCAGGTAGATCAGAAGGGGGGGTGTTGCCTCGCTTCCGTGCTCCAGCCAGTTCGCCAGCGCGAAGAGACTCCCCAGAATCTGGGTGGCGAGCACCACCCGCCAAGTGGCAGCGCGCGACACCGCGGCGGCGAACCCGGCTATTCCAGGCCGACGGAGGGGAGAGTCGGACAATGCAGTCATGTCCACGCGACAGACCTCAGGAGATCGGCACAGAAACACTGGCCACGACGCCGCTTGGCGCGGTGGCTCGAAGGGAGAGGGTCGCCGCTGGTCCGTAGGTCATCAGTAGTCGCTGGCGGATGTTCGCGAGACCGGTGCCGTGACCCTGGTGCACCGTGAGGCCACGGCCGGAGTCGGCGACCCGGAGCACGAGCGAGTCCCTCTCGCGCACTGCGCTGACCTGGATGAGTCCACCCTGCACGGCAGGGCTCACGCCGTGCTTCAAAGCGTTTTCCACAAGAGTCAGCAATACCATGGAGGGGATCGTCAGCCGACCGAGATCCTCGGGCACGCGAATTTCGAATTGGAGCCGTGCGCCCATGCGTGCGCGATAGATTGCGAGGTAAGCCTCTACGAGCTCAATCTCCTGTGCAAGCGACACCTCACTGCCGCGCAACCGCGGCAGGGCCGCGCCGAAGTAGCGGATGAGGTGGTCCAGCATCGCCACCGTGGCCGCGCGGTCGCTCTTCGCCAGCGCGCGTACCACCGATAGCGTGTTGAAGAGGAAGTGAGGCTCGATCTGCGCCTGCAGCAGTTGCAGGTGGGCCTGCTATCTATTACACAGATCTCTGATCGGTTTTCCACTCCACCGATGACTCTGATAACGCGGGGCTGGACACAACTCTGCGGCTTTGATAGGCTTCCTCCGGCGGTGTAGTCCGAGGGAGGAAGCTC
>JBOIAB010000326.1:0-42993 GCA_050738635.1 Steroidobacteraceae bacterium
ATGTCGCAGGCGGCGCCGGCCGGATCCGCCGCCACCGTTTGTTTGGCGGCCGTCACCCAGGCGTTGCCCGGTCCGAAGATCTTGTCGACTTTGGGGAGCGTCTCGGTGCCGTACGCCATGGCGGCGACGGCCTGCGCCCCGCCCACTTTGAACACGGCCTCGATGCCGCAGAGCCTGGCCGCGACCAGCACTGCCGGATGGGCACGGCCGTCACGGCCCGGCGGGGTGCAGAGCACGCGCTGCGGGCAGGCGGCGATGCGCGCCGGCACGGCCAGCATGACCACGGCGGAGGGCAGCGGGGCGGAGCCCGCGGGAACGTAGAGGCCGACGGCCGAGATCGGCCGCGTGACGCGCTCGCAGCGAACGCCGGGCATCGTCTCCATCGTCAGGCCGTCGGACCGCGGCGCGCGATGAAACCGCTCGACGTTGTCTATCGCGCGCTCCAACGCCGATCGCTGCTCATTGGACAGCGCTCGCTCGGCCTGCGCGAATTCCTCGGCGCTCGCCGCGAGGCTTTGCAGCTCCGTGCCGTCGAAGCGCCGGGTGTATGCGCGGAGCGCCTCATCCCCGCCCGCCCGCACGTTGGCAATCACTTCGCGGACGACCGCGCTAACGTCGTCCCGCGCCGCCTGCACGGGGCGGGCGAGCGCCGCGCGGCGCTCGCCGCCGGAGAGCGTTTCCCAGTCGAGAATGCGCATGACTCAGGCCAGCATCTTTTCGACCGGAAGCACGAGGAGCGCGCTGGCGCCGGCCTTCTTCAGGCTCTCCAGCGTCTCCCAGAATACGTTCTCGCGGCAGACCGCATGGATCGCCACCCGGTCGGGGCAGCCCTCGAGCGGAATGATGGTCGGCGACTCGCTGCCCGGCAGCAGCTTGCGGATCTCCGCGAGCGCGGCGCGCGGCGCATGCAGCATGATGTATTTGCTCTCGCGCACCTGCTGCACACCGTCGATGCGCATGAGCAGCCGCTCCACCCACTCGTCCTTGTCCGACGGCAGCTCGAGCGGCGTGCGGATGAGCACGGCGTGGCTCTCCAGCACGGTCTCGACTTCGCGCAGGTGATTGGCGTGCAGCGTCGATCCGGTGGAGACCAGATCGCAGATGAGATCGGCCCTGCCCAACCGCGGCGCGATCTCCACGGCGCCGGAGAGGGTGACGATCTCCGCCGCGATCTCGCGCTGGCGCAGATACTGTTCGAGGAGGTAAGGGTAGGTCGTCGCGATGCGCTTGCCGCGCAGGCTGCGCGGCCCTTCGAACGAGGTGCCCTCGGGCACGGCCAGCGACAGACGGCAGCGGCCGAAATCGAGCGTACGCACCTGCTGGAAGCGCGCCGGATGACCGCGTGCGGCGAGCTCCAGCCGCTTCTCCTCCAACACGTTGCGACCCACCAGCCCGAGGTCGCAGACATCCTCCTGGACGAGATCGGGGATGTCGTCGTCGCGCACGAAGAGCACATCGAGCGGCATGTTCTCGCCATAGGCCATGAGCTGGTCCTTGCCGCGCGAGATCTTGAGGCCGCAGCGCACCAGCAGGTCGAGGGAGGGGTCGGTGAGCCGCCCCGACTTCTGGATGGCGAGCTTCAGACGCAGCTCATCCATGGCGCGGGGCTTCCGGCTGTGGACGCGGCTTCTGCAGTCTGGAAACGGCTAGCGCGTAGCCGCCATTACCCGCCGCGAGGAAGCGCGCCACGCGGCCGATCGTCGTGACGCTGACGCCGGTGAGGCGGTGAATCTCGCGGTAGGGCAGGCCGCGGCCGAGATAATCCACCACGGCCCAGCGATCCGCCATCGCCTGCAGCTCCGCCGGCGTGCACAGATCGCGCAGGAAGGCGCGCACCTCCTCGGGACTGTGCAGGCCCGCGATCGCGGCATAGAGGTTGCGCTCGGCGAGGGCTTCCTGGCGGGGCGTGAGACTGCGGTGGGTTTTCATGGCGTGCCAATGTAATAGCGTGCTAGTACATTAGCACGAGAGCGGGCGGGGCGCCAGCCGGCCGCGGTGGCCACGAGCGCTGCGAGCCGTGACCCGTCCCCCCAGCCTCTCCCTTGACGTGTTGCGCACCCGCACCCTAAACTGCCCGCACTCATCGAGACCGGCTGAGGGATTAGGCCCTTAGACGCCGGGGCAACCGACAGGACCAACCATCCTGGAAAGGTGCCAACTCCTGCGATCGCAGCTGCGCCGCGCCTTGGCGCACGCAGCCCGGTCGGCAGATGAGCGAGTTAGCGTAGCCTTGTCGCGCCGTCACCTTGGGCGCGACCGGGATGGACGCGACGAACCCGCCAGTTCCTGGTGGGCGCTCCGCAGGAGGGCTCCGGTGAGACCGAGCCAGAGGACTGCGGAGTTTCAATGAGCGAGCCGGTTCTGATCGCCCCCGAGGGTCGCCTCCATGAGGAGGTCGCGCCCATCATCGGCAAGCGCCTGCGCGCGCCCGTGCTGCCGTCGGCCGAGCCGATGGTACGCGAGGGGGTACTGGAGATCCCGGGCGAGCTCACTCTCTATCACGGCACAAAGCTGCCCGGCGTGCGTCTGGGCTGGCGCCTGGTCGGCCCGGCCAACGCACCGGTCGTCTGCGCATTGGGCGGCATTTCGGCGAGCCGATACGTCTGTCTCGGCGATCATGAGCGCAGCGGCTGGTGGTCGGAGTTTGCCGGCCCGGCGCGGCCGCTCGATACCCACTGCTACCGCATCCTCAGCTTCGACTACCTGGGTGGCAGCGGCGAGACCACTGGCCCCCGGCCCGGGGAGCCGTTTCCCAGCATCTCCAGCTATGACCAGGCCGAGCTGCTGGTGCGCCTCCTCAATCATCTCGGCATCGTGGCTCTGCGCGCCATCGCGGGCGGCTCCTACGGCGGCATGGTGGCGCTCGCTTTCGGCGAGCGATATCCGGAGCGGGCAGGACGTTTGATCGTCCTTTGTGCCTCGGATCGGCCTCACCCGCTCGCCACCGCCTGGCGCAGCGTGCAGCGGGAGATCGTGCGGCTGACGCTCGCAAGCGGCCGCGGCGCCGACGGACTCAGCCTGGCACGAGCGCTCGCGCTGTCGACCTACCGCAGCAGCGAGGAGCTCGCGGCGCGGTTCAGCGGGCCGCCCGCGCCGGAGTCCGATCGGTTCGTCTTTCCGATCGAGCGTTATCTCCTCGCCCGCGGCCGCGATTACGCGGCGCGGCACCGGCCCGAGTCCTTTGTCTGTCTGTCTGAATCCATCGACCTGCATCGGGTCGATGCGAGCCGCATCTTCATCCCGACGATCGCGGTCGCCGTGCGCGAGGACCAGCTGGTCCCGGTCGCGGACGTGCGCGGCATGGTGGCGCGTCTCGGCGCCGGCCGCCTGCACGAGATCTCCTCTATCTACGGGCACGACGCCTTCCTGAAGGAATCACAGCAGCTTCGCGGCGTATTCGCCGCGGCGTTGGAGAGCAACTGAGTTATGAGCAAACTGACACGCCATCATGCCGCCCACCAGGTCACACACACGGTGCGCGCGGGCCTCGAATGTGACGATGCCACCGGAGCGGTGGTGCCGCCGATCCACCTGACTTCGACCTTCGCGTTCCGCGGATTTGGCGAGAAGCGCCGTTACGACTACACGCGCTCCGGCAACCCCACGCGCGACCTGCTCGGCGAGGCGATCGCCGAGCTCGAGCTGGGAGTCGGCGCAGTCGTGACCGCGACCGGCATGGCCGCGGTAACGCTAGTCGGCTATCTCATTCCGGCCGGGGCGCGCATCGTGGCTCCCCACGACTGCTATGGCGGCACGTATCGGCTGTTCGACGCCTGGCGTCGCCGGGGCGAGCGGGCGGTGGAGTTCGTCGACTTCGGCGACCTCGCAGCCGTCAAGGCTGCTCTCGCCCGGCCGACAGCGCTTCTCTGGATCGAAACGCCGAGCAATCCGTTACTGCGCATCACCGACATCGAGCACTTTGCCGCGCTCGGACACGCGGCCGGCGCGCTCGTAGTCGTCGACAACACGTTCCTTTCGCCCGCCTGGCAGCAGCCGCTGACCCTGGGTGCGGACCTCGTCGTCCACTCGACGACGAAGTACCTGAACGGACACAGCGACGTGGTGGGCGGCGCGGTGGTGGCACGAACCAACGAGCAGCACGAGCAGCTCGTTTGGTGGGCCAACTGTCTGGGCATCACGGGCGCTCCCTTCGACAGCTATCTCACGCTCAGGGGCCTGCGCACGCTGCATGCTCGTCTCGAACATCACGGCCGCAATGCCGTCGGACTCGCAGAGTGGCTGGTGGGGCAACCCGGCGTCAGGCGCGTCTATTATCCGGGCCTGGCGGATCATCCCGATCATGAGCTCGCGCGCCGCCAGCAGCGCGGCTACGGCGCCATCATCACGCTGGAGCTCGAGGGTGGACACGACGCCGTCAGAGCCTTTTGCTCGCAGCTGACCTGCTTCTCGCTGGCCGAGTCCCTCGGTGGGGTCGAGAGCCTCATCGCCCATCCGGCGACGATGACCCACGCCGCCATGGATCCGGCCGCGCGCCTGAAGGCAGGCCTGGTAGACGGCCTGATCCGTCTCTCCATCGGCATCGAAGCGTTCGAAGACCTTCAGGCCGACCTCGCCGCCGGCCTGGAGCGCGCCGCGGGCGCTCTTCCGGACCGAGTGGAGGCCTTCGCCGCCGCCTGCTAGCAACGCTAAGGTCCTGGAACGTATCGCAAGTCCAGGTGCAGTGAGCGCCTGGCGGTTATTGGATGCCCCGCAGCACGGCATCCCCGACCTGCCCGGTGGAGCGCGCGCGATCGGGGCTCAGGGCAACGTCCGGAGTTTCAACTCCCTGCTCGATGGCGTCCGCGACGGCCCGCTCCAGTTCCGAGGCCTCCGCCTCGAGCCTAAGCGAGTGCCGCAGCAACAGGGCGACACTCAGGATCATGCCGCAGGGATTGGCGATCCCCTGGCCGGCGATATCCGGCGCGGAGCCATGAATCGGCTCGTATATCCCCCGTGTACCGTCACCGAGTGAGGCCGACGGCAGCAGCCCGAGCGATCCGGCCAACATCGAGGCCTCATCCGTGAGGATGTCGCCGAACATGTTCTCCGTCACCAGCACATCGAAGTCGCGCGGCCGCTTGATGAGGTGCATCGCCGCGGAGTCGACCAGCATGTGCTCCAGCGACACGTCCTGAAACTCCGCTTTCATCACCCGCATGGTCACCTCGCGCCACAGCCGCGAGGTCTCGAGGACATTCGACTTGTCGATCGACACCAGCTTGCGCCGTCTCTGCCGGGCCAGGCGTGCCGCCACCCGCACTATCCGTTCGACTTCCTCCACCGTATAGGTGCACACATCCGTAGCTGACGTGGCCTCGCGACGCTTTTCGCCGAAGTAGATTCCGCCGGTGAGCTCGCGCACGAAGATGAGATCCACACCCTCCAGGATCTCCGGCTTCAGTGTGGAAGCGCCGAGGAGGGCGGGATGTACCTTCACCGGCCGCAGATTGGCATACACCCCCAGCGCCTTGCGCAGGCCGAGGAGTCCCTGCTCCGGCCGGACCTTCGCCTGCGGCGCCGACCACTTGGGGCCACCAATGGCGCCGAGCAGAACCGCATCCGCCTCGAGACAACCCTTCAATGTGTCTCCCGGCAGCGGGTTGCCACAAAGATCGATGGCGGCGCCGCCGAACGGCAGCTCGATGAGCTCGAATTGGTGGCCGTGAGCAACCGCGATGGCGCGCAGGCAGCGCAGTCCCTGCAGCATCACTTCCGGCCCGATCCCATCTCCCGGCAGCACGGCGATCCTGGCTTTCATGCGTGCCGTCGCTCGTAAGCCTGAATCTGCGCCTCCCGCCCGCGCAGGAACCCCAACTCATCGACGCCATTCAGCAGGCAGTAGCGCGCGAACGGCTCCAGCGGAAAGCGAACCGTCTGCCCGTCGGGCAGCGTGAGCGTGCTGCTCTCCAGATCGATGGTGAGGTCCGCGCCCGGATGTTGCAGCAGCCAGCCGTGGGTGGCCTGATCGACGATGACCGGCAGCAGGCCGTTCTTCAGGGCGTTGGCGCGAAAGATGTCCGCGATCTGCGTGCTCACCACCGCGCGAAAGCCGTAGTCGCTGAGCGCCCAGGGCGCATGCTCGCGCGACGATCCGCAGCCGAAGTTGTTGCCCGCCACCAGGATCGCGCAGCCGGCGGCCTCGGGCCGGTTCAGCACGAAATCGGCTTGCGGCGTGCCATCGCCGCCGTAGCGCCAGTCGGCGAAGAGGTGCGCGCCCAAGCCCGCGCGGGTCGTCGTGGTGAGGAATCGCGCCGGAATGATCTGGTCGGTATCGACATCGCTCGCCGCAAGCACCACGGTGCGTGAGCGCAGAGTCTTGATCGGGTCCACGGTTGCCGGCTCCTACATCAACTCGCGCGGATCGGTGAGGCGTCCGCGCACAGCGGAGGCCGCGGCCGTCAGTGGGCTGGCCAGCAGCGTACGCGCGCCGATGCCCTGCCGCCCCTCGAAATTCCGATTGCTGGTGCTGACCGCGTACTGTCCCTTCGACACCAGGTCCCCGTTCATCCCCAGGCACATCGAGCATCCCGATTCGCGCCACTCGGCGCCCGCTTCGAGAAACACCTTGTGCAGGCCTTCCGCCTCCGCCTCGCGCTTGACCTCCTGCGAGCCCGGCACCACCAGCATCTGTACCCCCGCAGCGACCTTGCGTCCGTGCAGTAGTGAGGCCGCAGCGCGCAGGTCGGACAGGCGCCCATTGGTGCAGCTGCCGATGAACACTACGTTGACCGGCTGCTCGGCAATGAGACATCCCGGCTCGAACCCCATGTAGGCCAGCGATTTCGCAAACGCCGCATCGCCCGGGCGCCGCGGAATCGCGCCCGAGATGGGAATCACCATGCCGGGGTTGGTGCCGTAGGTGACCATCGGCTCGAGAGCCGATGCGTCGATGCTCACTTCCTTGTCGAAGCGGGCACCGGCATCGGTCGGGAGCTGCCGCCACTGCTCGAGTGCCTCGTCCCAGTCCTTGCCTCGTGGCGCACGCGCGCGGCCGGCGAGATAGGTGTAGGTGGTCTCGTCGGGCGCGATCATGCCGGCGCGCGCGCCGGCCTCGATGGACATATTGCAGACCGTCATGCGCTCATCCATGTCGAGGGCGGTTATGGTCTCGCCGCGATACTCGATGACGTGCCCGGTGCCGCCCGCGACGCCGATCCTGCCGATGATCGCCAGAATCAGGTCCTTCGCCGTCACGCCGGGCGCGAGCTTGCCGCTGACATTGATGGCGAGCGTCCGCGGCTTCCTCTGCAGCAGACACTGGGTGGCGAATACGTGGCCCACCTCTGTGGTGCCGATGCCGAATGCCAGCGCACCGAGAGCCCCGTGCGTGCTCGTATGGCTGTCGCCGCAGACCACGGTTTTGCCGGGCTGAGTCAGGCCGAGCTCCGGCCCGATGATGTGCACGATGCCGCGCCGCGCGTGCTGCAGCCCCAACAGCTCAACGCCGAAGGCGGCACAGTTGACCTCGAGCTCGCGCACCTGGCGCGCGGCGGCCTCGATGGCGATGGGCGCGCCACCGAAGACCTGCTCCGTGCGGGTGGGCGTGGAGTGGTCCATCGTGGCGAAAGTCAGCTCCGGCCGCCGCACCTTCAGTCCGTGCTCACGCAGCACCGTGAAGGCCTGCGGCGAGGTGACTTCGTGAACCAGATGCAGGTCGATGTAGAGGATCGCGGGCGTATCAGGCGTTTCCGCCACGACCTCGTGCCGGCGCCACACCTTCTCGAACAGCGTCTCTTTCATACCGTCGCGGGCGCTGCGCCGCTGCGCTCCTCGCGCGAGCGGTTGCTGGCCTGCGCCAGCTCGATGCGGTTGATGACCTCGAGGAATGCCCGCGTGCTCGATTCGACGATGTTGGTGCTCACGCTCGAGCCTCGGTACGTGCGCTGGTTGTACTCAACGTACACCAGTGCTTCGCCCTGTGCGTCCTCGCCCTCCGTGACGGCCCGGATCTCGAATTTCCGCAGCATCACGCCTATGCCGGTCGCGGCCTCGATCGCCTTGAATGCCGCGTCCACAGGACCGTCGCCCGATGCCTTGCGCTCTACCGTCCGGCCGTCCGTATGCTTGAGCTGCACCATCGCAGTGGCAGGAGCGTTACTCGCCGCCATCGTGTCGAGGCTGGTGAGGCTCCAGGGGCCTGCCGCGGTGCCTTCCGCCCGCAGCACCAGTGCCTCGATGTCGCCGTCGAAGAGCTCCTTCTTCTTGTCGGCGAGCGCCTTGAACTCCTCGAATACCCGATTGAGCTCGGCGTCGTCGAGCTCGAATCCGAGCGCCTGCACGCGGTCGCGAAAGGCGTGGCGGCCGCTGTGCTTGCCGAGCACCAGGTGACTGCGGGAGAGGCCCACATCCTCGGGACGCAGGATCTCGTAAGTCGAATGATGGCGCAGGACGCCGTGCTGATGGATTCCGGCCTCGTGCGCGAAGGCGTTCTCGCCGACCACAGCCTTGTTGCGGGGCACCGCCATCCCGGTGATGCTCGAGACCAGGCGCGAGGTGGGATAAAGCCGATTGGTCTGGACGCCAGTGGTGACGTTGAAGAACGCCGCGCGCGTCTTCAGCGCCATCACCACTTCCTCGAGTGAGCAGTTGCCCGCGCGCTCGCCGATGCCGTTGATGGTGCACTCGACCTGCCGCGCGCCCGCCACCACCGCGGTCAGGCTGTTGGCGACCGCCATCCCGAGATCGTCGTGGCAGTGGACGGAGAGCCGAATGCCGTCGATGCCGCGCACGTTCTTGCGCAGGTAGCGGAAGAGCTCGGCGAACTCATCCGGCACCGTATATCCGACGGTATCGGGAATGTTCACCGTGCTCGCGCCGGCCTCGATGGCCGCCTCGACCACCTGGGCCAGGAACTCGAGCTCCGTGCGCGAGGCGTCCTCGGGCGAGAACTCCACGTCGTCGCAGAGCTCCCTGGCGAGGCGCACCCCTTCGATGGCCGTGCGCAGGATCTCCTCCTGCGCCATGTTGAGCTTGTACTGGCGGTGGATGGCGCTGGTGGCGAGGAATACGTGCACGCGCCGGCGCGGCGCATCCGCCAGCGCACGGACGGCGAGCTCGATGTCCTGGCGGTTGCAGCGGGCGAGACCGCAGATGATGGGCCCCTGGATCTCGCGCCCGACCGCCTGCACGCTCTCCCAGTCCCCCTTGGAGGCGGCGGGGAAACCCGCCTCGATGACATCGACTCCCAGCTCCGCCAGCGCGCGCGCCACGCGCAGCTTCTCCGGGCGGGTCATGCTGCAGCCTGGGGACTGCTCCCCATCGCGCAGAGTGGTATCGAAAATCAGCACACGGTCAGGTTGCGGAGCCATGGGAGCAGTCTCCAGGGTGTGACGCCTCTTCTCAGGCGCGCTTCTCGTTGAGCCAGGGCATGCGGGCGCGCAATGCCGCGCCGACTTTCTCGATCTGGTGCTCGATGTCGCTTTCGAGCAACTTTTGGTAACTCTTGCGCCCGCTAGCGTTCTCTTCGATCCACTGGCGGGCGAACTTGCCCGTCTGCACCTCCTTCAGCACCTTGCGCATCTCGTTCTTCACCCGATCGTTGACGATGCGCGGACCGCGGGTCAGGTCGCCGTACTTGGCGGTCTCGCTGATGAACTCGTGCATCTTGCGCAGGCCGCCTTCGTGCAGCAGGTCGACGATGAGCTTCAGCTCGTGCAGGCACTCGTAATAGGCCACCTCGGGCTGATAGCCGGCCTCGACCAGGGTCTCGAAGCCTTTGACGACCAGCTCCGTCGCGCCGCCGCAGAGCACCGCCTGCTCGCCGAAGAGATCGGTCTCGGTTTCCTCGGCGAATGTTGTCTCAAGGACACCGCCGCGCGTGCCGCCGATGCCATGCGCATAAGCGAGCGCCTTGGCGTGCGCCTTGCGTGTCTTGTCCTGCGCGACCGCAATGAGGCAGGGCACACCACGGCCCTGTTGGTATTGGCGGCGCACGAGATCGCCTGGCCCCTTGGGGGCGATCAGCACGACGTCCAGATCCTTGCGCGGCTTGATCTGCTTGAAGTGGATGTTGAATCCGTGCGCGAAGAGCAGCGTCGCGCCCCGCTTGAGCGCCGCCTCGATGCTTTCGTAGAGGGACTTCTGCGCCAGATCCGGCACCAGCAGCGCCACGAGATCGGCGCTGCCTGCGGCGGCAACGGGCTCTGCGACCTGCAGGCCGTCCTTCTTCGCCTTCTTCCAGCTCGGTCCCGCCTTACGCACGCCGACGACGACATCGAAGCCGCTGTCTTTCAGGTTGAGGGCATGCGCGCGGCCCTGGCTGCCGTAGCCGAGCACGGCGATGCGCGCGCCGCGCAACGCCTTCTTGTCCACGTCTTTCTGCGAAAAGAGCCTCATCATCATTCTCCCAATTTGGCCAAATCAAAAAGAAACCCCGCATCGGCTTTCGGCCGGTGCGGGGTTTTTTCTTTTCTCACTCTGCCTGGGTCGTCCTCAGGCGTGCGCGAGATCCCCGCACCGGCTGCTCGCAAGGAGCAGCTTTCCGCTGGGCAGTACCAGTAGAGGACGCAGCGCGCCGCGCGGCGCTTCGAGCGCTGCGCAGGTCACTTGAATCTCTGCCTGGAATGCCACGGCTGGGTGCCCGGGATTAAAAGGTTGGATGCCAAAAAGGGCGAATTGATGGGGGGATGTGAGCACATCCGCGGCAACTTTGTCAACACGACGGCCGCTCCGCTATGCTCGCCTTGTGACGCAAGAGATGTTGCTGCGCGCCGATCCGGCTGAAAGCCGGCCGCTCTGGGTCGTGACGGAAGGGGAGCTGCAGAGCTGGCTCGCCGGCCAGCCCACCCCGGTGGTCGCCTGGGTGCGGGCGCATGGTTTTCAGGCGGACAAGCACCGCGTCCTCAGTCTGCCTGCGGCGGACGGGGGTATCGGCGGCGCGGTAGCCGGCCTGGGCGCGCTGGCCTCGGCGGACGACCTCACTCATTGGCACTCCGCCGGCCTCGCCGACAGGCTGCCCGCGCAGTCGTGGCATCTCGCCACACCGCTGGGGCAACCAGCCGCGACTCGCTTCCTGCTCGGCTGGCTCATGGGCGCCTATCACATGAGCCGCTATCGGCTCGACGCGCCCGATCTGCCGCGAGCCGCGCTGGTGCCGCCGGCCGGCGCCGACCTCGAGTACGCGGATGCGGCGGCGCGCGCCACATCGCTGGCGCGCGATCTCATCAACACTGCGGCCAACGACCTCGGGCCCGAAGAGCTGGCCGAAGCCGCCATGGATCTGGCGCGCGGCCACGGCGCGCGCTGTCAGGTGCTCGCGGGCGGCGAGCTCGCGGGCTACCCGATGTTGCGTGCCGTCGGCGGTGCGAGCGCACGTGAGCCGCGACTGATTGACTTGCGCTGGGGCGAGCGCGATGCGCCGCGCGTGACCCTGGTCGGCAAAGGCGTGTGTTTCGACACCGGTGGTCTCGACCTCAAGCCCTCGGCCGGCATGCTCCTCATGAAGAAGGACATGGGCGGTGCGGCGTGCGCGCTCGGGCTCGCTGACATGATCATGCGGCTCGACATTCCCGTGCAGCTGCGAGTGCTGATCCCCGCTGTTGAGAACAGTGTCGGCGGTGCCGCGTATCGCCCCGGCGACGTGTTGCGCTCACGCAAGGGACTGACGGTGGAAATAGGCAATACCGACGCCGAGGGACGCCTCGTGTTGGCCGATGCGCTCGCGGAAGCTGACGTCGAGCGGCCGGACCTGTTGATCGACCTGGCAACACTGACCGGCGCCGCGCGCACCGCGCTCGGCCCGGAGCTCCCGGCCGCCTACTCACCGAACGCCGAGTTGCTCGATGAGCTGCGCCGCCGCGGGGAAGAGGAGAGCGATCCGGTCTGGCCGCTCCCTTTGTGGCAGGGATACGACGAAGAGCTGGCCAGCAAGGTCGCGGATCTCGGCAACGTATCGGCCTCGCCGTTCGCGGGCTCGATCATTGCCGCACTCTTTCTGCAGCGCTTCGTCACCGAGACGCGCAATTGGTTGCATCTCGACCTGTACGCGTGGAACGGCAAGGAGCGGCCCGGGCGGCCGGTCGGCGCCGAGGCGCAGTGCGTGCGCGGGCTCTTCCAGCTGATACGCCGCCGCTACCAGTGCTAAGCTAAACGCCAACACCCGGTGATGGCTGCTGAGGAGCGATGGCGAAATCCCGCTCGATTGATCCGCGCGCGCATTCGCGGCTGGTAGTCGATGGCATCAAGCAGACGCCGTCGCGCTCGATGCTGCGCGCGGTCGGCTTCAAGGATGAGGACTTCGCCAAGCCGCAGATCGGCATCGCCTCGACCTGGGCCAATTTGACACCTTGCAACATGCACATCGGCGAGCTGGCGCGCGAGGCGGTGGCCGGCGCTGATGCGGCGGGCGGCAAGGGCGTCCTCTTCAATACCATCACCGTCTCCGACGGCATCGCGATGGGCTCCCCCGGCATGCGCTATTCGCTGGTCTCGCGGGAAGTGATCGCGGATTCGATCGAGACGGTGGTCGGGGCGGAAGGCTTCGACGGCTTCGTCGCTATCGGCGGCTGCGACAAGAACATGCCCGGCTGCGCGATGGCCATGGCGCGCCTCAACCGCCCGTCGGTCTTCGTTTATGGCGGCACCATCCGGCCGGGGACCGCGCGGCGCGACATCGTCGCGGTGTTCGAGGCGGTCGGCGCCCGCGCCGCCGGCAGGATCAGCGACGAGCAGCTCGCGGAAGTCGAGCGCACGGCCATTCCCGGGCCGGGAAGCTGCGGCGGCATGTACACCGCCAACACCATGGCCTCGGCCATCGAGGCGCTCGGCCTGTCGCTACCCGGCAGCTCTGCCCAGGAGGCGGTGAGCGCCGAGAAGCGCGCCGATTGCCGCCGCGCGGGCGAGGCGGTCGTGGCGCTGGTGCGCCAGGGCATCCGGCCGCGCGATATCCTGACTCGGCGGGCGTTCCGGAACGCGATCACCGTGGTCATCGCCCTCGGCGGCTCGACCAACGCCGTGCTGCCTCTGCTGGCGATGGCGCATGATGCCGGGGTGAAACTTCACCTCGATGACTTCACTCGAATAGGCAGGAGAGTGCCGGTGCTCGCGGACCTCAAACCGAGCGGCCGCTACCTGATGTCCGAGCTGGTGGCCATCGGGGGCATCCAACCGCTCATGAAAATGCTGCTCGACGGCGGCCTGCTGGACGGCGACTGCCTGACGGTGACGGGCCGGACATTGGCGGAAAACCTCGCCGAAACAGGTACGTATATTGCTGGACAGGACATTGTGCGGCCGCTGTCACAGCCGCTCAGGAAGGAGAGTCACCTCGTCGTTCTGTACGGGAACGTGGCTCCCGAGGGAGCGGTTGCCAAGATTTCGGGCAAGGAAGGCGAGACCTTCAGCGGGACCGCCCGGGTCTTCGACGGCGAGGAGCAGGCGACCGCAGCCATTCTGTCCGGGCGCGTCCGTGCCGGTGATGTCGTCGTCATCCGCAACGAGGGTCCGGTCGGCGGTCCAGGCATGCGCGAAATGCTCAGTCCCACGGGGGCGATCGTCGGCCGCGGTCTCGCGGACAAGGTCGCTTTGATCACCGATGGCCGCTTTTCCGGAGGCAGCCATGGTTTCGTGGTCGGACATATTGCACCCGAGGCGGCGGTAGGTGGTCCCATCGGCCTGCTGCGTAACGGGGACCAGATTACGATCGATGCCGTGAGCCGGCAGATCCGGGCGGGGCTGTCCGCGGCGGAGCTGCGCCGGCGCCGCGCGGCCTGGAAGCCGCGCAAGCCCTTCACCACGACCGGCGTCCTGGCCAAGTACGCCCGCCTGGTCGGCAGCGCCTCGACCGGTGCGGTGACCGGAATGGGGCCTGCGGCGAACCGGGCGAGGGGACGCTAGCTTTATGCCGATCGGGCGTCGAAGCGTCATGCAGTTGTCACGTCGCAGAGCAGCGGTTAGAGTTCGCCCTCGCATCCACCGATGCGGGCGACGCGTGCCCACGGCTCCGTGCCCTCGAGGCGGCGCGACATTGAATCACTCAGGGGGATTGAGCCATTTGCGCGCGCTGGCCCGGGGAAGGGCGCACGCGGACATCCCAGGTATGCACGCGCCGGCGGACCGCAAAGTCGGCGAGATCGGGTCCCGATTGGACCGCTTGCGGGTAGATAGAAAGACGGTTACTTTGCACCGCTTACGTTTCGATCCGGCAATTGCGGACTTGCAACAGCGACGCCTCACCAGCAACTCATGAGCGCCTACGTACAAGACACCCAGATCTTCACACGCCGCACGATCGTTCTCTTCGCCATTATTGCCATTCACGTATTCATTGCGTGGGTGCTGGCGACGGGACTGGCCACTCGCGCCATTCAGCTCGTTGCGCCCCCCATCCAGACATCGGTCGTGCAGCAGCAGAAGCAGCAGCTGAAGCCGCCGCCGCCGCCGCCGCCGCAGTTGCAGCAGCAGCAGGTCCAGGTACCGCCGCCGGTGGTCAATATCAACATCCCGCAGGCCGAGCAGACTCACGCCATCACCGTGGTGAAGCGAGTGGTGCGCGCGGCGCCGGCTCCGCCACCGGCACCGGGCACGCCGCTGCAGGCCATTGCGAATGGGTTCCCACCAACTGATTCATATTATCCGGACGCATCCCGCCGCCTCGGCGAGCAGGGCACCGCGCTCGTGAAGCTGTGCATCGGCGCCGGCGGCCGGGTCATGAGCACCCCCGCGCTCGAGAGGAGCTCCGGCAGCTCCCGTCTCGATGGCGCCGCGCTGCGCTATGCCCAGGCGACCTCCGGCCATTTCAAGCCAGCGACTCGCGGTGGCGTACCGGTGACGGAGTGCGTATCGCTGCCGATCAAGTTCCAGCTCACTGACTCTTTCTGACCGCTCCCTGACTCTCTCACTTATGTCTCCGCACTCAGAAGCCGCAACCACCACCGCGGCGCTTTCGTGATCTCGAGGAATATATGGGTAACAACGCAATTGCATCCGTCAACAACCCATACGGCTTGTCCGGTATGTGGAACACGGGCGACATCGTCACCCGTGCTGTCATCGTTCTACTGCTCATCCTGTCGCTGGTGTCCTGGTACACCATCCTGATCAAGCTGTGGGATCAGCATCGACTGAAACAGTCGGCCCGTACTGCTGAGAAGCAGTTCTGGTCCGCCCCGTCCGTCAAGGACGGTGTCGACCGGCTGAAGAAGGGCGACAACTTCCGTGCGATCGCCGAGGACGGCCTGCGAGCCGTCTCGCACCATGAAGGACGCATGACCGATCGCATCGACATGCACGAGTGGGTCACCATGTCGCTGCAGCGCTCGGTCGATCAGGTGAACAGCAACATGAGCAAGGGCCTGGGCGCCCTGGCCACCCTCGGCTCCACCGCTCCGTTCGTCGGCCTCTTCGGCACGGTGTGGGGCGTCATGAACGCCCTCATCGCGATCGGCCTGGCCGGCCAGGCGAGCATCGACAAGGTCGCGGGCCCGGTCGGCGGCGCGCTGATCATGACGGCGCTCGGCCTCTTCGCCGCGGTCCCCGCGGTGTGGGGCTACAACTGGCTGCTCGGCCGCAACAAGGTCCTGCAGGATGCGCTACGCGCCTTCGCCGGCGACCTGCATGCCTATCTCGTCAGCGGTGCGCGTGTGACCGTGGGCGCGGAAGCTGCTGGTGCCCGTCCGGCGGCGGCTCCCGCAGCTGCGGTCCGTAAGTGAGAGACGAGTCGAAATCACGAGAGTGTCGTAACGCCGGCCCCGCGGTAAGCGCGGGGCCGGCCGCTGCGGCTGAGCTTGGCTAGGAGCTCTTCGATATGTCGATGACTGTACAAGGCGCGGATGAAGAACAGGCTGTGATGGCAACCATCAATACGACGCCGCTGGTGGACGTCATGCTGGTGCTGCTCATCATCTTCCTCATTACCATCCCCGTGATCACCAAGACGGTGCCGGTCAAGCTGCCGAATGCCAACAACATTCCGACGCAGACCAAGCCTGAGGACATCACCATTGCGGTGGACCAGGCGGGCAACGTCTACTGGAACGACAAAGAGATCTCGAACGACTCGCAGCTGCTGACGATGATCGAGCAGCAGGCGGTCCGGGTCCCGCAACCCGAGATGCATATCCGCGGCGACCAGAACGCGAGCTACAAGTCGATCGGCCACGTGCTTTACGACCTGCAGCGCGGCGGTATGGTCAAAGTCGCCTTCATTACCGAGCCCGATCTGAGCACGTTCAGCCCGCACTGAGGAGTCCTGAAGCATGTCCATGCAAGTCGGGGGCTCGAGCACGGGCCCACTCTGCGATATCAATACGACGCCACTCATCGACGTCCTGCTGGTGTTGATCGTGACGCTCATCATCACTCTGCCCGTGATGACGCACGCGGTGAAGCTCGATCTGCCGCAAAATCAGCAGCAGCAGCCGCCACCGACGCCACCTGAAGTGATCGACCTGGAGGTCGATTTCGACGGCACCGTCGTCTGGAACGGCACGCCGGTGACAATGCAGCAGCTCGATGGCTACTTCGCCACCGATTCGGTGAAAGACCCGCAGCCCGAGATCCACCTCAATCCGGATGGCATGGCCAAGTACGACGTGGTCGCCAAAGTGCTCGCCTCCGCGCAGCGCAACCGGATGACCAAGATCGGCTTCGTCAACACCGCGGAATTCGCTCAATAACGGCTCGAGATCAGTGAATCACCTATGCGAGATGATGTCATGAAGGTCAAAGGTAATCTGGTTGCGGCGATCGCCCTCGGCGCCGCGGTAGTGTGCGGCGTGAGCCTCATCGGGAGCACCCCGGCGGCGGCTGCGTCTAAAGACACCAAGAACACCATCACCGACCGCGACGTTGGAGTAGACCTCCAGGCGGCGCAGAAGAGTCTGAAGAGCAACGATTACGCCGGCGCATTGCAGCAGCTCGACAAGGCTGATTCGCACTCGAAGAAGACTGCCTACGAGCAGTTCCTCATCGATGAGATGCGGGGCTTTGCCTACGTGCGCACGAAGCAGTACGCGCAGGCCGCCAAGGCGCTCGAGGCGGAGATGCAGGGCGGATTCCTGACCCCCGATCAGGTCAGGACCAATACCCTGGCGCTGTCGCAGCTCTACTATCAGGTGAAGAACTACGACAAAGCCATCGAGTTCGGGCAGCAGGCGATCGACAAGGGCTGGGCCGAAGCGCAGACGCCGACCCTGGTCGCACAGGCGTACTACCTGAAGAACGACTGGAAGGGCGTGGTGCGCTTCGAGAAGTCGCAGATCGCCGCCGCCGAGAGCAAGGGTACGGCGCCGACCAACGAGTCGCTGCAGCTGCTCCTCAGCGGTTGCCTGAAGATGAATCCGGGCGGCGAAGACCCGTGCACCAACGGCGCGCTGCAGGACCTGGTGATCTATCACCCCAAGCCGGAGTACTGGCAGCAGCTTCTCTACGGGATGTTCAAGTCGGTCAAGAGTGACCGCAATCTGCTTCAGACGTACCGTCTGGCGGATGATGTCGACGTGCTGAAGCGGCCGGAGGACTTCACGGACTTCGCGCAGCTGGCGATCGAGGCCGGCTCTCCCGGTGAGGCGGAGCAGGTGATCCAGAAGGGGATGACGGCGAACATCTTCCCGGACTCACGCACCAAGGGTAAGGCGCAGCGGCTCCTCGCCGATGCGCAGAAGGCGGCCAAACGCGATCAGCACACGTTGGACAGGCAAGCCCGGCAGGCAGCGCTGGCACACAGCGGCGATCAGGACGTGGGCGTCGGACTCGCCTATTTCGGTTATCAGCAGTACGACAAGGCCGTTCAGGCCCTGACGCAAGGCATCGCCAAGGGCGGCTTGAAGGATGCCCCGTCGGCGCATCTGCTGCTCGGTATTGCGCAGCTCAAGCAGGGCAACAAGAGCGCCGCGCTGCAGTCGTTCAAGTCCGTGAAGGGCGATCCCACCCTGCAGCGGCTGGCGACGCTGTGGAGCCTGCGCGCCCGCCAGGCGTGATATCAACCAGGCAGGAGAGAACCATGGGAATCAAGGCGGGCGACCGCATGCCTTCGGGCACGCTGAAGGTGATGACCAAAGACGGGCCGAAGGACGTTTCGACGGATGACCTCTTCAAGGGTAAGAAGGTCGTCCTCTTCTCCGTACCCGGGGCTTTCACGCCGACCTGCGATGCCAGGCACCTGCCGGGCTTCGTGCAGCTCGCGGATCAGATCCGCGCCAAGGGCGTCGATACCATCGCCTGCATGGCCGTCAATGACGTGTTCGTCATGAACGCGTGGGGCAAGGCGTCGAGCGCCGGCGACAAGGTGATGATGCTCGCTGACGGCAATGGCGAGTACGCCAAGTCGCTCGGCCTGGAGCTGGACGCCCGTAAGTTCGGCATGGGTACGCGCGGCCAGCGGTTCGCGCTGCTCGTCGACGATGGCGTCCTGACAAGCGTCAACGTCGAGGAGCCGGGGCAGTTCAAGGTGTCCGCCGCGGAGCACGTGCTGGGCCAGCTCGGCTGACCGCACCGATAGGCTGACCGCAGGTACAGGGATGTACCCCGCCGCCGCAGGTGGCGGAGCCGCGAGCGAAAACCACGCTTTTGGCTCGCGGCGCGCTGGGCCGGGCAGGAGCCCGGATCCAGCGCTAGGCAATGCCCCCAGGCGGAACTTTTTGGGACGTGCCCCTGCCGATAAGGGTGCGCTCACGTCGAGCGCCGCATCCGACGGGGGCTCTCGGCAGTGAATATCTCGCGACCGTTCGTCTCCCGGCCGGTCGCGACGACGCTGCTCTCCTGCGGGCTGTTGCTCGCCGGAATCATCGCCTACTTCTTCCTCCCCGTCGCCTCCCTGCCGGAAGTCGACTCTCCGGCCATCGTCGTCCAGGCGGAGCTCCCGGGCGCCAGCCCACAGACCGTCGCAACCAGTGTGACGACACCGCTCGAGCGTCACTTGAGCGCGATCGCCGGCGTCGAGGAGATGACCTCGGAGAGCTCCGTCGGCAGCTCCCGTGTCATCCTCATATTCGACCTCGATCGTAGCATTCGGGGCGCGGCGAGCGATGTCGAGGCGGCCATCCAGGCCGCGCGCCAGGACATGCCGGCATCGCTGCGCAGCAACCCGAGCTATCAGACTTTCAACCCGGCGGATGCGGCCATCCTGCTGCTGGCGCTCACCTCCAAGACCCTGCCGATGGGGCAGATCTACGACGCCGCGTCCACCATCATCCAGCAGCGGCTGGCGGAGATCGAAGGCGTCGGCGAGGTCGAGGTCGCCGGCAGCTCACTGCCGGCGGTGCGCATCGACCTGAATCCGCTCGCCCTCTTCAAGTACGGCATCGGTCTCGAGGATATACGCGCGGCGATCTCAGCCGCCAACGCCAATGCACCCAAGGGCGCGATCGATGGGCGCGAGCGGCGCTACCAGATCTATGTCAACGACACGGCGACGACCCCGGCGCAGTACCGCTCGCTGATCGTCGCGTACCGAAACGGCGCTGCCGTACGTCTTGGGGACGTGGCCACGCTGAGCGAAGGCGTCGAGGACGTGCGCCTGCTCGGCCTCGCGGACGGCCAGAACGCTGTACTGATGATTCTGCACAAGCAGCCGGGCGCGAACGTCATCGATACAGTCGATCGCATCAAGGCGGCGCTGCCGCAGGTTCGCGCTTCGATCCCCGCCGGGATCAAACTGACCGTCACCAATGACTTTTCGACGCCGATCCGCACGTCCGTACATGATGTCGATATCACGCTGCTGTTTGCCTTCCTGCTGATCGTAACCGTCGTGTTGCTGACGCTGCGCAGTCCGCGCGCGGCGCTGGTCGCGGCAGCAGCGGTGCCGCTGTCACTCGCCGGGACCGTGGCGATCATCTACCTTCTCGGCTTCAGCCTGAACATTCTCTCCCTCATGGCTCTGACCGTCGCCACCGGCTTCGTGGTCGATGATGCCATCGTCGTCATCGAGAACATCTCCCGCCATGCGGAGGCGGGCATGCCCCGCATGCAGGCGGCGCTACAGGGCGCGCAGGAGGTCGGCTTCACCGTGCTTGCGATGAGCGCCGCGCTGGTCGCGGTGTTCCTGCCGATCCTGCTGATGGGCGGACTCGTGGGGCGCGTGTTACGCGAGTTCGCGGCGACCCTGGTCGCGACCGTGGTGCTTTCGCTGGTCGTCTCCCTGACGACGACGCCGATGCTTTGTGGGCGAATCCTGCGGCCGCCGGAGCACCTCGGCCGCATCCTGCACGCCGTCGAGCGCGGCTTCAGCGCGCTGCGCGATTTCTACGGCCGCACGCTTCACGATGCTATCCGCCACCGGCGGCTGGTGGTATGCGCGCTGCTGGTCGTGGTCGTGCTCAACTTCGTTCTCTTTGCCATCGCGCCCAAGGGCTTCTTCCCGCAGCAGAGCCTGGGCGATCTGGTCGGGTTCGTGAATGCCGATCAGAGCATCTCCTTCCAGGCGATGCAGAAGAAGATGCATGCGATCGAGGCCATCGTGCGAGATGATCCGGCGGTCGCGCACATCGTGGCCTTCACGGGCGGTGGCCCGACGAATGAGGGTTTCCTCTTCTCGCAGCTCAAGCCGCTCTCGGAGCGCAAGCTGAGCGACGATGCCGTGATCGCACGCCTGCGGCCGCAGTTCGCCAGCGTCCCCGGCGCGCGGGTATTCCTGCAGTCGGCGCAGGTGATCCGCTTCGGCGGTCGTCAGGGTAACGGGCAGTACCAGTACACCCTGCTGTCGGACAATCTGAGCACGCTCGATACCTGGGCGGCGAAGATCACCGATGCGCTGAAGAAGAACGCGGCGCTGCGCGATGTCAGCTCCGACCGGCAGGAGAGCGGTCTCGAGGTGAAGCTGCACATCAATCGGCAGACGGTGGCGCGCCTTGGTGTCGACATGACGGAGGTCGACAACACCCTCTATGACGCCTTCGGTCAGCGCGAGGTATCGACGATCTATCAGGACATGAATCAGTACCACGTCGTGATGGAGGTCGCACCAAGCTTCTGGCAGAGCCCGCAGACGCTCGACGATATCTACGTCAGCACTGCCGGAGGCGCCCTGAGCGGCACCGAGGCGACTTCGGCCGCCGCCGCGGCGTTCAATTCGACCGCGGCCGGCTCGACTGCCGCTGCCGCGGCCGCGTCTACAGCGGGCTCTACCGCGGCGAATGCCGTCGAAAACTATCAGCTCAATCAGCTCGTCAACAACGCCGGCCGTGTCTCGACCGGGTCGGCGCTCAGCATCGCCCCTGAGACCATGGTGCCACTCTCGGCCTTCAGCTATTACGGCCCCGGGCTGACGCCGCTCGCGGTGAATCACCAGGGGCCGTTCGTCGCGACCACGTTCTCCTTCAACCTGCCGCCGGGCGAGCCGCTCGGCACGGCGGTGACCGCGATCCATCAAACCATGGCAAGCCTGCACGTGCCGGTCTCGATCCAGGGCGAGTTCGCCGGCACCGCCAAGGTCTTCCAGCAGACATCGCTGCAGGAGCCGCTGCTCGTTCTCGCCGCGATCCTGGCCGTCTACATCGTGCTCGGCATTCTCTACGAGAGCCTCGTCCAGCCGATCACCATTCTCTCGACGCTGCCCTCGAGCGGTATCGGGGCGGTGCTGGCGCTACTCATGTGCGGTGAACCCTTCACGCTCATCGCTCTCATCGCGGTGATCCTCCTGATCGGCATCGTGCTGAAGAACGCGATCATGATGGTGGATGTGGCGCTCGCGACGCAGCGCGAGCACGAGGAGAGCGCGGCGGAGGCGATCCACGCCGCCTGCATGCTGCGCTTTCGTCCCATCATGATGACGACTCTGGCCGCCATGCTGGGCGCCCTACCCCTGGCCGTCATGACGGGGCAGGGCTCGGAGATGCGCCGCCCGCTCGGTATCGCGATCGTCGGCGGCCTCTTCATCAGCCAGATCCTGACGCTCTACACCACGCCGGTCGTCTACATCTATCTCGACCGTTTGCGTTTGTGGGTCATCCGGCTGCTCGGCCGATTCAACCGAGTAGGCGTTCCAGTTCGGGGATGATCTGGAAGAGGTCGCCGACCAGGCCGATGTCGGCCACCTCGAAGATCGGCGCTTCGCCATCCTTGTTGATGGCGACGATGGTACGGGCGTCCTTGATGCCCGTCAGGTGCTGGATTGCGCCCGAGATCCCGATGGCGACATAGAGCTCCGGGGCGATGATCTTGCCGGTCTGGCCCACCTGCAGCTCGTTGGGGGCGTAGCCGGCATCCACCGCGGCGCGCGAGGCGCCGACCGCCGCGCCCAGCTTGTCGGCCAGCCCATAGAGCGTTTTCTGGAAGGCTTCGGCGCTGCCGAGCGCGCGCCCACCCGAGACCACCCGCGAGGCGGTCTGCAGGTCGGGCCGATCGCTGCGCGCGGCGGAGACCGACACGAAGCGCGTGTGCGAGGGGATCTCCGCGCTGACGGAGCCTTTCTCGATGGCCGCCGAGCCGCCGCTCGCCGCGGGCTGGAATGATGCCGTGCGCACGGTGCCGACCACCTTGGCGCCGGAGTCGACGTCCACCGTGACGATGGCGTTACCCGCATAGATTGGCCGCCGGAAGCGCGTTGCGCTCTCGACCGCCATGATGTCGCTGATCTGCGCCGTGTCGAGCAGAGCCGCGACGCGCGGCATCAGATCCTTGCCGAATGTGGTCGAGGGTCCCAACACGTGGGTGAATGAGCCAGCCAGCGCGGCAATCTGTGGCGCCAGAACGGCGGCCAGCAGGTGCGCGTTGGCGGGATGCTCGAGAGAGACTACACGCGCGACGCCTTGAAGCGCCGCGGCTTGAGACGCAACAGCGCCCGCGTCAGCCGCGCACACCGCGACGGTGATCTCCGACTGCGGAATGGAAGCGGCGCAGGTGACGCACTTTGCGGTACTGGCGTTGAGGTGTGTGCCATCGTGCTCGGCGACGATCAGGATGCGATTGCTCATGATTACACGAGACCCTTGCTCTTCAGCGCGGCGACGAGCTCCGCGGCGTCTTTGACCTTGATGCCTTTCTGCCGTTGCGGCGGTGGCTCGAACCGCGTCTGCTTCAGCCGCTGCTGCTGCTCGACACCGAGGGCGGCGAGCGTCAGCGTCTCGAGCGGCTTCTTCTTCGCCTTCATGATGTCCGGCAGCTTGACGTAGCGCGGCTCGTTGAGGCGCAGATCGGTAGTGATCACCGCCGGCAGATCGACCTCGATGGTTTCGAGACCAGCATCGACCTCGCGCGTCACGCGCGCCTTGGCGCCATCCAGCTCCAACTTCGAGGCGAAGGTCGCCTGCGGCCGCTGCCACAACGCCGCCAGCATCGGGCCGGTCTGGCTGTTGTCGTCATCGATCGCCTGCTTGCCCAGGATGACGAGGAAAGGCTGCTCGCGCTCGATGAGCTTCAGCAGCGTGCGGGCGGCCACGAGCGGCTCGACCACACCGTCGGCCTGCACGTGCAGCGCGCGGTCGGCACCCATCGCCAGGCAGGTCCGCAGCTGCTGCTGGCAGTCCGCGGGACCGATGCTGGCGACGACGACCTCCTCGGCGGCGCCGCGCTCCTTGAGCCGCAGTGCCTCTTCCAGCGCGATCTCATCGAAGGGGTTGATGCTCATCTTGACCCCGTCGGTGACCACGCCGCTGCCATCCGGCTTGACACGGATGCGCACGTTGTAGTCCACCACCCGCTTGATGCCGATCAGTATCCGTTTCATACGTCGAGCCGATTCACGATATTTCGCGCACTATAGCAGTATTATCAGGCCACTCGCCGGGGTCGGAAGACGCGTGGGTAAGGATCACACGATGCTTGGGTACGCGCTCCGTCGCATAGCCGGAACCGTCCCGATTTTGCTCATTCTCGTCACGCTGTCCTTCTTCGTCATCCGTCTCGCTCCCGGCGGTCCCTTCGAGCAGGAACAGGCGCTGACGCCGCAGGTGCGCGCCAATCTCGATCGTCTTTACGGGCTCGATCGCCCGCTCGGCGTGCAGTATCTGCATTATCTCGAGGGCCTCGCGCATGGGGATCTCGGCCTTTCGTACAAGCTGCGCGACGAGAGCGTCGCGGGTCTCATAGCGCAAGGGCTGCCCGTCAGTGTGACCGTCGGTTTCGCCGCGCTCGCGCTCGCGATGCTCTGCGGTGTACCGCTCGGCATCTGGGCGGCGCTTCGGCGCGGGGGGGTGATCGATTACGCCGTCACTGGCCTCGCGACGCTCGCCATTGCACTACCGACGTTCGTCACCGGGCCGCTGCTCGCGCTCCTGTTCGGGCTGGCACTGCGCTGGCTGCCGGTGGCCGGCTGGCAGCAGGGTGACCCCACGTATCTCATCCTGCCGGCCATTACGCTTGCTCTGCCGGTCTGCGCCGTCATCGCCCGCATGATGCGCGGCAGTCTCCTCGAGACGCTGAGCGCGAGCTTCGTGCGTACCGCGCGGGCGCGCGGCCTGGGACCCCGACGAGTGCTATTGCGGCACGCTCTACGGCCCGCGCTGTTGCCGGTCGTGAGTTATCTCGGGCCGGCGGCGACGTATGTCTTCACCGGCTCGCTGGTGGTCGAGACGGTGTTCGCGCTGCCCGGCACGGGGCGTTATCTGGTGCAGGGCGCGCTCGATCGCGACTACACGCTCGTCATGGGGATGATCATTCTCTATGGCGCCCTCACCCTGTTGCTCAACCTCGCGGCCGACCTCGCGTATGGCTGGCTGGATCCCCGGGTGCGGCATGACTGAGGCGCAGGCGCTCGGCTTGGAGCCGCCGCAGGCGCGACCCGCGCGCCGGCTGCGGCTGAACCGGGTGGCGATCGCCGCCGCGGCGGTGATCGTCGCGTTGGCGCTGCTCGCGATCTTCGGCCCCTGGGTCAGTCCCTACACCTACGACGCGCTCGACTGGCAGCATCTCGCCGCGCCGCCGGGGCTCACTGCCTCCCATTGGCTGGGCACCGATCCGCTGGGCCGGGACCTCTATGTACGCACGCTCTATGGGTTGCGCCTGTCATTGCTCATCGGTGTCCTCGCAACCGCCGTGAGCGTCGGCATTGGCGTGGCATGGGGCACCATTGCAGGTTATGTCGGCGGCCGCACGGATTCCTGGATGATGCGCACCGTGGACGTGTTGTATGCGCTGCCGTACCTCTTCGTCGTCATCATCCTCGCCACTGTGTTCGGACGTGGCAGAGTCGCGATGCTGCTGGTCGCCATCGGAGCTGTCGGCTGGCTCACCATGGCGCGCATCGTGCGCGGGCAGACACTGTCGCTCAAGCGGCGAGAGTTCATCGAGGCGGCGCGCGCGACCGGTCTCGGCACGCCGGCGATCCTGAGGCGGCACATCGTGCCCAACCTCGCCGGCACGGTGGCGGTGTATGCCACGCTCACCGTGCCGGAGCTGATCACTTACGAGAGCTTCCTCAGCTTTCTCGGCCTCGGCGTACAGGAGCCGCTCTCGAGCCTGGGAAGCCTCATCGACCAGGGCGCGCGGCAGATGCTGACCGCCCCATGGATGCTGCTCGTGCCGGCGGGGCTTCTCTTCACGCTGCTTCTTTGTTTCAACCTGCTCGGCGATGGCCTGCGAGATGCGCTCGACCCCGCCGCGCACTGAGGAGGAGGGCGCCGGCGCGGTGCTGCGGGTTGCGCAGCTCAGCGTCATCTTTGACATGCCGCACGGTGAAGTCCCCGCCGTGCGGGAGGTATCGCTCACCGTCGGCCGCGGCGAGTGCCTCGGCGTCGTCGGGGAGTCCGGCGCCGGCAAGACGCAGCTCTTTCTGGCGATCCTGGGGCTGCTGCCAGCGACGGCCCGAATACGGGGTAGCGCCTCCCTGGGCAGCGAGGCGCTCATCGGCCGCGACCAGAGAGCGCTCGATCGGCTCCGTGGCGCGCGGGTGGGCCTGGTCTTCCAGGATCCGATGACCTCGCTTACGCCGCACCTGCGCGTCGGTGAGCAGATCGCCGAACCCATCGTCAGGCATTGCGGTGAGAGCTGGCATCAGGCGCGACAGAAGGCGCTCGCGCTGCTCGAGCGTGTGCACGTGCCCGACGCCGCGCGCCGGATGCGCCAATATCCACATGAGCTCTCGGGTGGCCTGCGGCAGCGGGTGATGATCGCGATCGCGCTGGCCTGCGGGCCGCAGCTGCTGATCGCCGACGAGCCGACGACGGCCCTCGATGTCACCATCCAGGCGCAGATCCTGGCGCTGCTGCTCGAGTTGAAGCAGAGCGGCCTGGCGATGGTGTTGATCACCCACGACTTCGGGGCGGTCGCCGGACTCGCGGACCGGGTCGCCGTCATGCAAGCGGGGCAGATCGTCGAGTTGGATACGGCGGTGGCGGTGCTCGAGACGCCGCAACACGAGTACACCCGAACGCTGCTGAGTCGGGTACTCACGTTGGATTCGGCATCTGCATTTGCCCCTGCCGCGCATTCTGATCCAGGGCAGCAACTGCCCGCTGTTTCGCAGGACGGCCTCGCCATTTCGTCGCTCGCGGTGCAGTACCCTCAGCGCTCGTCATGGAATGGCGGCGGCCGCACCCCCCACGCTCTGTACGATGTCAGCCTGGAATTGCGTCCCGGTGAGGCGTTGGGCGTGGTAGGGGAGTCCGGCTCCGGCAAGTCGACGCTGGTGCGCGCGGCGCTGCAGCTCATCCGCCCGGGTGCCGGGCGCGTGACCTGGATGGGTCGAAATCTGGGGACGCTGCCGGCGCCGGAGCTCAAGCGATTGCGCCGCGACCTGCAGGTCGTTTTCCAGGATCCGCTGGCCAGTCTGGATCCGCGCATGACAGTCGGTGCCATCGTCGCCGAGCCGCTCGCCGTTCACGAGCCCGGGCTCGATGCCGCGGCGCGGCGGTGCCGGGTGGCGGACATGCTGCTGCGTGTCGGTCTGAGCGCTGAACTGGCAAGCCGCTATCCGCACGAGCTTTCCGGCGGCCAATGTCAGCGCGTCGGGATCGCGCGTGCCATGATCCTCGGGCCGCGGCTCCTCGTATGTGACGAACCGGTCAGCGCGCTCGATGTCTCCGTGCAGGCGCAGATCCTCGACCTGCTCGCCAGCCTGAAGAGCGAGCACGGCATGTCGATCCTGCTCGTCAGCCACAATCTCGCGGTCGTGAGGCGGCTCTGTGATCGGGTCCTCGTCCTCTATCGCGGACGCATGATGGAGCTCGCCGACTCGCGTGAGATCTTCTCGCGGCCGCTGCATCCCTACACCCGTGAGCTCCTGGACGCCGTCCCGGTGGTAGACCCGAACGTGCAGCCACGCAGGCTCGCGCAGGCACTGAGAAGGCTGAAGCAAGTAGAGGAGACGCAAGGAGAGGAGGGGGCGTCGAGCGGATGCTCCTTCCGGTCGCGTTGTCCGTACGCAATTTCCGAGTGCGCCGTGCGGGTTCCCGCGTGGGAAACGGCGCCCGGGGGCGGCCAGGTGGCGTGTCTGCGCTTCCGGGAGGTGGCCGATGGTATGCTTGATCGAGCGACCCAGGAACCGCCATGAAGTCCGACTCCAGCATCCGTCCGAGCGACAGCCTGCGCCACGTCCGTTATGAGATCCGTGGCCGTCTGGCGCGGCGCGCCCACGAGCTCGAGCGGCAGGGCTACGAGATCGTCTCGCTCAACATCGGCAACCCGAAGGCGTTCGGCTTTCGTACCCCGGAGACCATGCGCCTGGCGATGATCGAGAATCTCGCCGAGGCCGAGGGCTACTGCCATCAGAAGGGCATCTTCCCCGCCCGCGAGGCGGTGGTGATGCAGCAGCAGGCGCGGGGCGTCACCGGGGTCACGGCCGAGGAAGTCTTCATCGGCAACGGCGTGAGCGAGCTCATCGACCTGGTGCTGCGCGCGCTGCTCAACAGCGGCGATGAGGTGCTGGTGCCGAGTCCGGACTATCCGCTCTGGACGGCCGCCGTGACGCTGAACGGCGGGCGCCCGGTGCACTATGCCTGCCGCCCGGAAAACGGCTTCGTGCCCGATCCGGAGGAGGTAGCGCGGCTGGTGACGCCGCGCACGCGTGCCATCGTCATCATCAATCCCAACAATCCAACCGGCGCCGTCTATCCGCGGCCGGTGCTCGAGGCGTTGGCACGGCTGGCGGAGCGCTCCGGGCTCATCGTCTTCAGCGATGAGATCTACGACCAGATGGTCTACGACGCCGCCGAGTTCGTCCCGATGGCGACGCTCGTGCGCGACACGCTGTGCGCAACGCTCTCCGGCCTCTCCAAGGTCTACAGGGCCTGCGGCTATCGGGTGGGCTGGGCGGTGTTCTCCGGTCGTACCCACGCGGCAGCCGATTACCTGGCTGCGCTGGAGCTGCTGACTTCGCTGCGCCTCTGCAGCAACGTGCTGGCGCAATGGGCGGTGCAGACGGCGCTCGGCGGCTACCAGAGTGTGCAGGACCTGGTCAGCCCCGGTGGCCGGCTCTATGAATCGCGGCGGACCATCTTGAGCGCGATCGACAGCAGCCGCTTTTTGCGGCTGACGCCGCCCCGCGGCGCGATGTACGCGTTCGTCGGTGTCGACACCCGCGAGCTGCCGGGCTTCGACGATCAGAAGTTCGCGCTGGATTTACTCGAGCAGAAGCACGTGCTCGTGGCTCCGGGTGTCAGTTTCAACGTCCCCTACCGCAACCATTTCCGGGTGACGAACCTTCCGGATCCGGCAACGCTGCGCGAAGTGTTTGCGCGCATCGACGAGTTGCTGCACACCTATGCGAGCGCGGCCGCGGACGGCGGGGCAGAGGCCAACAACGTCGTCGAGGCGACTTCACGCTTCAAGTAGTATCGCAGTAAACTGCGATAAGTCTTTGTATTGCTGAAGCTTCCGACTCATATTGATCAGATCCTCCGGCGCGGAGGCACGGTGGTCGTGCCATCGCGCCAGCGGGCGCACGCGCTGTGGCTGGCCTATGCCGCCGCGCAGTTGGCGCAGGGCAGGAAGGTATGGGCAAGCCCGGACTTGCTGCCGCTAGAGGGTTGGCTGGCGCGGGAGATAGAGCGCTATGCCGTCAACAACGGCAGGGTACCGCGGGTGCTCTCCGCGGCGGAGGAGTGGCTCCTCTGGCGGCAATGCACGGCTGACGCCACCGGCGATCTCGACCTGGTCAATCGCGCCTCGCTCGCGGAGTCGTTGCGGCACGCGAGCTCCCTCGGTGCGGACCTTGGCATCGACCCGCAAACGATTCGTGAGCCTGCCGGAACGGAGACGGGCCTGTTGGCCGCGGTGCACCGGGCCGTGAGGCAACGCTGCCACGCATTGGGCGCCGCGCCAGTGTCGGAAGCTCTGACGACACTGCCATGCGTGGGAGACGAGCGTCCGGTTGCTTTCGCCGGTTTCCTCGCACCCTCGCCGCGCCTGCGGTCGATCATCGACGGTCGTGCGCAACGGGGCTTTGAAACCTCGTACGCACCGGCAATTGACCCTGCGATCTCGGTACCGCCGCGCGTGCTGACAGGAGCGGATGAAGCTGAGGAGCTGGAGCAGATCGCCGCGTGGTGTCAACAGCGTCTGACCGCGCGAGCGGATGCACGCCTCCTCATCCTGCTGCCGGGGTCCGCCGGCCGGCGTGAGAGGTTGGCAGCGCTGATTCGTCAGGCCGTCGACCCGCGCCTGGAGAGCGAGCTCATCCTGGGAATCGAAGGCGGTCAGCCGCTTGCAGCCTCACCCATGGTCGCGCACGCCCTCGCCAGCCTGGCGCTGCTCGCAGGACAAGCCACAGGGTTGGAGGGTCTCCTCGAATGGCTGCGGGCCCCCCGGTGGTCCACGCCGAGCCCGGCCGAGCGAGCCGCTCTCGATCTCTGGCTGCGCGAGCGGGGTCCGCTGCGTCTCGATCTCGCATCCCTGCTGGCGGCACTGCGGCGCGCGCCGGCGGCCGTCGCCGCGCCGGCGAGGGCGATCGGGGCGTGCCTCGAGCAGGCGCTGGCTTCCGTTCGCGCCAGCTCCGGCAACCCGCGCGAGTGGTCGGAGCGGTTCGAGGAGGCCCTGCGGCGACTGGGCTGGCCCGGAGCCGGGAGCCGCGGCAGCGCTGAGCAACAGACGCTGGCACGCTTCCACGAGCTGCTGGAGGAACTGGGTCAGCTTTCGACGGCAGTGCGGACGCTGACGGTCGACACCGCCGTGCAGTGGCTGACGGAAATAGCCTCGCGGACGCCATACCGCCCTTCAGATGACGATCCCGCGGTAACGATCTCTCCGACATACATGGATCCGGTGGTGCAGTACGACGGTGTGTGGGTGGCCGGTCTCAATGCGGATAACTTTCCGCAGCCGGTGGCGCCCGATCCGTTTCTGCCGCTGGCAGCGCAGATCGCCGCCGGGTGGCCGGCAGCTACCGCCGCGGGCCGACTGCAAGCAGCGCGGGCTCTCGTTGCCGCCTGGCGCGCGGCTGGCGCCGAGTTGGTGCTCAGTGCGCCGGCGCGCGCCCAAGACATAGAGCTGTTACCGAGCCCGTTGCTGGAGGAGTGGCGCGCCGCCGCGCCGCGCACGACCCGGATACGCAACTCGGTGTGGCTGCCGGCACGACTTCACCGCCGCGGACTGTTGACGGAATGGTGGGACGATGTCGGCCTCGAATGGAGCCCACGGCTCCCGCTGCCATCGGGCGTGCGCGGCCTCGAGCTGCAGAACCAGTGTCCGTTCCGTGCCTACGCGGAGCTGCGCCTCGGCAGTCTCAAGCTCGGCATGCCGGAGCCTGGCATCGAGCCCGATGCGCGCGGGCGGCTGCTGCACGCTGCCCTGCAGCAGCTCTGGAACCGGCTACGCGACTCGCGCGCGCTGGCCGCGCTCTCCGCGCCGGAGCTCGATGAGTTGATCGGCACGTGCGTGGAGCGCGCAGCGGCCGAGCTCGATGCCGCCGGCGAGGAGGCGCTGCCGCCGCAGGCGTTGGCGCGGGAACGCCGTCGTATTGGGCGACTGATCCACAAGCTGCTGCAGATCGAGCGCGGGCGGGCTCCCTTTCGCGTGTTGCAAACCGAGCATGAGTCGCGGCTTCGCCTGGCGGGCCAGGAGCTTCGCCTGCGGATCGATCGCCTCGATGCACTCGAGAGCGGCGCCATCGCGATCCTCGACTACAAGACCGGCAGGCGAGTGAGCCCCGATTGGTATGGCGATCGGCCGTCGCATCCGCAGCTGCTCGTGTATCTCGCGGCTGTTGGCGAGGATGTCGTCGCCATGGCGAACGTTCACGTTACGGCGCGGGAAGTCCGATTCGACGGTATCGCGGCGAGCGAGGCGCTGCTTCCCAAAGTGTGGAGCGTGAAAGGAGTGGCGGGCGACTCGCAGGACCCGTGGCCAGCGCGCGTCGAGCAATGGCGCGCCATCGTCGAGCGGTTGGCCACTGCTTTCGGCGCAGGTCAGGCGGCGGTCGACCCGAAGCCGCGGGCCTGCGACTTCTGTCATGTGGCGGCCGTGTGCAGAGTCGGTGACAGCCTCATAGCCGTCGACGACGAGTCGCTCGAGGACGGCCCGAGATGGGGCGATGACGAGTAGCACGTCAGAACCCGAATCACCTGTCGCAGCCCTGGGCGATGACCTGGCGCGCGAGCAGGCGATCGACCCCAAACTGTCGGTCATCCTGCAGGCGCCGGCGGGCTCGGGTAAGACCACCGTCCTCACGCAGCGGCTGTTGCGCTTGCTCGCCGTGGTGAATGAGCCGGAAGAGATCCTCGCGATCACCTTCACCCGTCGCGCCGCGGCCGAAATGCGCGCGCGTGTTCTGCGGGCTTTACGTGGCAACGTCGATGATGGAGCGCAAGGCGAGCGCCTGCGGCAACTTGCGGCGGCCGCCCTGGAGCGCTCACGGGAGCGAGGCTGGCGCCTGGCGCAGGACCCGGGGCGGTTGCGTATCCAGACCATCGACTCCTTCGACTTCCGGCTGGCGAGTCAGCTTCCCGTCACCGCCCGGGCAGGGAGCGGGCTATCGGTCAGCGCCCGTCCGCGCGAGCTCTATCAGCTCGCCGCGCGCGAGACCCTGCTCGCGGCAGAGGAGGACGCCGACCTGTCGGCGGATCTGGAGCTCCTCTTCGAGCGGCTCGACAACCGGTGGGGCCTCGTCGAGGGCCTGCTCGCGGACATGCTTGCGCAGCGCGCTCATTGGCTGCCTCACGTGTTGGGTCATGAGCCGGAGGTGCTCTGCCGGCGCGTGTCGGCGAGCCTCGCGCGGGTGGTGGAGGATCGATTGCGGGTCGCGAGCCGCGCGCTGGGGGTGGATGCCTGTCTGGAAGCGGCGCGCGTGCCGGGTGTGGGCTCGCTCGAGCCTGAGGCTCGCAGCCTGACCTCCTGGAAGGCTCTGACGCGACTCGCTCTCACCAACGACCGCGATTGGCGCAAAGCGATCGATCGCAGGCTCGGCGAGGGGTTCGCGAGCGGCGCCGGCAAGGAAGCGTTGCGCACCTGCATCGAGCGCCTGGCCGCGATGCCGGCGGCGCGCGAGACGCTGCTCGAAATTGCGTCGCTGCCGAGCCCGGATCTCGGCGCACAGGACGCTGCGGCCCTTGCCGCGTTGTCGCGCGTGCTGCGCGCAGCGGCGGCACACCTGCAGACGCTCTTTGCGCTCGATGGCCGCGTGGACCATACCTACATCGCCGGCGCGGCGCGGGCGGCGCTCGCCGAGGCCGGCCTGCCGACGGATCTGGCACTGAGGACGGGTCTGTCGCTGCGCCACATCCTGGTCGACGAGTTCCAGGACACCTCGGTGGCGCAACTCGAGCTCCTTCAGGCCCTGACTGCGGCCTGGGAGCCCGGTGATGGCCGGACGCTCTTCGTCGTGGGCGATGCGATGCAATCCATCTATCAGTTTCGCGAGGCGGAGGTCGGCTGCTTTCTGCGCGCGCGCGATCTCGGCATCGGTACGGTACGGCTGACCGCTCTCAGCCTGCTGCGCAATTTCCGTTCGACGCCGGCGCTCATCGAATGGACCAACGAGACGTTCGGCCGCCTTTTTCCGCAGGCCGACGATCTGCGCGAGAGCGCGGTGGCGTTCACGCCGAGTCTCGCAGGTAAGCCCGACGAAGCAGCCGCAGACGCTCGCCCCGTTGAGTTGCGCCTCTTCGGCGGTGTCCAGCGCGTTGCGGAGACCGAGGCGATCGTCACGAGAGTCGCGGACCTGAAGGAGCGCGACGCAAAGGCGAGCATCGCGATACTGGTGGCAGCGCGCTCGCACGCGCAGCCCATCGTTGCGGCGCTAGCCGATGCCGGTATCGACACGATCGGGGTCGACCTGGTGCCGCTCGCCGAAGTACCGGTGGTGCGCGATCTGGTGGCGCTCACCCGTGCGCTTTGTCACTTGGGCGACCGAACGGCGTGGCTCGCAGTGCTCCGGGCGCCTTGGTGCGGCGTATCGCTGGCGACGCTGAGCCATCTTTCGCAGCGGAACGACCCGCTTCTCGTCTGCGAGGCGTTGCGCGAGCCCGGCCGACTCGAGGAGTGTCCGTCGGAGGACCGTGCGCGGCTCGAGCGTGTAGCGCCGGTGCTCGAGAACGCCGTGACGCAGCGCGATCAGGCGCCGCTCGCGGACTGGCTCGAGGCCGTATGGATGACGCTTGGCGCCCCGGATGCTTACCCGGCCGAGGAGCTGCGGCACGCGCGCGCCTTTTTCGATGCGCTGAGTGAGCGCACGACAGCGGGAGAGTGGAGCGGGATCGGCACGCTGGACTCGGTCCTGGCCAACCTCTATGCGCAGCCGCACGCGCGCACCGCCACGCCGGTGCAGGTCATGACGATCCATGGCGCCAAGGGCCTGGAGTTCGATCACGTGCTGGTGCCCGCGCTCGATCGGGAGCGCAACCGGGGACGCGAGCCGTTGTTGCGCTGGCTCGACCTGCCGCGCCCCGATGACGGCAGTGATCTCATCATGGCGCCCGCACCCGTGATCGGCGACGAGCAGCCCGGGGAAGTCACCGCATTCCTCAAGCGGCTCATGGGGCGCCGTGCCGCCAACGAGCAGGTGAGACTCCTCTACGTCGCAGCCACGCGCGCGCGCCGCTCGCTGCATCTGTATGCCAGTCCCGCACCACGCGCGGATGGGCTCGTGATTCCACGCCCGCGGACGCTCCTCGCTTCTCTCTGGCCGGCGGTTGCGGAAGCCTTTCAGGCGCCGCCGCCGCAGACTGCTGTCGCCGCGCCGAGGGACAGCCAGCTCGAGCTCTTCACCGGTTCGCAGGCACGCCGCCCGCTGCGCCGGTTGGCCGTGGATTGGGCTCCCCCGGCGCTGCCTCTCGCGCCGCAGTTACAGCGGCTGCCGCTCGCACAGCGCCCGCTCGATACGTTGGAGTTCAGTTGGGCGGGCGAGACGCGGCGTCACATTGGCACCGTGGTCCATGCGGCGCTGCAGGCTTTCGCCGCCGATGCGGAACTGCCCGCGCGCGCGCGGCTCGAGTCCCGGGCCGAGTTCTATGGCGAGCAACTGCGCCGCCACGGTGTGCCGGAGCGCGACCTCGGGACTGCGGTGGCCGATGTCCTCGCGGCGCTGACTCGAACTGTAGAAGACGCAAGAGGGCGTTGGATTCTCTCGCCTGAGCACCGCGAGGCGGGCAGCGAGCTGGCCCTCACCGGGCTGGCGGAGGGCAGACTCACGAACGTGTTCATCGATCGCTCCTTCATCGATGAACACGGGACGCGCTGGGTCATCGATTTCAAGACCAGTCCGCACGAGGGCGGCCGGCTGGAGGACTTCATCGAGCGCGAGCTCGAGCGCTATCGCGGGCAGCTGGAAAAATACGCGGCGCTGGCGCGCGGGCTGGGGCCGCAACCGGTGCGGGCGGCGCTCTATTTCCCGCTGCTCGGCGTGTTTCGCGAGTGTCAGTAAGTGCCTTGCATCGCGAATTGACGCCGTCCCTGCGGATCCGGCGAGCCTAGAAACTGGATGGCGTTGATGAGGGGCTGGCTGGCGTTGGCGCGCGGCGTCACGTAGGCAGACAGGTCGTACCCGGGCTGCGCAGTGAGCACGAGCGTTCCTTGAACCGCCAGCGGGCCGCCCAGGTCCTGCAAGTTGCCGGTCGGCTGCGAGCCGCCGCCGGGGAAGGTCACGGAGAAATTGCCGAGTGGCGTGACGTAACCGCTGTGGTCGACCAGGTCGTGCGCTTCGATGCTGCCCTGAACCGCGCTGACGACACCCTTCTTCGTGATCCGCACGAGCGCCAGGTCGGCATGCAGCGAGCCCGTCAGCGTCGGCGGCAGACCTGGCAGCACCGTCGGGTCCAGCGGCAACGATGCTGTCAGGTTGCGTGCGACGACGGTACCGCCGAGACCGATTTCGACATCGCCCCGGGCGGAGGTCGCCGGCGGGCGCTCGAGATCGACGTGCGCCGCGAGCCGGCCGAAGAGCAGCCGGGAAGGGTGCAGTTGCCAGGTGAGGTCACCGAGCGCCGTGCCCCGCACCGCGAGGCCACTGCAATAGCCGCTCCAGAGAGAGCCCTCGATGCTCGCGCAGCTGAAGGCGCCACCGCTCGGCAGCAGCCAGCTCGCCGGCAGGCGTGCCAGCACGATCGCGGCGAAAGCCACGATCACCAGCACGATGACGGTCACGGTCCGCTTCATGTCAACCTCGAAAAGATAATCCAGGCACAGGGAGGTGCCCCGCCGCCTCCGGTGGCGGAGCCTCGGGCAAAAACCACGCTTTTTGCTCGAGGCCGCGTTGGGACGGGCAGGATGCCCGGATCCAGCGCTTTAGACTAGGGAATCACGGACTCTGGAGGACGAGAGAGGCGTTGACCAGCCCAGGCTCGCCGGCGCTGTCGATGTTGGCGCTCTCGATCTGCACGCCGTTCTGCTGACTCAAGCGCGCCAGCCAGCCGACCAGCGCATCGAACGATGCCTTTTCCAGCTGGACGCTCAGGCCGCCGCGGCCACTCGGCTGACTGCCGGTGAGCGAGCTGCCGAGCCCCGACTCGCGCGCCGACTGATCGATGATCACGATCAGCGACTCGCCCGAGCCGGCGCGGCGCATCGGTCCCGCCGCGGCAATCTCGGGTGCGGCGTCGCGCATCCACACCAGGTCCGCCTGCTTCTGCGTCACCTGATCATGCAGACGCGAGACGCTGCGGTCGAGCGGCACGATGACCGCGAGCACGAACAGGATCGCGGCGATCACGCAGCCCACGATGAGCGTGCGCCGGTCCCGCGGCGAGAGGGAGCTGAAATATGCGGAGATGTCCCGTCCTGCCATGTCAGCTTCCCGGTGACATCTGGATGCTGCCCTCGTACGTCGAGCCTCTGGGAGTGCCCGCCGTCAGGCGGGCCTGCCAGCCCTGCTGGCGCAGCTGCCGGCTCAGCCGGTCCAGTGACTCCACGGTCGGCGCCGACGCCTTCAGTTCGAGCGCTCCGTCGCGGAAGGTCAATCCCTGGAGCACTGCATCGGGGGCGGCCTGATGGGCCTGCACCAGAGCCTGTAGCGCCAACAGGAAGCCGCCGGAAGCCTGACTCGCGCGCGCTGCAGTCAAGCGCTGCTCCATCACGCGCCGCGCCTCGTAAGTGTCGGGCTCGCCGGGCATCGCCGTGTGAAACACCTGCTCGATGGAGTCGTTGAGCTTGTGGTTGGCGTGCTTGAGGACGGTGAGCTCGGCAGCCTTGCCGATGACGTGCAAGCCGATGAAGCCCACAAGCAAAATCGCTGCGACCCGCCATGCGCTCCAACCAACTGGATGCGTTGCGGCTGGGGTGTAGGGGCCCTGCAGGAGGTTGGTCGCCGCTGTCGTCGGCAGCTGCTGTGCGAACAGCGCTAGCGGGCCGCCGGTCAGGAGCTGGATCTGGATGCCCTCGAAGCGCTCGCGTGCCGCCTCGACAGTCGCGGAATGACGCTGCCACTCCGCCGGCCCGGTGTAGAGGATGAGGCCCCGGCCACCCGGGGTCCCGGGCTCGATGCCGGCAAGGGCGATCTCCAGCGCCTCGCCGATGGCGTCGGCGGGAAGCGTCACCACATTTCCCGACGGGGGACGTACGACTATCGTCTCTTCCTCGAGAAGGGCCACGGCCTGGCCGGGGTTCTGCGGCAGCAGCTCGCTGTCGGCATATAGCGCCTCGGGCTCGATGCCGCTGGATTTGAGCAGGGTGAGCCATTCGTCCATGAGCTTGCGCGCCGCCACCGCGACCGGCACTCGGGTGGACTCCCCCTGGCGGCGGCCGAGGGCGAAATGCAGGTCCTCGATGTCCTCGGCGAGCTGCTCCTCGAGCGCAAAGGGCACCAGGTGCTGCAGCTTCGCGCCCGCTCTGGCCGGGGGCAGCTCAGGCTGGGCCAACAGGACGTCCGCACCGGGCACCAGCACGACGACGTGGCGTCCCGCCGCGCGTGGCGCCGCGAGCGACAGCGGTCCGCCCATGGCAGGGCCGGCGGCGGCGCCGCGGCCATCGACCACGAGCCAGGTCGCCTGCTCTTGCGGCGTCCGCGGGAGCCTCAAAAGGAGCCAATCAGCCATAGGGCGCCATACTAGCAGTGGCCGGCTCAGTCGGGCGTGAAGCTGCGCAACACCGGGCGAGTCATGCCGGTCGGGTCCTGGTAGAGCGTGGTGTAGACGGCGAATTCGGCCGACCCGAGGGTGACGTAGCTCGTCAGGCGGAACCAGCTCGATTTCTGGACCAGGATGCTCGAGAGCCTCTGCTGCGGGTTCTGCCCCGACGCGCCTGTGGTCGTCCCGGTCCCGCCTCCCCCCTGCACATTGGCGGCGGCTGTCTGCACGTCCGCGGGGCTCGGGAAGCAACTGCCTGCCTCCTGGCGCTGCTTGGTGAATTGCTGCGGATCGGAGCTGAATTGCTGGTTGCCAGTGAGCGCATCGAGCAGCTGCGGGGAGGCATCGCAGGTGTTGATCCCGGTCCCGAGGGGGAGGGCGACGATGTAGGGCGCGAGCCGGTCGAAGTCGGCCCGCGTGAAGCCGGGCAACGCCAGCAGCTCGCTGGTGCTGGTGATCGGCAGGTTGGGCGTACGGTAGGGTGGATCCATCTCCATGTAAACGCTGTCTTCCGCGCCGTCGGGAAACATCGGTTCTGTGTTCTTGTCGATCCAGTCGACGAGGTAGTCGGCCCACTTGGGGTCCAGGTTGACCATGGTCAACAGCCGCTGGAACGCCGCGATCGCAGCCGTGTTGGGCGTTTCGCCGTCAGTCTGCACCAGTTCGTTGAGGTTGAACCGCCCCTGCAGATCTTCCATCGACGCGTCGAGCGTCACGCCCGGCATCACCTCCATGGAAGGCAGCGCCGTGGCCCAAGGCTGGCTGGTGTCGGTGTCGGGATAGTTCTGCTTGGCCGTCTGCTGCAGTCCGTAGGCCGCGATCGCCTCGGCACCCTGGGCGACGAGCACCGCCTGATCGAATTCGAAGGTCGCCGCCGCGCGCCGTGCGGTCATCGCATTGTTGTAGGCCATCGCGGCGGCGATGATGGTGCCGAAGGCGACCAGCAGAATCGCGATGAGGAGCGCTACGCCGCGTTGACCACGGCGTGTCGGCGCGCTGCCGTACCTGCGTCGAGCGCGCTGAATGGTCGATAGCGAACGTTTGTCGGTCAATTGGCGGTCTCGAAGATGCGCTGGATCTTGCCCCACTGTTCGGTATCCAGAGTAACCTCCACCGCAAGGGGCCGCATGCGGAAGAGCGAGTCCGCGACGCCCCCGCCGCCCACGCCTGTCGGCGGCCAGGTATCGACCCAGGAATGCGTCATAGACATGTACCGGAACGACACATTGCGCACGTGCCTCAGCAAGTTGCGCTTGGCGGGTAGGCTCGAGAGCGTTCCATCGAGCACATTCCAGTGCTCACGCACCAAGGTACCATTGTCCAACGCGTACGCGACGCGCTCGAGCTCCGAGCGTGGCACGCCTATGGGATTGCTCCAGCCGTTTCGTGTGAGCTGCACGAGGGGAGCAAGCGCGTCCGCATCGGAAGCATCCGCATCTGAAGTGCCGGAAGAGGTGGAAGCACTGGATATGTCGGTTGTATCGGACAGATCGGAGGAAGTGCTTCCCATCAGGCAGGGCAGGTAGTTATCGCCATCCGGCGACCGCACCGGCCGCGGTGCAAGCTGCACGAAGTCCTGCTCCATGATCTGCATGGTCATCTCGAGCTGCACCAGGTTCTGCTGGTGCCGGCGGATCGAGCCGCGGTTCTGCAGGGCCTCGTTGATGGCGCCGTAGCCGATCGCGAACATCACGGCGGCGATGAAGAGCGCCACCAGAAGCTCGATCAGCGTAAATCCTGCAGCGGATCCGGGTGCACCGCGGTGCGAAACCGAGACTCGGGTACTCATCGCAATCACTGCGTAGGACCACTGGCGGTGGGTGTGGTGACGGTGGGTGTGGTGAGCGCCGGGTTGGTCGTAGGTTGGCCCGGCGTCGTGGTCGGCAGACCAACGATGGGATTCTGCGACCACACCACCGGCGGATCCGTGGGTGGTGCGATCGCATTGCCCATGAAGCCGGTGACGCTCGCATACCAGCCACGGTTGTCACCGGCATTGCTGTCAGAGGGACGCAGGTCGACCTCGATCTGCACCATCCCGGGTATCTGGTTAACGGGGGTGACCTTCTGTTGCCATGCCCAGCTCCGCCCGGCGTAAGTGATCTCGTCATTGCTGGTACCGGCGGTCGGCACCGTACCCGACAGCCTGACGGTCTCGAGCCGGTTGAGCGCCGCCCACTGGGCAAAGGTCTTGTCCTGAAGGAAAACGGTGGTGTTGGCGGATGAGGTCAGCACCTCCAGGACCGCGGCCATGCCGATGGCGACGATGGCGAGCGCCACCAGCACCTCGATCAGGGTGAATCCTCTGGTGGCTTTCAAGAGCCGCCTCCGCCGCCGGCCATGGGCTTGGCGATGATCTCGCCGTCCTTGTTCTCATCCAGCGTGATGCTGCGGCCGGTGCTCGGGCGCTCCACAGTGATGGTGAAGGAGGAGAGATCGCCGCTCGAGAAGAGCATCACCTGGGGAGCGAACGCCTTCGCCTGCGAGTCCGAATCGGAATCGGTATCCGAGCTCGAGCCCGACCCGGAATCGGAGTCGGAGCTCGACCCCGAGCTCGTATGCGGCACCGCGCTCGGATGTGCCTGCGAGCTCGGCGCAGTGCCGGAGTCGGAATCGGAGTCGGAGCTGGACTGCTGCGTCGACGGCTCCTTCATGGTCTCGTCCAGCACGATCGGGCGCGCGTCGACGACCAATTTGAAGTCGAGTCCGCTCGGCAACGTCCGCTCACCCAGAGCCTCGTCTTCGGGCACGCTGCGCCAGGCGCCGGTGCGCACGTCGTAGACGACGAACTCATAACCGGACTGGCCGAAGTAGATGCCGTAGTCGCGCGTCTGCAGCTCCGCCTGCTCCTGGACGTAGTTCATGAGCGACAGCAGCCGCTTGCTCTCGGTCTCGAGCTGCGTGTCCTTGCCGGCGAAGTTCATCGACAGCAGCATCCCCGCGGTCAGGATCCCGATGATCAGGACGACGACGAGGATCTCGAGCAGCGTGAAGCCGGCATGGCGGGATGCCCGACGCACCGCAGGTGCGCCCGCGGTGGTCGCGGCCGCAGCGCGCCTAGTCGTTGAGATTCCAATTGCCAATGGTGTCGTTGCCACCCGGTTGGCCGTCGGCGCCCAGGGTATAGAGGTCATACGGCTGTCCGTGCGTACCGGGGTACTCGTACTGATACTGACGGCCCCAGGGGTCCTTGGAGAGCTGCTGAATGTACGGGCCGTGCCAGTGTGTCACGGCCGGGTCGTTCGGCTGCTGAATGAGCGATTGCAGGCCGTCGTCCGTCGATGGGTAGACGGAGTTGTCGAGGCGGTACTCCGTGAGCGCGGTCCCCAGGGCCTGAATGTCCGCCTTGGCCTTGGTGACGCGAGCCTCGTCGACCTTGTTGACGACCTGCGGCACGATCACCGCCGCGAGCAGGCCGATGATGATCACGACGACCATGATCTCGATCAGGGTGAAGCCGCGCGCCGGGCGGGCGGGGGCGAGAGCGAATCTCGCGAGGTACGGTCGATGGTTCATGTGAGCTGAGGGGTTCCTGCGGCGGCGGATACGCTTCGGGGCGCGACGCGGAATCATAACCGCGGACGCGGGCGCCTGTTTGCGCGGTTCGACAGTCCCGGCAGGAGGCCGGTTCCTCGATCGGCTGGCTATAATCCACAGAATTCATCGAGCGCGCGAGGGTGTGATGAGGTTTGGCTTCGTATTTCCCGGCCAGGGCTCGCAATCGGTCGGCATGCTGGCAGGGCTCGCGCCGGAGGCTGCCGCGCAGGCGCCGATCCGCGACACTTTTGCCGAGGCGTCGGCGGTGCTCGGCTACGACCTCTGGCAGCTGGTGGCGCAAGGGCCGGCGGAGCGCCTGAATAGCACCGAGTGCACCCAGCCGGCGCTGCTCGCGGCCGGGATCGCGACCTGGCGGCTGTGGCGCGAGCGCGGGGGAGCGGAGCCCGAGGCGGTCTGCGGCCACAGTCTCGGCGAGTTCTCGGCGCTGGTGGCAGCGGGTGCCCTCGATTTCCGGGTCGCCATCGGTCTTGTCGGCTTTCGTGGCCGCGCCATGCAGGAGGCGGTGCCTGCGGGCACGGGCGCCATGGCCGCGATCCTCGGGCTGGATGATGCGCAGGTGATCGAGGCCTGCCGCGAGGCGGCTCAGGGCGGTATCGTCGAGGCGGTCAACTTCAACTCCCCCGGGCAAGTGGTTATTGCGGGGGCGCGCGAGCCTGTGGAGCGTGCTATCGAAGCGGCCAAGGCGCGCGGCGCCAAGCGGGCGATGGCGCTGCCCGTGAGCGTGCCGGCGCATAGCAGCCTGATGGGCCCGGCCGCGCAGCGGCTCGGCGAGCGGCTCGCGACGGTGGAATTTCGCAGGCCGCGCCTCCGTTTCGTCAGCGCGGTCGATGCCGCTCCCCACGACGATCCCGCCGACCTGCGGCAGCTTCTCGTACGCCAGTTGGCGAGCCCGGTGCGCTGGACGGATACCGTGCGCGCGTTGGCGGCGAGCGGCATCGGCACCCTGGTGGAGTGCGGGCCGGGGAAGGTGCTGACGGGGCTCAACCGCCGCATCGAGCGTAGTCTGCAGTGCCTGGCACTCGAGGATGCGGACTCGCTGCAGGCCGCGCTTGCCGCGGTCAAGGCTTGAGAAGAGGTAAGAATGCTCGCCAATGACGTAGCGCTGATTACGGGGGCTTCCCGCGGGATCGGCCGGGAAATCGCGCTGGCCCTGGCAGGCGCCGGTGCCAGAGTGATCGGCACGGCGACCACGGCCGAGGGTGCGGCCGCGCTCACTGCGGCCCTGGCGTCGCATGGATACAACGGCCGCGGAGCGACGCTGGACGTCTCGGATGCGGCGTCCATCGATGCCCTTTTGGGCGAGCTCGACGCGGCCGGGGACATGCCTACCATCCTCGTCAACAACGCCGCGATCACGCGTGACACGCTCCTTCTGCGCATGAAGCCCGAGGACTGGGACAAGGTGATCGTCACCAACCTCACCTCGGTGTTCCGCCTCTCCAAGGCATGCCTGCGGCGCATGATGAAGGAGCGGCGCGGCCGGATCGTCAACCTGACTTCCGTGGTCGGGGTGACCGGCAACCCCGGGCAGACCAACTATGCCGCGGCCAAAGCGGGGGTTCTCGGCTTCACCAAGTCCCTGGCGCGCGAGGTCGCTTCGCGCGGCATCACCGTCAACGCGGTCGCCCCGGGGTTCATCGACACCGATATGACTCGCTCCCTCAACGAGGAGCAGCGGGCGGCGCTGCTGAAGCAGATTCCGGCTGGGCGGCTCGGCGCGGCGGCGGACGTTGCCGCGGCGGTTCTTTTTCTGGCCTCGCCGCAGGCCAGCTACATCACGGGCGAGACGCTGCACGTCAATGGCGGCATGTACATGCCGTGACGATTTGTTGGACCGGCGCAACAGTGGGGAGCGGGTCAGGGTCATCGGCGGCACTTTCCGCGCCGCCACCCGTGGGCTGATTCCCGAGGAAAAACAACCACTCAGCGCCACCGCACTGCGACTGGCAGGCCCCGGGGTGTTCCCCTACAATACCGCGCCCGCGCTGCCGGCACCAGCCATGGCGGCACGGGAACGTATTTCCGCAATTCAATTTCTAAAACATAAGGACCATCCGCTAATGAGCACAGTTGAGCAGCAGGTCAAAGCCATCGTGGCCGAGCAGCTTGGCGTCAAGCAGGAGCAGGTGACCAA
>JBOIAB010000327.1:0-22425 GCA_050738635.1 Steroidobacteraceae bacterium
GAGCCTCGGCCTACCTCATCGCCGATGACCGGGCCATCGTCTATCGGATGCGCGCCGATACCTGGGACGGTGTCGCGGACATCAACAACCCGCCCGTCGCGCGGCTCTATCTGCAGGAATTCGACCACATTTGGGATTCCAGCGCGCCTGAGCACGGGCTGCGCGCCGTCCGCCGCGGCTAGAAAGCAGCCTCCCCGCCCGACGGAATATAATTCCGTCCATGTCCATCCCCGAGATCACCGTTGCCGCCGTCACGGAGAAGGACGGCCGCTTCCTCGTCGTTGAGGAGTGCATCGACCGCCGCCTGGTTCTCAATCAGCCCGCCGGACATGTCGAGCCTGGCGAGACGCTGCTGCAGGCCATCGTCCGTGAAGTACGCGAGGAGACCGGATGGCTCTTCACGGCCAAGGAGCTCGTCGGCGTATACCTCTGGCGCCGCCCGGACACCGGGAGCATGACGAAGCGGTTTACCTTCACCGGTGCGGTCACCGATCACCGGCCGGATCAGCCGCTGGATGACGGCATCATCACCACCCATTGGCTGACGCAGGCCGACCTCCAGAACCGTGAGCTTGAGCTGCGTAGTCCGCTGGTGTTGCGCTGCATCGAGGACTACCTCGCCGGGCAGCGCCAGCCACTTGCCGCCGTGGCGGCCCTCGACCTCGGCTCTGCGCTCCAGGTCGATTCGGTGGCGGTCTGAGTATCGGCTGCGCCCGTGAGTAATTGCGTCATTGTCGGACTCTCAGGCGGCGTCGATTCCGCCGTTGCCGCCCTCCTCCTCAAGGAGCAGGGCCTCGAGGTCCATGGGCTCTTCATGAGCAACTGGGAGGAGGATGATGATGGCTATTGCACCGCGGCGCAGGACTTCCAGGACGCGCGCGCGGTAGCCCGGGAGCTCGCCATTCCGCTGCACCGGGTGAGCTTCGCCGCCGAGTATCGCGAGCGTGTGTTTGAGCATTTCCTGGCGGAGCATCGCGCCGGCCGCACCCCGAATCCCGACGTGCTGTGCAACCGCGAGATCAAGTTTGGCGTCGCCCTGCGCTATGCGCGCCGGCTCGGCGCCGAGCGGTTCGCCACCGGACACTATGCCCGCATCCTGCGGGGGTCGGCGGGCGCCGAGCTGCACAAGGCGCGCGATGCGGCCAAGGACCAGAGCTACTTTCTGCATGCGGTCGCCATGAGCGAGCTGGCCCAGACACTGATGCCCATCGGCGAGCTCGAGAAGGGCGCCGTGCGCGAGCGTGCGCGCCAGGCGGGATTGCCGGTGTTCGACAAGCCGGACAGTACCGGCATCTGCTTCGTCGGCGAGCGCCCGTTCCGCGATTTTCTCGGCCGCTTCCTCGCCGCTTCCCCTGGGCCGATCGAATCGGCCGACGGCTAGCGGCTTGGCATGCACCGCGGCCTCGCCTTCTACACCCTGGGACAGCGCGAGGGCCTGGAGATCGGCGGCCGCGCGGGCCGCGCCGAGCTGCCCTGGTTCGTGGCGCGCAAGGACGCGCCTCGCAATGCCCTGATCGTGGTGCAGGGAAACGATCATCCGCTGCTCCTCAGCGCCGCACTCACCACCGGTCCCATGCATTGGCTCGGCGGGCCGCGCGGCGAGCCGTTCCCGTGCACGGTGAAGGTGCGCTACCGGCAGGCGGATCAGCCCGCCTTGCTCGAGCCGCAGATCGAGGGCGGCGCGCGCATTGCCTTCGAGGCGCCGCAGCGGGCGGTCACTCCCGGTCAGTATGCGGTGGTGTATGCGGGTGACAGATGCCTGGGCGGCGCCGTAATCGAATGCACTGAGCCTGTCGCCAGACCCTATATAATCCGCGCCGCTCTTAAGACGGAGAGAGTCCCCACATGACAAACAGCTTCAAGGCGCAGTCGAGCCTCGCGATCGGCAATCGCTCGTACGAGATCTGGAGCCTGGCGGCCCTGCCGCGCGAGAAGGTGGCGCGGCTGCCCTACTCGCTCAAGGTGCTGCTCGAGAACCTCCTGCGCTCCGAAGACGGCGTCAACGTAACACGCAAGGACATCGAGGCGCTGCTCGCCTGGGATCCGGCGGCAACGCCCTCGTACGAGATCGCGTTCACCCCCTCTCGCGTCATCCTGCAGGACTTCACCGGCGTACCCTGTGTGGTAGACCTCGCGGCGATGCGCGATGCGATCGTGCGCCTCGGCGGTGATGCGGAGCGGGTCAACCCGCTGGCGCCCGCCGAGCTGGTCATCGATCACTCCGTCCAGGTCGATGAGTACGGCACTCCCGGCGCCCTCGCCGCCAACACCCGCATCGAGTTCGAGCGCAACGTCGAGCGCTACGCGTTCCTCCGTTGGGGACAGTCCGCATTCCGCAACTTCGCCGTCGTGCCGCCGAGCACCGGCATCGTGCACCAGGTGAACCTCGAGTACCTGGGCCGCGTCATCTTCGATGTCGAGAAAGACGGCAAGCGAAGCGCCTATCCTGACACGCTGGTCGGCACCGACTCGCACACGACCATGATCAACGGCCTCGGCGTCCTTGGCTGGGGCGTGGGCGGCATCGAGGCGGAGGCGGCCATGCTCGGCCAGCCGGTCACCATGCTGATCCCGCAGGTCATCGGCTTTCGGCTCACCGGGCGGCTGAAGCCCGGAGCCACCGCCACCGACCTCGTGCTGACGGTCACGGAGATGCTGCGCAAGAAGGGCGTGGTCGACAAGTTCGTCGAGTACTTCGGCGACGGCCTCGCCTCGCTGCCGCTCGCCGACCGCGCCACCATCGCCAACATGGCGCCGGAGTACGGCAGCACCTGCGGCATCTTCCCCATCGACGAGGAGACCATCCGCTACCTCGAGCTCTCCGGCCGCCCGCGGGAGCGCATCGATCTGGTCACCGCGTACGCCAAGCACCAGGGCATGTGGCGCACCCAGGGCGAGAAGCCGGCACAGTACACCGCTGTCCTCGAGCTCGACCTCGGCACCGTGGAGCCGAGCCTCGCCGGTCCCCGCCGCCCGCAGGATCGCGTGCCGCTGAAGTCCGCCAAGAGCTCCTACGAGAGCAATGCCAAGAAGGCCGCCGAAGAGCGCGCGACGCGCAATGCCGCCGCCAAGGCCAACGCGCAGGGGACTGCGCAAGTGACCCTCGACGGCTCGAGCTTCCAGCTGCAGGACGGTGCGGTGCTGATCGCCGCCATCACCAGCTGCACCAACACCTCGAACCCATCGGTGATGTTGGGTGCGGGCCTGCTGGCGCGCAAGGCTCGCCTGCGCGGCCTGAAGGCCAAGCCGTGGGTGAAGACCAGCCTCGCCCCGGGCTCGCGCGTGGTGACCGATTACTTCAAGCGTGCCGGGGTACTCGATGACCTCGCCGCGGTCGGCTTCGACCTCGTCGGCTATGGTTGCACCACCTGTATCGGCAACTCCGGGCCGTTGAAGCCGGAGATCTCCGCCGGCGTCAAGGCCGGCGACATCACGGCCTGCGCCGTGCTCTCCGGCAACCGCAACTTCGAGGGCCGGGTGCATCCGGAGGTGCGGATGAACTTCCTCGCCTCACCGCCGCTCGTCGTCGCCTACGCTCTCGCCGGGACGCTCGATCTCGATCTCACGACCGAGTCCCTCGGCACCGGCAGCGACGGCAAGCCGGTCTATCTGAAGGATGTCTGGCCGAGCGATCAGGAAGTGCAGGAGCTACTCGCACGCTCGATCGACTCCAAGATGTTCCAGCAGAGCTACGCCGGGGTGTTCGCGGGCGATGAGCACTGGAGCGGCATCAAGGTGCCCGCCGGCAAGCTCTACACCTGGGACGCGAAGTCGACCTACGTCAAGAGCCCGCCCTACTTCGAGGGCATGAGCGCCACGCCGCCGGCGCTCAGCGACATCCACGACGCCAGGGCGCTGGCGGTCCTCGGCGACTCCGTCACCACCGACCACATTTCCCCGGCGGGCAATATCGCCAAGTCGAGCCCGGCGGCGCGCTATCTCATCGAGCAGGGCGTGAAGGCCGCCGACTTCAACTCCTACGGCGCCCGCCGCGGCAATCACGAGGTGATGATGCGGGGCACGTTCGCCAACATCCGGCTGCGCAACCTGCTCGTGCCCGGCGTCGAGGGCGGGGTGACGGTCCACCTGCCGAGCGGTGAACAGACTTCCATCTACGATGCCGCCATGCGCTACAAAGGCGAGCACACGCCGCTCGTCATTCTCGCCGGGCGCGAGTACGGCACCGGATCCTCGCGCGACTGGGCGGCCAAGGGGACCATCCTCCTCGGCGTGCGCGCCGTCATCGCCGAGAGTTTCGAGCGCATTCACCGCTCCAATCTCATCGGCATGGGCGTGGCGCCGCTGCAGTTCCAGGCGGGCGAGAGCGCGCAGTCCCTCGGCCTCAGCGGCCGCGAGGTGTTCGAGATCACCGGGCTGGCGAGCGGCGATGCCAAGGAAGTCACCGTGAAAGCAACGCCCGCCGACGGCGGCAAGGCCATCACCTTCAAGGCCCGTGTCAGAATCGATACGCCGAAGGAACGTGAGTACTACCGTCACGGTGGCATCCTGCAGTACGTGCTCCGCCAGCTCGCCGGCATCGCTCGCGCAAGCTGATCGAAGCGCCGGCATTCGACGCAAGCCGAGTACGGCAAAGTGCGTCTGGCCGTATTCGACCTCGACGGGACCATCACGAGGCATGACACGCTCGTGCCCTATGCGCTCGGGTACGTCGTGCGCAAGCGGCTGTGGCGGCTGCCCGCGTTGTTGCTCGTCCTGCCGGCGCTGCTCGGCCATACGCTCGGCCTCCTCGATCGTGGCCAGCTCAAGTCGGCCTTCATCCGCGCGACCCTGGGCGGCTGTCGGCGCGAGGATCTCGAGCGCTGGACGGGCGCTTTCGTCGCCCGGTTGCTGGCGCGAGGCGTCTTTGCGCAGGCCCTGCAAGCAATCCAGGCGCACGCCGGCGCGGGCGATCGCCTCTTCCTCCTCAGCGCGAGCACCGAGCTTTACGTGCCGGCCATCGCGCGCGCGCTCGGATTCAGCGAGGGCATCGGCACCGGGCTGCGCTGGGACGGTGAGCGCCTGGGCGGCACGCTCACGACGCCCAATCGGCGGGGTGAGGAAAAGGCGCGTTGTGTTGCGGCGCTGCGGGCGCGCTATCCAGGCGTGCCGTCAGCGGCCTACGGCAATGCCGCTAGCGACATCGCCCACCTGAAGCTCGTCGAGCAGGGTGTCCTCGTCAATGGCTCGAGGGCTGCACGGCGCGCAGCGACGAATCTGGGAATTACCTGCGTCGACTGGCGCTGAGCGGGCCTTCACATCGAGGTGCGGATCTGCCACAGCTCCGGGAAAAATTTGAGCTCGAGCGCCTTGGCGAGATAGGACACCCCTCCCGTGCCACCCGTACCGGGCTTGTAACCGATGATGCGCTCGACTGTCTTCAAGTGGTGAAAGCGCCAGAGCTGGAACTTGTGGTCGAGGTCTACCAGGCGCTCGGCGAGCTCGTAGAGATCCCAGTCCGTCTCGGCATTGTGGTAGACGCCGAGCCAGGCGCCGGCCACCTGTTTGTTGGCCCGATAGGGCTCGCTGAAATTGCGCGTCAGGTACTCCTCGGGAATACCGTAGCCGCGGCGGCTGAGGAGCCGCAACGCCTCGTCGTAGAGCGACGGCGACTCGAGGGCGCGCCGTAGCGCCTCATAGGCCTTGGGGTCGCGCTTGTGCACTTCCAGCATCTCGGCGTGCTTGTTGCCGAGGAAGAACTCGAGCATGCGGTACTGGAACGACTGAAAGCCCGACGAGCGTCCGAGGGCGTTACGAAACGCCGAGTACTCGAACGGCGTCATCGTCGAGAGCACCTCCCAGGTGGAAATGAGTTGGGTCTGCACCCGTGAGATGCGCGCCAGCATCTTGAAGGAAGGGTCGAGGTCGTCGCGCCGCACGCACGCCAGCACGCCGCCGAGCTCGTGCAGCATCAGGCGCATCCACAGCTCCGAGGTCTGGTGCACGATGATGAAGAGCATCTCGTCGTGCTCGAAGGACAGCGGCTTCTGCGCATCGAGCAGCTTCTCGAGATGCAGGTAGTCGCCATACGAGAGCGAGGAGCCGAGGTCCCAATGGATGCTCTCGCCGCTCAAGTCCCGCCGCTCGGACTTGTCGTAGCGCTCGTCGCTCATGGCGTACGCTCTCCGAAGACCCAATCCGGGACGCGCCGCCAACCGTCGAGCAGCTCCCTGTCGAGGCCGCGGTAGTCCGGGCAGTGACGCGCCACGCAGTGCCAGAACCGGCGCGAATGGTTCATGTGCTGAGTATGAGCGAGCTCGTGGATCATGAGATAGCGCACCACCGCAGGCCGCTGGAAGAGCAGACAACAGTTGAGACTGATCGTGCCACGCGTCGAGCAGCTTCCCCAGCGCGTGCGTTGACGACGGATGAGCACACGTTCGTAGCGAAAACCGAGCTCGCGCGCGCATTGAGCCAAAAGCGGGCCCAGCACCTGTCGCGCGCGCTCCATCAGCCAGCGGCGCAGCGCCTGCCGCGTCGACTGGGCGTTACCGATGCCGCCCGCTAGCGTCAGCAGCCCCGATCCCGAAGCGGCGATCCGGACCCGGCCCGCCCCGCCCGACAGATGAATCCGCCAGGTCTCTTCGCAGGCCGGCAGCTCGATCTGCGGCGGCGGGAAGGGAGCCGGCGGACCCGCATGGCGCCGTGCCTCCTCGCGCTTGCGCTCGATCCACGAGCGATGCCTTTCGAGAAAGCGCTCTACCGCACGCGTCGAGGTCCTGAAAGGCACTACGACCTCCACACGCCCGGTGTGAAAGACGCGTACCGTCAAACGCCGTGCGCGCTGGCTCTCGCGGACGATCCACCCTTCGGTGGCGTCCTTGTCAGACCATAACGGCAACTGGGACGTTACCATATTGGAAATCATGCACCGTGGCGGCAAAATCCCTGGCCGACCCCATAATAGCAGTCGACGGCGCGGCATACGTGGCGCGTCCGGCCAGGAGATGCCGTGCCCGAAACCGCAGCGATCCTCGAAGTCAGCGAGCTGGTCAAACAGTATCCCGGCGTGACCGCCGTGGACGGCCTCTCCTTCACCGTCCCCGCGGGCATCTGCTTCGGGCTGCTGGGACCCAACGGCGCGGGCAAGACGACCACCATCGAGATCATGGAAGGAATCCTGCCACCGACCACCGGCGCGGTGCGCTACCGCGGCGAGCCGCTGGGGCCACGCTTTCGCGAGGAGGCGGGCATCCTCTTCCAGAAGACCGCGCTGCAGGACTTCCTGACCGTGCGCCAGAGCGTGACGCTCTTTCGCGGCCTCTACGAGCGTGGCTTCGAAGTCGAGGAAGTGCTGCGCCTGTGCGCGCTCGACAAGCTGGCAAGCCGCGACAACCGCAAGCTCTCGGGCGGGCAGCAGCAGCGCCTGCTGCTCGCGATCGCGCTCGTGAACGATCCGCAGGTGCTGTTCCTCGATGAGCCAACGACCGGTCTCGATCCGCAGGCGCGGCGCAACTTCTGGGATCTGGTCGAATCGATCAAGGCGCGGCGCAAGACCATCATCCTCACCACTCACTACATGGAGGAAGCGCAGCTGCTCTGCGAGGAGATCGCGATCGTGGACCGCGGCCGCATCATCGCGCAGGGGCCACCGCAGCGGCTGGTGCGCGAGCACTTCGCCGAAGTGCTGCTCGAGCTGCCGCGGCAGGAGTTTCCCGAAGCCGCGCGACGGCTGCCGCTCAAGCTCATCGATGCCAGCGACCGGGTCGAGATCAGCACTGATGATCTCGATGGTACGCTGCGGATACTCATGGAGGCGCACGTGCCGCTGCGAAACCTGAGCATCCGCCCGGCGAACCTCGAGGATCTCTTCCTCGACCTCACGGGCAAGGACCTACGAGCATGATCAAGCGACTCCTTTCCGTCTGGCACGCACGCAACCTCGAGTTCCTGCGTGACCGCCCGACGCTGATTTTCACGCTGCTCCTGCCAGTGGGCATCGTGATCGGCATGGGATTCGTCTTCGGCGGGCCGGCGAAGCCGCTCTTCAAGGTGGGAGTCATCGGTGTCGACGCCGCATCTCCGGCCGATCCTTTCCTCCACGAGCGCTACCTGCAGCCCGTGCCCGTGGAGGATGCAACCGCGGGTATTCACGAGGTGACCCACCAGCAGATCGACCTGCTGCTCGATCGCGGTGGCACGGTGCGCTACTGGGTCAACACCGATTCCCCCAAGGGCTACATCCTCGAGAAGCTGCTCATCGCCGTCGATCCCGCCGCCCGGCGCCAGCCGGTCACCGGACAGGCAATCCCCTACGTCGATTGGCTCTTCCCGGGAATTCTGGCGATGAACATGATGTTCAGCTGCCTCTTCGGCGTCGGCTATGTCGTGTTGCGATACCGTAAGAGCGGGTTTCTCAAACGCCTGAACGCGACACCGCTCAGTGCGTTCGAGTTCCTCACGGCGCAAGTACTCTCACGCCTGAGCATCATCATCTTCGTGACCGTGGTGCTTTACGTCGGCATCGGCGCCTTCCTCCACTTCCACAGTGCCGGCAGCGTCGCCCTCCTCCTGCTCATCGCCGTGAGTGGCTCGTTGTCCATGATTGCCCTGGGTCTCACGATTGCCGCCCGCTTCGGCAGCGAAGAGGTCGTCGGCGGGCTGCTCAACCTCCTCACCTGGCCGATGATGCTGCTCTCGGGAGTCTGGTACTCGATCGAGGGCTCGCCGCGCTGGGTGCAGTGGCTGGCCGACATCTTTCCGCTGACTCAAATCACCGATGCCGCGCGTGCCGTGATGCTCGACGGCGCCGGCATTCAACGGATCACACCCAACCTCATTTATCTGGTGGCAACGACCCTCGTGTTCCTCGCCTTCGGCGCGTGGTCGTTCCGGTGGAGAGTGGATTGACACTACCGATGCGTTTCTGCAGCGACAACACCGCGTCCGTCTCGGCGGAGATCCTGGAGGCCATCGCGGCCGCCAACCGTGATCTCGCGATCCCGTACGGCGATGACCCTTGGACGCAGCGTCTCGATGCGGTGCTCGGCGATTTCTTCGGCGCGGACGTGCGTGCGTTCCCGGTTGCAACCGGCACGGCGTCAAATTGCCTGGCCCTCTCGACCCTGACGCCGCCCTACGGCGCGATCTACTGCCATCCCGAAGCGCACATCGTGACCGACGAAGCCGGCGCGCCCGGCTTCTTCACGGCCGGCGGGCAGCTCGAGCGGCTCGAGGGCGAGCACGCGAAATTCTCCGCCGAAGCACTGGCCGCGACGCTCGACGGTCACACGGTTTCGGTGCACGGCGTTCAGCCGGCGGCGGTGTCGATCAGCCAGGCGACCGAGTTCGGTACTGCCTATCGCCCAGCCGAAGTTGCCGCCATTTGCGATGTCGCGCACACCCACGGGCTTCACGTCCATATGGACGGCGCACGCTTTGCCAACGCCGTGACCTACCTCGGCTGTCATCCGGGCGATGTCACCTGGCGCGCGGGAGTCGATGTCCTGTCGTTCGGCGCCACCAAGAACGGTGCCCTCGGGGCCGAGGCGGTGGTGTTCTTCCACCTCGGGCTGGTGCGGGACTTCGAGCTGCGGCGCAAGCGCGCCGGTCATCTGCTGTCGAAGTCACGGTACGTCGCGGCACAGCTTCTGGCGTATGTGGAGTCGGGTGTCTGGCGCCGCAACGCCGAACGCGCCAACATGCTGGCACGCGCCATCGGCAAGGCGGCCGGCAAGCGCCTGCTGCACCCGGTGGAGGCGAACGAGGTGTTCGTCAAGCTTGGCGACCCGGGCAAAGCGACCTTGCAGTCGGCGGGCTTTGAATTCTACGATTGGGGATCGCCCGCTTCCGGCACGGCGCGCCTGGTGACTTCCTGGGACCAGGATGAGCGGCACGTCGAGGCGCTGTGCGCGGCGCTGAGCGCAATCTAGAGCAGGAGGCCGCATGGCCGCACGAGAATCCCGCATGCTGGCGCTCGGTACGCCAGCTCCCCCTTTCACCCTCGCCGATCCGAGCGGCAAGCGCTTCGCGCTGCGCGACTTCGCCGGCTCGAACGGGCTCCTGGTCGCTTTCATCTGCAACCACTGCCCGTTCGTCAAGCACCTGCTCGAGGGCTTCGTCGGCTTCGCGCGCGAATACGGCCCCAAGGGCATAGCGATCGTCGCCATCAACCCCAACGACGCCGTGGCACATCCGGAGGACAGCGCCGAGAACATGGTGCGCATCGCCGCCCAGAAGGGATTCACCTTCCCCTATGTGGTCGATGACAGCCAGGCGATCGCCAAGGCATACCAGGCGATCTGCACCCCGGACTTTTTCCTCTTCGACGCGGCCCGCAAGCTCGTCTACCGCGGTCAGTTCGATGCGAGCCGGCCCGGCAACGGTCAGCCGGTCAGCGGCAGCGACCTGCGCTCGGCCGCGGACGCATTGCTGGCAGGGAAGATTCTCGACAAGCAGGTGCCGAGCATCGGCTGCAGCATAAAATGGAAGTCGGGTCAGGCGCCCGAGTGGGGCTGAATCCTGGCGACTGCTAGAGCTCCCGCAGACCGTCCGTAACCGGCATGGTTGCGGCACGTACGGCCGGGAAGAGCCCGCCCAGGAAGCCGATGGCGAGCGCCCACTTGAGGCCGCTCGCGAGCAACGCCGGCGTCACCCGGAACTCGAACACCACCTGACTGAAGTTGGCGCCAAGTGTCGAGGCGGTGTAGTTGTCGAAGAGGATCCAGGCAATGCCGGCGCCGATCACACCGCCACCGACGGCGAGCAGCAGCGTCTCGATGAGCACCGAAACGACTACCGGCGCGCCCCTGAAGCCGATCGCCCGCAGCGTCGCGATCTCGCGCGTGCGTGTCGCGACGGCGGCGTACATGGTGTTGAGAGCACCGAAAAGTGCGCCGATCCCCATGATCACCGCGACGGTCGTGCCGAGCACCCGTATGGCTTTGGTCAGCCCTTCGGACTGGGCGTCGTAGTACTTGCGGGTCGTCTGCACGTCGAGCTTGAGTTGCGGATCGGTCTTGATGGCCGTCTTGAATGCGTCGAAGACCTGCGGATTCTGCAGCCGCACCGTGACCGAGCTCGTGCTGCTGCCGCGGTGATAGGTGGTCGCGACCACGTTGGTGTCGGCCCAGAACTCCGAATTGTGCGAATCGCCGGAGTCGAACCAGCCGACCACGGTCCAGGGCTCACCGTTCAAGTCGAGCGTCGAGCCGATGTCGGAGTGCGCGAACTCGCGCGCGGCCTGCTTGCCCACGATGAGCTCGCGCAGGCCGGGACTGAATCGCCGCCCGGCGACGATCCGCAGCCGTGGATTGAGCTGCCACACTTCGTCACCGACTCCCCGGATCTCGACGTTGGCATCTGCCGTAGTACCCTTCTTCGGGATCGCCGCTGCCACCACGATCTCCGCCGAGGCAATCGGTACGCCCTTGGCATCCCGCTTCACCTGCGGCTCCTGCGACACGACGACGAGGGAATCGTGATCCACCACGGAGTTGATCTCCGTCTGCGATCCCGCGCGCAACACGATCGCAGTATCGTCACTGCCGGTTTGCTGCAGTGTGGCGCTGAACCCTTCCGCCATCGCGAGCAGCGCGACCAATACGCCTACCACGCCCGCGATGCCGATCACTACCACGGACGCCGATCCAAGGCGTTGGGGAATGGTGCTGACGGCCACAGCAGTGGCCGACAATGCCTGGCGGCCGGTGCGCGTGAGCGCGAGCCACGCGACGAGAAGTACGATACCCACGAGGATCGTCCAGGCGGGCAGCGCCACCAGCACGATGACCGGCACGACCGCCGCGACGATCATCAGGAGAACAAATCCGATCTTGCGCCACATAGGTCCTCCCCTCAGCGTCCCGCGAGGGCATCCACGATCCGCAGCCGCATGCCGCGGCGTGCCGGCAGCGCCCCGACCAGAAGCCCGATGACCGCCATGAGTCCCAGCCCCAGCAGCCAGCTGGAGAGGCCGACCGGCAGCATGGGGATGGCGCCGAGCCGCGCCCGGATCAGGCTCACGGCGAGCTCCGCCAGCGCCAGCCCGATTGCGCCGCCGAGCAGCAGCAACAGCACCGATTCGGCGAGCACCAGCCCGAGCACGCTGCGGTTCGAGAAACCGACCGTCTTCAGGATCGCGAGCTCCGGGATGCGCTCGCGTACCGCCTGCGCCATGGTGTTCCCCGTGAGCAGGATGAGCGTGAAGAACACCGCGCCCATGATGGAGCCGACGATCAGGCCGATGTCGGCGAACTGACTGGCGAAGGAAGCCTGGAAAGCATCCTCGCTCTGCGACTTGGTTTCATGGTCGGAATTGGCCGAGATCGTATCGATCGCCTGCGCAACGCGGTCGGCATCCTTGGGCTGCGCGATCTTCTCGACGTACCAGCCGACATTGCCGCCGCCAAACTCGGTGGCCTCATCGAAGTATTTCCAGTGGAAGAAAAACGCCTGCTCCTGCTGCCGCTGCTTGGCGTTCTCGACGTGATAGATGCCGGTCAGAATGAAGGTCCAGGTGTTGACGCCGCCCTTCTGCGGAAAGATCGTGCCCTGGAGCGGAATCTGATCGCCGATCTTCCAGTGAAACTTGGCGGCGAGGCTCTGTCCCACGATGACGCCCGTGCGGGTGTCCTGCCAGGCACGCAGCTGCGCCGGGGGGAGCTTGAACTCCGAATAGACGTCGAAGAAGTTGGGCGCCACCGCCTCGTTGGCGAAGAAGTTCTTCGGATCCTGGTAGATGCCGCCGAACCAGTTCGCGTAAGTCACTTCCGCCACGCCCGGCACCGCCTGGATGCGCATCTCCAGGCTTTGCGGCAGGGAGACCATGAAGCTCACCTTGGAGATGGTGATCAGACGGCTCGCACCCGCGACGCTGTGCCCGGCGCTGGCGAAGGCGTCGCGCACCGAGTTGAGCAGGCCAAAGAGCAGAAACGCCGCCAGGACCGAGAGCAGCGTGAAGAGAGTGCGGGTCTTGCGCCGGAACAGCGCCGACCAGACCAGGTGGAGGTATTTCATGAGGCCGCCGCCTCGGCGCCGGCGCCAGCCTCCACCAGAGTGCCCTTGTCGAGGTGCAGTGTGTGGCTCGCGTACTCGGCCGCCTTGGGATCGTGCGTCACCATCACGATGGTCTTGCCATGCTCGCGATTGAGGCGCTGCAGCAGCGTCAACACTTCCACCGCCGACTGCCGGTCGAGGTCGCCGGTCGGCTCATCGCAGACGAGCAGTGTCGGGTCGGAAACGATCGCGCGCGCGATGGAGACGCGTTGCTGCTGCCCGCCCGAAAGCTCCCCGGGCTTGTGCGCGGCGCGATCGGCGAGCCCGACGAGCTCGAGCGCCACTGCCGCATGGCTGCGGCGCTTGGCGGCCGGCAGCTTGGTGAGCAACAGCGGCAGCTCCACGTTCCGCGTCGCCGAGAGCATCGGCAGCAGGTTGTAGAACTGGAAGACGAAGCCGACGTTCGAGGCCCGCCAGCGGGCGAGCTCGCTCTGCCCGAGCTGGTCGATCCGCCGCCCGGCCACGGTGATCTCGCCGTCAGTGGGGGAGTCGAGGCCGCCGATCAGATTGAGGAGTGTGGTCTTGCCCGAGCCCGACGGCCCCATGAGCGCCAGGAAGTCTCCCTGGGCGATGTCGAGATTGACGTGGTGCAGCACCTCGATCTTCTGTCGGCCACGGGTGTACACCTTGCTCAGATTGTGGATCTCGACCAGTGAGCTCATGGCAAATCACTCCCCTAGCGGCGGCGCAAGAATCCCGTATCGAGGGCCCTGCCCCAAGTGCGGTTTATCACCAGTTGAGGTGACAGTTGTCACCCGGGCGATCCTTACCCATTGTCGGACTTCACCGTGATGCGCGAGCCGTCATCGAGACGCGCGGGAGGCGATCGCACCACGGCGGCGCCGCCGGCGATGCCCTGCACCGCCCGCAGATCGCCTTCACTCGAGCCTGCCGTGACGGACGCCGCGTGCGCCTTGTCTCCCTGGACCAGGAATACGACCGCATGGCCATCGCGCTGCACTACGGCAGAGGCAGGTACCCACACCGTGCCTGCCGGCAGCGAGCTGGCGGCGGCGCTGCCTGACTGGTCCGACGACTCCTGCAGGAACGACACGCGCACACCCATGTCCGGCAGGATGCGCGGATCGAGCTTCTCGAAGGCAACACGCACCTTCACGGTCGCCTTGCTCCTATCGGCGGTCGGCACGATGGCGATCACGTGCGCCGGGATGTTCCAGTCGGAATAGGCATCGAGCACCGCGACGGCAGGTTGGCCCGGCCGCACCCGGTTGATATAGGCCTCGTTGACATCGACGTCGACCTCGAGGGAGCTCATGTCGACGATGGTCGCAACGCCGGCCGCTTCAAAAGTGCCGCCGCCAAAAATCGGCGAGATGAAGTCGCCCACCTGTGCGGCTTTGGCGATCACCACGCCCGAGAACGGCGCCTCGACGACACTGTAGTCCTCCTGCACCTGCGCCGCCTGCACTCCGGCCTGCGCCGACTCGACCTGGCGCTGCTGTGTCTTGACTTGCGCGGCCGTCGTAACCGCTTGTGTCTGGGCGGTCTCGTAGTCCTGCTCCGATACCAGATGCTGTCCTATGAGCGCCGCATCGCGGGCGAAATCGCGCCGGTACTGTGCCAGCTGCACCTGATACTGGCTCAACTGCGCCTTTGCGGCCGCCAGTTGTGCTTTGGCCTGGTTCAGATTGGCGCGCTGCACGCTGTCGTCCAAGCGTGCCAACACCTGCCCGCGGCGAACGTGCTGGCCTTCGTCGAAGTATACGTGGGAGAGCTGTCCGGCGATCTGCGACGACACCGTCGCCTGGCGCTCCGCCGTGACGTAGCCGGTCGCCTGCAGAATTGCGGTTGGCGCGGCGCCCGCGGACGCCGCTACCGCCGTCGCCTCGCTCACTTCGATCGCGCTGTTGCGCGTGTACATGAGCACTGCCGCGGCAGCGATCACGACCATCGCGATGGCGACCGCCAGCCACCATTTGCCGTGGCTGGCCGCCGTCTCCTCGCGCTCGCCGCGATCGATCCGGAGCTGATGGATGAGTTGAGCTTTGTCGGAATCGGGTGACATGCGCTTCAGCGCCCCTTACTGGACCGGAAATTCCCCTATCGGATACGGCACCCGCTCGGTGACGAACGTCAGGTACTCGATGATCTGCCTAGTATAACGCCCGAGACCGCCGCCGAAACGCGCCAACTCGACGCTCGTGTGGCCGGAGGATAGCCGCACCAGCAACTGTGCGATCGCGGTGACCGCGAGCGTCCAACTCACGATCCAGAACACGACCGTGAAGAGAAGCATGTAGAGAACGCGCACGCCGAGATCGTCAGGCGGCGGCGCGACCGTCTGCGGTACGCCACTCATGGATCCCCACCCCCTCCCGCTGCCAAGATTGTTATCCGGAGACGATCTCCGCCATGAGCCGCCTCGCCTGGGTGAACTGCGGCGCGACGAGGAGCGCCCGCTCGAGCACGTTGCGCGCGGCGAGTGGCTCGCCGCGAGTGAGATAGTCCTGCGCCATGTAGGTGAACGCATCCGCGGCGCCCCACCCGGGCAGCCCCGGGGCGGGCCGCCCCTGGCGCTCGAACGCCGACACCGCACGCTGCATCAGTGCGAACGCCTGTTGACTGTCGCCGCCGAAGAAAACAGGCCGCTCGCTGGTCGCCAGGGCGCCGAGGAGGAGCACGCGCGGATTGTCCGGCGCGAGCTTCAACGCCTTCTCGATGCGCGAGCGACTCAAGCGCCCCGCGAGCGGCGAGCGCCAGGGATCGAGATTGCTGCGCAGCGCGAGACACGCCGACTGCAGCGCCAGCGCTTCGGCGGAGCCGGGATCGAGCAGCAGCACCTGATCGAGCCGGTCGACGCATTGCTGCGTGAACGGCCAGGCGCGCGTCTCGTCACTGCGCGCCAGCAGGGCGAGCCTGTAGGCAACCAGTGCGGCGTAATAATCCCGCCATTTTGGGGCGCTGGCAGCGCCGCTCGCAGCGTCAGTGACCGCGAGCGAGCCGGCCAGAGCGATCAGGCTGGCCGCATCCTGCCGAAAGTAGCCGCTCTCGATGCGCCGCTCGATATGCAGCCAGTAGATGCCCGACTGTGCTGCGGGCGTGGAAGCCGCGGCGGGTGACGAGGGAGCCGCTACCACCGGCGCGCCGGCCAGCAAGGCGATGAACAGGGCCGGCATCAGCCATGCCCCGGGCCGCAAGCCGCCCCCTTCAGTAGAATGCGCTGCAACCATGGCCGCGAACGATACCACAGGGACAGCGCCCACCGCGCCCTCCCGGCAGACAGCCTCGGACCCGCGCCGCCTGACGCCGCTCATCGACATCGGCATCAATCTGGCGCACGACAGCTACGACAGCGACCGCGACTCGGTGCTCGCGCGCGCCGCGGCCGCAGGTGTCGTACAGATGATCGTCACCGGCTCCTCCGCCGCCAGCTCGCGGCAGAGCATTTCACTCGCGCGACAACATGCGGGGAAGCTTTTCGCGACCACGGGCGTGCATCCGCATCATGCGACGGAGCTGACTGCCACAGCGCTCAGCGAGCTCGCTGAGCTGTCGCAGGCACCGGAGGTCGTCGCCGTCGGGGAGTGCGGGCTCGACTACTACCGCAACTACTCGCCGCCCGAGGCGCAGCGCGATGCCTTTCAGCGCCAGCTCGAGCTCGCTGCCCGGTGTGGCAAGCCCGTGTTTCTGCACCAGCGCGAGGCGCACGAGGACTTCATCGCCATCCTGCGCGAGCACTGGCCGGCGCTGGCTGGCGGCGTCGCGCATTGCTTCACAGGCGGCGCCGCGGAGCTGGAGTGTTATCTCGAGCTCGGCCTTGGGATCGGCATTACCGGTTGGATTTGCGATGAGCGCCGTGGCGCCCATCTGCTCGAGCTCGTGCGGCGCATTCCTGCCGAGCGGCTGCTTCTGGAAACTGACGGTCCGTACCTGCTGCCGCGGGACCTGCGGCCGAAGCCTGCTTCGCGCCGCAACGAGCCGGTGTATCTTGCACACATCGCCGCCGTCGTGGCCCGCGCACGCGGCGAGCCGGCCGAGTCGCTGGCACGAGCGAGCACGGAGGCGGCGCGGCGGCTTTTCCGCTTACCTCGAATCGACTCTAGTCATATTGTTTAACTTATTGGAATTGCAGGAGATATACCGTGGATCTCGATCTCGAGCAGTTGCGTAGCGCCATCGCCGCCACTTGGCGCGGCTCCATAGTCGAGCGTCTCACGGCCTATGTGCGCATTCCGAACAAGTCACCGATGTTCGACCCCGCGTGGGAGGCCAACGGTCACATGGATGCCGCAGCACAGCTCATGGCCGACTGGTGCCGAGCCCAGCCGGTTCCCGGCATGCGCGTCGAGGTCCGGAAGCTGCGCGGTCACACACCCGTCCTCCTGGTGGATATCCCGGGCGAGCTTCCGGGCTCGGTGCTTCTCTATGGCCACATGGACAAGCAGCCTGAATTCACGGGCTGGCTGCCGGGTCTCGGCCCCTGGGAGCCGGTGCAGCGCGACGGAAAGCTGTATGGCCGCGGTGCCGCTGACGATGGCTACGCCGTCTTCAGCTCTCTTACCGCTATCGCCGCGCTCAAAGCGCAACGCGTCGCACTCCCGAGATGTGTCCTCCTAATCGAGGCATCCGAGGAGAGCGGCAGCATCGACCTCCCACCGCATCTCGAGGCACTCGGGGACGCCATCGGCGACCCCTCGCTCGTCGTCTGCCTCGACGCTGAATGCGGCAACTACGATCAAGTGTGGTGCACGACGTCTCTACGCGGAAATCTCATCGGCCTCCTCCATGTGCGAGTGCTCGCGGAAGGGGTGCATTCCGGCATGGCCACCGGAATAGCGCCGACGCCCTTTCGTATCGCCGAGCAGCTCATCGCGCGTCTCGAGAGTCCGATCAACGGCGGACTGCTGCTCGATGAGCTCTCGGTCACCATCCCGCCGGACCGACGCGCGCAGATGGAGGCTGCTGCACGCGTGCTCGGCCAATCAGTCGCCGGCAAGCTGCCGTGGGCTTCCGGCGCGCACGCAGTCTCCAACGACCCCGTGGAGCTTCTCGTCAACAGCACCTGGAAGGGAACGCTGGCGGTGACAGGCGCCGATGGAATGCCGCCGACGGCCTCGGCCGGCAACGTGCTGCTGCCAGTAATTACACTGAAGCTTTCACTGCGCCTGCCGCCGACGTGCGATCCCGCACGCGCCGAGCGCGCGGTGAAAGATGCGCTCGAACGCAATCCGCCCTATGGGGCGCAGGTGCGCTTCGACTCGGGCGGATCCACGGCCGGGTGGAACGCCCCCGCGTTCGCGCCCTGGCTCGAGGAGTCGATCACACATGCCTCGCGCCGGATCTACGGACGCGAGGCGGTTCACGTCGGCTGCGGCGGCACGATCCCTTTCATGGGCATGTTGGGTGAGCGCTTCCCCCGCACCCAATTCTTCATCACCGGCGTTCTCGGCCCGCACTCCAACGCGCACGGCCCGAACGAGTTTCTGCATCTCGAGTACGCCGAGAAGCTCACCGCCTGCGTGTCACTGGTGCTGGCCGACCACGCCAGGACATTGCGCGCGGGCTAGGATTTAGCGCATGTGGGTCATGTAGCTCGGCTTCACCGAGGTCTTGATCTTCTCCCAACCCTCCTGGAACCCGGGCGCGCCGTCCGAGCTCTGCTCCATGCCCGGGAACTCCGCCCGCAGCGCATCGATCATGAGCGTCCACTTGGGCAGGCCCTTGGGAAACCGTCCGCGCCGGGTGAACACCACCCGGCCCTCGACCGGCACCTCGCCCGAGATCGCCTTCACCGCCGCGATGCGATCGTAGAGACCGCTCTGCGGGTTGATGAAAGTGAAGCGCCGCGGTCCGTCCATGACCGTCCAGTCGGCCATCTGGTCGCCGCCGAAGATGTTGCCCCGCACGTCGCGCAGATCGACGACCAGCACGCCACGGGAAGTCAGCAGGAGGAAATCGACGTGAAAGCCGCCCCCCATTCCATCGGGCACCAGCACGTCGACGACATGGTCGGATCCGGTCGCGGTTACCGCCAGGCGTAGCGACTTGCGCGCCCGGTATTGCCGATACCAGCGCCATAGCCACGAAATGCCGAACCCCAGCACCGCGGCAGCCACGATGAGAACCCATGCGGTGGGCGTCAGCTTCTCGATCTCATCCACGTCGAGTAACCTCCGATATCCAACCGTCCGCCAGTGCGTCGCGCAGCGATGCCAGCTCAGCGTCGATCTCCGTACACTCGGTCGGTCGGGCAAATAGCCTGGCAAGCGATTCCGGCACCGCGACCGGGCGGCCGATCAGCGGCTCGACGGTCTCGCGGAACTTGGCCGGATGCGCGGTGGAAACCAACACCCAACGGCCGCCGTCGCGCCGCTCCGCGGGTAGTCGCGCGTATGCTTCGGCAGCGGTGGCGGTATGCGGGCACCAGACCTGGCCCAGCTCCTGGTATCCGGTGCGGATGCGGGCACGGATGGCCTCATCATCAACGGTGTAGGCGCTTACGGCGGAGCGGATCTCACTGAGCTCCGGGTGGAGCGCGCGCAGCCGCTCAAAGTTGCTGGGGTTGCCGACGTCCATGGCGGACGCAAGCGTGGCAATGCTGGCGCGCGGCCGCCAGTCGCCAGTGTCGAGAAAATCGGGCACGGTGCGATTGGCATTGTGCGCCAACACCACATCCGCGATCGGCAGCCCGAGCCGCCGCGCCCAGATACAGGCGACGGCGTTACCGAGGTTGCCGCTCGGCACGATGAAGGACGCCCGCTCGCCGTGACGCCTGAAGACGGCAAGACTTGCGGCCGCGTAATAGACGGTCTGGGGCAGCAGCCGGCCCAGATTGATGCTGTTGGCCGACGACAGCGGGCTCGCTTCCTGCCAGTCACGGTCGAGGAGTGCCTGCTTCACCAGCTGCTGACAGTCATCGAACGTGCCGCGCACCGCAAAGGAGCGCACGTTTCCGCCCCAACAGGTGAGCTGTCGCTGCTGCGTGGGCGAGACCAGCCCCTTGGGGAAGAGCACGGCAACCTGAATGCCCGGGCGCCCGTGGAAGGCCGCCGCAACGGCGCCGCCCGTATCGCCGGAGGTGGCGACGAGGATGGTGAGGGGTCGCGCCGTCGCGCCGCGCAGGCGACCCAGGCAAGCGGCAAGAAAGCGCCCCCCGAAATCCTTGAAGGCCGCCGGCGGACCGTGGAAGAGCTCGAGCACCGCGAGCCGGCCACTCGCCCCCAGCGCGACCACCGGCGCCGGAAAGTCGAAGGCCTCGGCGGTGATCTCGGGCAGCGAGCGCTCGAGCGGATCGCCGGCGACGAACGGCGCGAGGAGCTTGGCGCCGATGCCGCCCAGGGTTTCGCGCATGGAGATCGACCCGGGCTGCACGTGTGGCCACACGCTCGGAACATAGAGGCCGCCGTCCGGCGCGAGCCCCTGGGCAAGGGCCTCGCCGAACCCTGCCGTCAGCTGCGAATCACGCGTGCTCTGGAACCGCATCACGCTCATTATTCTCCGCCACCCACGGGCCGCTCAGCCGGACTCGATGACGCGCGCACCCTCTTCCCTGAGATCCACCAGCCACTCATCGATGCGAATGGCGGCGGCCGTGAACTCGGCCCGCATGGCCTCGAGCACCCGGTGCGCGTCTTTCGCGAGCGCCCAGGCGAAGAGTGTCGGGCCGGCCCCGGAGATCGAGCAGCCGAGCGCGCCCGCCTCCATGGCGGCAAGCCGCACGCCCTGGAAGCCAGGTATCAACGCCTGACGCTGCGGCTCGATGACGACGTCCTCGAAGGAGGCACGGATCATGTCGAGATCGTTGGTGTAGCAACCCGAGATGAAGCCGGCGAGGTTGGCGGTCTGCCAGACGAAATCCGACAGCTCGACGCTGCGCTTGAGCATCGCACGCGCCTGGCGGGTCGAGAGATACATGTGCGGATGCACGATCACGGCGCGGACCCCTTCCGGTACCGGAATCTGCTTCACCCGCGGATGATCGATCCCGACGGTGAGCACCAGGCCACCGAAGAGCGAGGGCGCTATGTTATCGACGTGTACCGAGCCACTCGCGACCGCCTCACCCTGCATGGCGTACTTCAGCAGCTCGAGCTTGCCGCGCGGTTGCGGCAAGAGCGCGTTGGCCGCTACCACCGCTCCCACGGCCGAGGCCGCCGACCCTCCGAGGCCTGAGGCGAGCGGGATGCCCTTGTCGATGCGCATCGCAAAACCGAAGCCCGGATGCAGCGCTTCCTGCATTGCGAGCAAGGCGCGCCCGGCGGTGTTCTGCGCCGGATCGGTCGGCAGATTCTCCGCGACACCTGTGACTTCCGCGACGGTAACGCCTCTGGCTTCCGTGCGGCTCACCGTGACACGATCGCCCAGAGCGCTCATCGAGAAACCCAGAATATCGAACCCAATGGCGACGTTGCCGACCGACGCCGGCGCAAGGGCGGTAGCCCAGCGCGGGGTACTGCTCAAAGTCGCGCCCCAAGGTATGCAGAGAGACGCAGCAGGTCGGCGAAGACACCGCCCGCCGTCACCTCCGGTCCGGCGCCGGGCCCCTGGACGATGAGCGGATTGTCGCAGTAGCGGCGAGTGGCAAAGCGCACCACGTTATCGGTGAGCGCGATGTTGGCGAAGGGATGCTTTGCATCGAGCTCCACCAGGCCGACCGTCGCAACGCCGGTTGGTGCGCCCGCATCCCCGGGGCTACGCTCGCAAGTCACGCGACCGAGGTAGCGCAGCACCTTGCCGCGCGCGCGGGCGGCATCCAACCGCTCCCGCATCGCCGCATCGTGGCGTGGCAGGCGACCCATGAAATCCTCGATGGAGCCGCTCTCGAGCCCGGCGGGCACGAGGCTCTCGATCTTGACATCGGCGAGCTCGAGCTCGAGACCCATCTCGCGGCCGAGGATGATGAGCTTGCGGGCCACGTCCATGCCCGAGAGGTCATCGCGCGGATCCGGCTCGGTGTAGCCACGTTGCTTGGCCGCGCGCACGATGGCCGAAAACGGCTTGGTGCCGTCGTAGACGTTGAACAGGTAGGCAAGCGTGCCGGAAAAGATGCCTTCGATGCTTGCGATCTCATCGCCCGTCTCGCGCAGATCGCGCAGCGTCTGGATGACCGGCAGCCCCGCGCCCACCGTGGCCTCGTACAGATAGTGTGCGCCACTTGCGCGGCGTGCGGCCTTCAGTGCCTCGTAGTACTCGAGCCGCGCGCTGTTGGCCTGCTTGTTGGGCGTGACGATGTGGATGCCGGCCGCGAGCCAGTCGCGGTAGTGGCCGGCGATGCACGCGTCGGCGCTGCAGTCGATGATCACCGCGTGCGGCAGGTAATCGGCGTGCACGTGCGCGGTAAAGCGCGCCACGTCCCGGGCCTGGGCCTCGCTCTCGAGCTGCTCGCGCCAGCGCGGCAGCGCGACCTCCTGGTCGGCCAGCAGCATGTGACGCGAGCGCAGGATCGCGCGCACACGCAGGTCGACCTTGAAC
>JBOIAB010000328.1:0-15455 GCA_050738635.1 Steroidobacteraceae bacterium
CCGGTGATCTATGCGGCCGGGGACTGTACCAGCCATCCGAGCCTGCATTACGGCCGACGGCTGCGGCTGGAGTCGGTCGATAACGCCTTCGAGCAGGGGGCCAGCGCAGCGCTGAATCTGCTGGGCCTCGAGACGGTGCACGACAAAGTACCGTGGTTCTGGTCGGATCAGTACGACCTGAAGCTCATCATCATCGGCATAGCCCAGGGATACGACACTGTGGTCATGCGCGGTGACCCTGCCAGCCGTGCCTTCAGCGCGTGTTATTTGCGTGCCGGCGAATTGATCGCCATCGACACCGTCAACAGCCCCAAGGATCAGATGGCCGCGCGCCGACTGATCGCGGCGCGCGCGCGGCCGAACCCCGACAGACTCGCTGATCACACCGTGCCGTTGAAAGACACGGTCTAGCGCCACGCGGTGCGACTACTGCACCAGACGCAGCGTCAAGCGGTGCCGGAAGCGTAGACCTTCCGACGCTTTGACCGCGCCCAGAATAGTCCCGACGAGCCAGAAGATTCCGAGGACTATGCTGAGCAGTATGCCGATCCCGACGACGAACAGGATCGCGCAGGCGATACCGAACAGAAACACGGTGAGATTGAAGTTGAGGGCCTCCAGCGCCTGGTCCGCGACGAACGCCGACTTCTCCCGCTGAGTGAGCCATACGATCAGCGGTGCGATCACGTTGCCGCCGGCCGGGAAGATCAGCCCGGCCAAGGCGGACAGATGCGCGAACATCGCCAGGTTGCGCTCGTCTTTGCTCACGGTGCCGCCGTAGCCCGTGGGATCCCCTGAGTCGTCGCTCATGCTGTTCCTCCCCGCGGGATCACGCCCGCGTTTGCGGCCATTATCGCACTTTACCGCGTACCTGGATGGATGTACAGTATCGACCATGGCCCCACCCCGCGCAAGGAAACAGCCGCTCAAAGGTCGGGGCGCGCTCTCGAACCCCAGCGGCCGCTTCGAGCGCCGCCAGCGCGAAGCCGTCGATGACGGTTGGTATCAGGAGGAGGTCCCCGACTTCATCCCGACTTCCATCGCGCCGGATCGGGCCCGCTCCGTCATCGCCAGAAACGACTCACCCGACATTCCGTTCGAGCAATCGATCAATCCCTACAGGGGATGCAGTCATGCGTGCGTCTACTGCTACGCTCGCCCGAGTCATAGTTATGTTGGGTTATCTCCGGGGTTGGATTTCGAGACAAGGCTATTCTATAAGCAAGACGCGCGCAAGGTGTTGGAGGAGGAGCTGGCGAAGCCGGGCTATGTCTGTAAGCCGATCACCCTCGGCGCCAACACGGATCCTTATCAGCCGATCGAGCGCAAGATGCGGGTGACGCGCGACATACTGGAGGTGTTGACGCGCTGCCGGCATCCGGTCACGGTCATCACCAAGAGCGCGCTCGTGCTGCGGGATCTCGACCTGCTGGCCGATCTCGCCCGCGACGGGCTCGCCGGCGTAGGGGTCAGCATCACGACCCTGGATGTGGACCTCAAGCGCGCCATGGAGCCGCAGGCGGCTTCACCCCGTGCCAGGCTGGAGGCTGTAAGCCGCTTGACCTTGGCGGGCGTTCCTGCCGGGGTGATGGTCGCGCCGGTCATTCCCGCGCTGACCGATCATGAAATGGAGTCCATCCTGGAGGCGGCAGCGGCGGCGGGAGCGCGCTGGGCGGGCTACGTGCTACTGCGGCTACCGTACGAGGTGAAAGATCTCTTTCGCGAATGGCTGGCAGCACACTATCCGGACCGGGCCGATCACGTGATGTCGCTCGTGCAGCAGATGCGCGGCGGCAAGGATTACGACTCGACCTTTGGCACCCGCATGAAAGGCACCGGGCCGCTGGCGGAGCTGCTGCGTGGCCGCTTCCAGATGGCCTGCCGGCGCCTCAACCTGGGGACCGGACGGCACCAGCCGCCGAATACGGCGCTCTTCCGGCCGCCTCGTTCGGGGCCGCAGCTGGCACTCGATCTCTAGCGCGTGATCCTCAGCGCGGCCGGGCAGGATTCTTGCTCAGAGGACTGAACCTGCTCCCGAGACCGTGTTCAAGTTGCGACAAGAGGAAACGGATCGGGCACTGCCGTATCGTGCTCCGGTCCGAGTTCAGTAACTCTCGCGAAAGATCGAGCGAGATCAGCTAAGGTGGAGGTCATGCCACAGGTTCGTGCAGCCGCTCAGCCGACCACTCTAGGCCACTACACTCTTATCGAGCGTATCGGTACGGGAGGGCAGGGTGAGGTGTGGAAGGCGCACGACGAATCACGCGGCGTCGACATCGCCCTGAAGGTGCTCCCCCGCACTGCCACGCGCAGTCCCGCGGCCTGGGAGTCGCTCGAGCGTGAGCACGATATTTCCGGCCGCCTGCAGCATCCCGGGATCCTTCAGGTCCTGGCGCCGGAGAAAGTGGGTGACGCCGTGGTGCTGCCGATGGAGCTGGCCACGGGGGGCGATCTCAGCCGGCTTCGCGGCGCCGGTTACCTGGAGATCGTGCCGGTGCTGCTCGAGGTGGCCGAAGCCCTCGAATACGCGCACGCCCGTGGCGTCGTACACCGGGACCTGAAGCCCGGGAATGTCCTGTTCGACAGCCGCGGCCGGGCGAAGCTTGCCGACTTCGGCATCGCCGGACTGCTGCCGGGCACCGGCACCAGCGTCGATACGCAGGGCGGCGGCCATTCACCTTTTTCGTCGAGCCCGGCGCAGCTTCGCGGTGAGCCGCCGAGCGCCGCGGATGACATCTACGGGCTCGGGGCACTCGCTTACGAGCTGCTGTCGGGCCACCCGCCGTACTATCCCAACTTCGAGCTCAAGCGAGTCCTGACTCAGCCCGTTCCGGAGCTGGTGCCCACGCGGCAGATTCCGCCCGAGCTCAGCGCGATCGTGATGCGCATGCTCGCCAAGAGCGCCGCGGAGCGGCCCGCGACCATGCAACAGGTCATGGACGAGCTCGATGGAACGTTGAATGCAACGCTGTCCTTCGCGCCCGAAGGCGTGGAAGCGGACGAGGACGACGAGCCTTACACCCCGCCACCGGCCCGGCCTGTCGCCCGGAAGGCGCCGGCACCGGGTGTCGCCATACCGCCCCAGGCCGCTGAAGCTGAGCGAGTCGTCCGCCCTGAGAAGGCTGAGAAGCCGGCGCGAGCCGTGCCGCTGGCGACCGGTATCGTTGCAGCTGCATCAGCGGCGAGGACGCCTGCTGATGCAGCCGCGCCGTCCCGGCCCACGCAGCCGGCGCCCCTTCCGTCCCCGCACGCCGTGCGGCGGCGGCCGATACACCCTGTGCCGCCCCGCGCCCCGCATCGCGCACCGCCCCAGCCCGCAGACTCTGAGCCGGTTGAACCTGCGCATCCGGTGCCACTGCGCAGCACGCATTTCCAGGCTGCGCCCAGCCAGGTTGCATATAACCCGCCGCCCGAGCCAACACGCCCGGCGTCGCCGTGGCCGCCGCACCCGCTGCAAGGTGTGCGTCATGTGCAGCTGCCAACAGACGACTCCCTGCCCGAGGAGGCCGACTCGGCGGACGACCTTTTCGATCTGGACGCCGGGCAACCGCGGCTGCGGGCTGTGCCGCCACCCGGACGCCGGCTGGGGCCAGGCTACGGCGCCAGGAAGGCTCGCAGTTGGCCGTATCTGCTTTCGGGACTGCTCTGCGGCGCGATATTGATCTGTGGCGCCACTATCGCCGCCCTCTTTTGGCTGCCGCAGCAGGACGTCGCCGGCCTGCAAGCTCTGTTGGCCAACATCAGCCCCGCCATATCGTCGCGACTCATCAGCGGCCAGACTGAGAAGCCGCGGCCCATTCCGGCACCGGTTGCGGCGCCGTCGAAGCCGAGACCCGATCCGGCGGTGCTCGCCCAACTCGACAGCGAGCGGGCGGACTTCCAGAAGCAGGCGGCCGCGCTCGCGGCGCGTGACGCCGCGGCTTGGGACAGGACGGACTACGCCGCGGCGCAGATGCAGGCTGCGGAGGGGAATGGCGCTGCGGCCGCCGGCGGCACCGCGATCGCGCTGCAGCACTTCGATCGGGCGCAGCAGCTGTTGGCGACTATCGCGCAGAAGGCGCCGGCCGCGGCCGCTGCGCAGCTTAGGGCGGGGGACCAGGCGCTCGCGGCGGGCCACCAGGACGCGGCGAGCCAGGCATATGCTCTCGCGCGGCGCATCGATCCCAACAGTCAGCGCGCCATCGTGGGCGGACAGCGGGCGCGAATGCTGACCGGCGTGCTGCCCCTGCTCAACGATGCGCAAAGAGCTGAAGCGGCGCGCAACTATTCGCGCGCCGCGCAGGACTTCAGTCAAGCGCTGGCGCTCGATCCGGGCAACGCCACGGCGAAGGCTGGACTGGCCCGCGCGAATGCCACCTTCGGCAACGACGGCTACGCGCGCGCGGTGGGCGCCGGCTTCGCGGCGCTTGGCGCCGGACGGCTCACTGACGCGCAAACCGACTTCCAACAGGCGCTGAGCTTCCAGCCCAAGGGCAAGGAGGCCACCGAAGGGTTGCAGCGGGTCAGTCTCGCCATGGAGGCCGGCCGGATCGCGACCCTGCGCCGCCAAGCCGCGAGCCTCGAGGCGCAGGAGCGATGGAGCCAGGCCGTGGCGGTCTATAACACCGCGCTGCAGGTGGATCCTGCTCTGGCTTTCGCCAAGCAAGGCAAGGCGCAGGATGAGGCGCGAGCGGAGCTTTCCTACTCGCTGCAGCAGATCGTGGATCATCCGGACCGGCTGAGTCTGCCGGCCGTGCGCGATGAGGCCGTGACACTCCTGCAGCAGGCGCGCGAGGATACGCATGCCGGCCCCGTCCTGCAGTCGCAGGTCGAGCGCATCGCGCAACTCATGCCGCAGCTCGACCGGCCGGTGACGCTCAATGTGATTTCCGATGACGCCACGGAAGTGAGTATTCCGAACATCGGTGTGCTGGGCTCCTTCGGGCGCAGAGAGATACGGTTGAAGCCGGGCACCTACACGGTCGTTGGTACGCGTGATGGCTACCGCGCGGTGCATCAGGAGTTCACGGTCGAGCCCGGTCAGCAGAGCGTCACCATCACGGTCACCTGCCAAGAGCCGATCTGACTCAGATCACAATCAGTCGGCCCGGTCCGTGACCGGCCTCACGCTGTTGGAATGAAGCCGGGGCGGGAGCTTGTGTGTCCGGGGCGCCGGGGCTAATAAGCTTCCATGGCCGATACCGATCCTCTCGTGGCATTGCATGCCGGCGCGAGCGGCTTCGTGGGCGCCCGCGTCCTCGATGCTCTGCTCGATGCGCCTGAAGTGACGCGCGTGCTCGCCGTTACGCGCCGCCCCCTCAGGCGGGAGCATCCGCGACTCGCCAACCGGATCGTGCAGTTCGATCACCTGGAGCGGCAGTTGGCGGGCTCGAAGTGTCAGGTCGCCTTCTGCTGCCTCGGCGCGCGGGTGGGCGAGCGGGAAAGCGGCGAGGACGCGATTCGTCGCGTCGATCTCGGCTATACGCTGGCTTTCGCACGCGTTGCAAAGGCAGCCGGCGCAGCGCGTTTCGTCGTCATTTCGGCCGCCGGGGCGGACCTGGCGGCGAAGAGCGCGTACCTGCGCGTCAAGGGAGAGCTCGAGCAGCGGCTGACCGACGTCGGCTTCAGCGCACTGGATATCCTGCAGCCGGCGCTGGTTCTCGGCTGGCCGCGCGAGATGCGTGCCGCCGACCTGGTGAAGCGCGCAGTGATGCCGCTGGTCAATCCGTTCCTGACGGGCGCGCGCGAGGCGCAGCGTGGTGTCCCGATAGCGACCGCGGCGGCGGCAATGCTCGGTACCCTGCGGTCTGGCCGTCGTGGCGCGCAGCGTTATACGTACGCGGGGATATGCGCCCTAGCCGACTTGAGGCCGCGAAGGCCCGCAGTCCTCGTATCGGCGGCAGCTCAGAAGGCGTGACGCAGCAAATGGCGGCGGCTCGCGGCCTGTCATACATTACATATCACGCGCGGCGCTCTACATAAGCCGGAGCGCGGTAAGCCGCGGCATCACTGCTCTTTCTCTTTGAGAGCCGCGCCACACTCGCGGCCCTTGACTCCTTTCCGTCGCGCTTCGACACTGGGCAGCAGTGACAAGGGCAAACCCGTCGAAAGGCGGGGACGCAAAGCCACCGGTCTAAAGGACGGTTCCTATGACGGCGGGGCTGCCATATGGTCGCGCGTTGCGTGACCGATCGCATTCCCCTCGGTGTTCCGAGCCGTGTCCGATTGCTTGTGGCTTGGGCTGTCCGGGGAATTTATGACACCAACGGCAAATCTGGCATCCACTGACGTGGACGCCCATCATTCGGCCGCGCCTGCCGCAGACGCCGGGTCGTTCGTGCTCAATTTGTGTTCTTCGACGACGCCCATGGCGCTCGCGCAGACCGAGTTGCCTGAGCTCAAGCGCTTCACCTTCTTCGTCAGCCGCCGATTCGAGGAGGGACGCGAGCGCTTCCGTCTGCATATGGGATTCTTCGCGAGCCAGGCGGAAGCCGAAGAGTGGCTGAGCGTGGTGCGGGACATCTATCCCGGCGCGTGGGCCGGCGAGGCGCCCGGCAAGAAGCTGCGCGCACGCGCGGCCGAGGCCGCCGCGGCGCAGGCCGGGCACGCCGTCGGGCCACAGAAGACCGTCGCCCGCCCCGCCGCACCAGCTCCAACACCGGCGCCCCCGGCCGCAAGGCCGCAGAGCTCGAAGCCCGCGGTGGCGCCGCCCAGGGTCCCGACGCTGGTGCCTACACTCCACCCGCCGGCAGCCGCGCCAGCGAGTGCCCGTGCGTCCGCAATCCCCGCTGCCGCAGCCCGAGCCCCTGCAGCACAGTCCGCCAAGGCGGCGCCGCAACTGCCGCCAAAACGCCCCGTGACGGCTGCTTCGGCTCCGCGCCCCACTTCATCCGCTGCAGCTCGCGCTCCCGCGCAGAGCTCGCCGCCTTCACGCCCCGCCGTGGCGATACGACCCGCGGCCGCGGCTCCCCGGTTGCCGCAGCAGCCACGCACCGGCACTGCGCCTGCCGGCGCCCCGCGCCCGGCCGCCAGACCGGCGGCTGTCAAACCCGCAGCGCCTGCGGCCGCGGTCGCGACTGCCGCACCGGCAAGACCGATAGCGAAGCCGTCGGCTCCGAAACCGATGCCGCAGAGCGCCTCACGAGCGGCGCAGCCGACAGCGAACAAACCGCTGTTGGCCGACTCGAACGTCAAGGAAGTGATGGCGGCGTTGGATCGGAACGGCAACGCAACCGGCGAGACGCGTCTCATGCCGTCCCTCATCGCTCAGGTCGATGCGACGGATGACAGCTCGCTCACCGATACTCAGGTGTTGAGATTTCTCGAGACCCGGCGCGAGGCTGACGACAGCGCACAGGTGCAGGCGGGATTGCAGGTCGACGCCGCCGCCGAGTCCGGCATCTCGCTGCTCAAGCCCGACGATACCGGCACGCGGCGCGCATTGAAGGAAGCCGTTTCCCAGAACGAGCCGGTTGCCTTCGCGGTACAGCTGCAGTGGTCGGTCCAGCCCGTGGAGCTCGACAAGGTTCCGCCGCTCGCGATCTTCAGCGCCTACACACTCTACTCGGTCGAGGGCAGCCGCGAAGGACGCAGGTGGTACGGCTTGCGCCTCGGCTTCTTCAATGATGCGATCTCGGCGAAGCAAGTCGCTTACTACGTCCGCTCGGAGTTCACCGCGGTCGCCGTCGTGCCGGTAAGCCCGCAGGAGCGTGATCGCGCCACCGAAGACCACCAGCGATTTGCCGGCTCGGGCGCGCCGCGCAAGAGACGCGACAGTGAGGACGGTGAGTTCAAGCTGATCGACTCGGACGAGGCTCCGGCCGCATCCGCGCCAGCCGCAGCCCAACCCGCACCGGTCGCAGCAAAGCCCGCGCAGGTCGCGGCAAAGCCTGCGCCGGCGGCACAACCTGCGGCGGCGCGCAGCGATCGCAAGAGCCCGGGCACAGTCAATGCGCGCGAGCGGCGTACTCCGCAGACTCTGGAGGAGACGCTCGAGATTCTCGGCGCAAACGAGCTTGCTATCGACAACGGGAGCCGTGAAGCGCTGAGCGATACGGGCGTCCGGCATCTGCGCATCGAAGTGCAGAAGAACACGCCGTTCTCGCGGCTGCTGGAGCGGCTGAGCGAGCGCGTCAGAAAGGCGTAGTTACTTCCCGAAGAGCTTGTCCAGCTCGGTGCGTGCGCGCTCGACCGCGGCGGTGTTGGGGGCGGTGTAGGCGCCCGGCCGGGGCTTGAAGAAATCGCAGAAGTTGGCCCGCGTCTTGTCGCTGACTTCCTCGGCAATCGGCTCACGGCAGTGCTTGGCGACGCTGGTGTCGTAGTCGACGCACATCCGGCAGACGTGCAGCTCCGAGCGGCATTTCGGGCATTCCTCGAGGCGGCGCAGGGGCAGCGTCAGCGCGGCGAGCGAGGCGCCGCACTTCCAGCAAACGAGCTCTTTGGCCTCCGCGGATGGCATGGCGCGGGATTATGCGCCGTTCACCCGCCCCTTGAGAAATGCGGCCAGGGCACGGCCGGTATGCGAGTCGCGCTTGCGCCGCGCGACTTCGGCGGGGGCGCCCTGCGCGACGATGCGACCGCCGCCGTCGCCGGCTTCAGGCCCCATGTCCACGATCCAATCCGCCTCCGCCATCACATCGAGGTTGTGCTCGACCACGACCGCCGTATTGCCGGCGGCGACCAGCCGGTGCAGCACATGGATCAGCTTCTCGACGTCGGCCATGTGCAGGCCCACCGTCGGCTCGTCCAGCACGTACAGCGTATGTCTTGCCCCCTGGCGCGGTCCTGGCCGCGGTGCTGGTCGCGATTCTGCCGCGAACATGTCCGCGCTCGCCTCCCGGCCGTCGGTACGCACTTTCGCCAGCTCCGCCACCAGCTTGATGCGCTGCGCCTCGCCGCCGGAGAGCGTGGGGCTCTGCTGGCCCAGAGTGAGGTAGCCGAGGCCCACGTCCTGCAGCAACTTCAGCGCGTGGTGCACGCGCGAGTGCGCGCGAAAGAAGCCGACCGCCTCATCCACATCCATGGCCAGAACATCGCCGATGCTCTTCTCCCGCCAGAGAACCGACAGGGTCTCGCTGTTGAATCGCCGGCCGCCGCAGACATCGCAGAGCACCTTCACGTCCGGCAGAAAGCTCATCTCGATGGTCTTGACTCCCTGGCCCTCGCAGGCCTCGCAGCGGCCGCCCGCGGTGTTGAAGGAGAAGCGGCTCGCGGTGTAGCCACGAAGGCGCGCCTCGGTGGTGGCGGCGAAGATGCGGCGGATGTCGTCCCACAGCCCGATGTAGGTGGCGGGGCAGGAGCGCGGGGTCTTGCCGATCGGTGTCTGGTCGACTTCCAGCACGCGATCCACCTGCTCCAGCCCGCGCATGCCGGCGCAGCCGACGAGCTGCGGCCTGCCGGCGCGGCGCCGGGGCCGCGTCCCGTTGGCGGCGCCTCGGCCGAGCTCACCAAGCAGACGCCGTAGGTTGGCGTAGAGCACATCGCGCGCCACGGTCGACTTGCCGGAGCCCGAGACTCCGGTGATCACCACCAGCCTGCCGAGCGGCACGCGCACATCGGTGCCCCTGACATTGTGCAGCGATACGCGCTCGAGCTTCAGGCAGGGGGTGCGCCCGTTGACCGGCCGGTAGGGCTGCGCAGGGTGGCGCAGCGGCTGTCGCAGGAAGCGACCGGTGGTCGAGCGCGCATTGGCGATGAGATCCTTCACGGTGCCTTCGCCGACCACTTCGCCGCCGAGGACTCCCGCTCCCGGGCCGAGATCGAGCACGTGGTCGGCCCGTCGGATGGTCTCCTCGTCATGCTCGACGACGACGAGCGTATTGCGATGGCTCGACAGCTCGGCGAGCGAGTCGAGCAGTACTGCGTTGTCACGCGGGTGCAGGCCGATCGTCGGCTCGTCCAGAACGTAACACACTCCCTGCAGGTTGGAGCCGAGCTGCGCCGCGAGGCGGATGCGCTGTGCCTCGCCGCCGGAGAGCGTCGGCGCCGAGCGATCGAGCTGCAGGTAGCCGAGCCCGACGCGATCGAGGAACTTGAGCCGCGCCCGGATCTCGGCCAGCAGGTCGCGCGCGATCTGCTGCTCCCGCGGCGCGAGCTTGAGCCGGCGGAAGAACTCCGCCGCCTGCGCCACGGAGTCCGCCGCCAGATCGGCGATGGAGCGCTCACGGAAGCGCACGGCGAGGGCGACGGGATTCAGGCGCTTGCCGGCGCAGGCGGCGCAGGTCTGTGGCGCCTCATCGTCGGCGCCATCGCCGTCGGCCTCCGCGCCCGCCTCGTCCTCCGCCGGAATCTCCAGGCCGGTCCCGAAACAGCTCTCGCACCAGCCGTGCTTGGAGTTGTAGGAGAAGAGACGCGGGTCGAGCTCGGCGAAGCTGCGTCCGCAGGAGGGGCAGGCGCGCTTCGTCGAGAAAACGGTCGGCTTGTCGCTCTTCGGACCCAACACGTGGACCAGGCCCTTGCCGAAGTCGAGAGCGCGGGCGAGCGCCTGATGCAGCGCGGTGTCGGTCTTCGCGCCGACATCGATTTCCGCAACGGGGAGCTCGATCGTGTGCTCCTTGAAGCGCGACAGCCGCGGCCACTGCGCCGTGGAAAGGTGTGCGCCGTCGACGCGCAAGGTTTTGAAGCCCTTCTTCGCGGCCCACTTGGCGAGATCGGTGTAGTAGCCCTTGCGCGCCACCACGAGCGGCGCCAGGAGCGCGATGCGCGAGCCCCGATGCTCGCGCAGCAGGCGTGCCGCGATCGAGGCGGCGCTCTGCGATTCGATCGCGACGTCGCAATCGGGGCAGTGCTGGGTGCCGAGCTTCACGTACAGCAGCCGCAGGAAATGATGGATTTCCGTCAGGGTGGCGACCGTGCTCTTGCGCCCGCCGCGACTGGTGCGCTGCTCGATGGCGACCGTTGGCGGGATGCCGAATATCGCGTCCACGTCGGGCCGGGCAGCAGGCTGGACGAACTGGCGCGCGTAGGCGTTGAGGGACTCGAGGTACCGGCGCTGGCCCTCATTGAAGAGGATGTCGAAGGCGAGCGTCGACTTACCGGAGCCTGAGACTCCAGTGATGACGGTGAGCCGATCCCTCGGGATCTGCACGTCGATGCTCTTCAGGTTGTGCTCGCGCGCGTTGTGGATGACTACAGAGTTGCGGGCTCGCCCATTCGCTTCCGTGGCGGCAGCTCCATAGGCTGCGCCAGGCGCTTTGACTGCGGCGCGCGACACGGTTGCGAGTGGAGCCGCCTCGCCGCCAAGCGCACGCTCATAATCAGCGAGCGCGCGGCCCGTGTGCGATTGCGGGTGGGCGCGCACTTCGTCCGCCGTGCCGACGCAGACGACACTGCCACCGCGGTCACCGCCCTCCGGACCGAGATCGATGATCCAATCGGCGGCGCGGATCACATCGAGGTTGTGCTCGATCACCAGCAGGGAGTGTCCCGCCGCGAGCAGCTTGCGAAAGGCGGTGAGGAGCTTCGCCACGTCCTGGAAGTGCAGGCCCGTGGTCGGCTCGTCGAAGAGGAAGAGCTTGCCCTTGTGAGTGGTGCTCGAGAGCACCGAGCCCGCCTCGGCGAGATGTCCGGCGAGCTTCAGGCGCTGCGCTTCACCGCCCGAAAGTGTCGGCACGGGCTGCCCGAGGGCCACGTACTCGAGACCCACGTCGGAGAGCGGTGCCAGACGCGCGGCGACCTCGCGTGAGTCGCGGAAGAACTCGAGCGCCTCAGTGACAGTCATTCCCAGGACGTCGGCAATGCTGGCGCGGCGGCCGTTCGCGCCTTCGCGCTTGATCTCGAGCACCTCGTCGCGATAACGCCGGCCGTCGCAGTCAGGGCAGCGCAGGTAGACGTCGGAAAGGAATTGCATCTCGACGTGCTCGAAGCCATTGCCGCTGCAGGTTGGACAGCGACCGTTGCCGGAGTTGAAGCTGAACGTGCCGGCGGTGTACTTGCGCTCCTGCGCCGCGGGCTCCGCCGCGAACAGGTTGCGGATGGCATCGAAGGCGCCGACGTAACTCGCCGGGTTGGAGCGCGTGGTGCGCCCGATGGCACTCTGATCGACCATGACGACATCGTCGATGAGCTCCGCGCCGGCGAGCCCGGCGAAGGTCCCGGGAGCTTCGGTCGGCTTGCCGTGGTATTTCAGGAGCGCGGGGTAGAGGACGTCCTCGATCAGTGTGGACTTGCCGGAGCCGGAGACGCCGGTGACACAAACGAACCGCTTCAGCGGTATCCTGACATCGACTTCCTTGAGGTTGTGCTGGCTGGCGCCGCGCAATTCCAGCCAGCGGTTGGAACGCGCCTCAGCGATCACTTCCTTCGCGGCTACCGGCGAGGGCGCGCCGACCGCACGCGCGGCGCCGACGCGCTTCTTCCCGCTGAGATACTCTCCCGTGAGCGAGCGGCTGTCGCGGCGGATCTCATCCGGGGTGCCGAAGAACACGATCTCGCCACCACGCTCGCCCGCTCCCGGCCCCAGGTCGAGGATGCGGTCCGCTTCCAGCATGATCTGCGGATCGTGCTCCACGACGAGCAGTGAATTGCCGGCATCGCGCAGGCGCTTCATCACGGTGATGACGCGCTGCATGTCGCGCGGATGCAGGCCGATGGAGGGCTCATCCAGCACGAACAGGGTGTTGACGAGCGAGGTGCCGAGCGCCGTAGTCAGGTTGATCCGCTGGACCTCACCGCCGGAGAGCGTGCGCGACTGGCGGTCGAGCGTGAGGTAGCCGAGCCCGACGTCGGCGAGGTAGCCGAAGCGGCCACGGATCTCCCCGAGCAGCAGATCCATCGCCTCGTCGAGCGGCCGCGGCAGCTCCAGCCCGCGGAAGAACTCGCAGGCGCGCTCCACCGGCAGCAGCATCACGTCGTGAATCGAGAGGCCGGGAAGACGGCGCAGAGTCTCCTCGCTCCATTCGACCCCTCGCGGCCGGAAGGGCCCAGCGTTTGCGAGCGCCGCATCGGCAAGCGCGCGGTCGCCGACGCGCCAGAGGAGTGCTTGCGTCTTCAAGCGTGCGCCGCCGCAAGTCTCGCAGGGGGTGTACGCACGGTAGCGGGAAAGGAGAACCCGCACGTGCATTTTGTAGGATCGGCTCTCCAGCCAGGCGAAGAAGCGCTTCGCCCCGTACCAGATGCCTTTATTCCAGTCGCCTTCGCCCTCGATCACCCAGCGGCGGTGCTCGGCCCTGAGCTCGCGCCACGGCACATCGAGCGGTATACCGCGTTTCTTCGCGAACTTCTCCATGTCCTCCTGGCACTCGGCGTACGACTTCGTCTGCCAGGGCTTCACGGCTCCGCCGCGTAGCGATTTGGTCTCGTCCGGAATCACTAGCCCGTAGTCGATGCCGATGGTGCGTCCAAAGCCGCGGCAGCCGTCGCAGGCGCCGACCGGTGAGTTGAACGAGAAGAGACTGGATGTCGGCTCCTGGTAGGAGCGGTCGCACTCCGCGCAGTGCAGGGCGCTCGAATAGCGCCACGTCGCGAGCGGCCGCGGCGGATCGCTGTCATCGACGACCTGCACGTTGACGCGGCCGCGGCCGACCCGCAGCGCGGTCTCGAGCGACTCCATGACACGCCCCCGCTCCGCCTGGCCGGCGCGGAACCGATCCTGCACTACGTGGAACACGGTTGCCGTCCGCGGCGAGCGCGTCGACTTTGCCCGCTTCGAGCGTGCGCCGGCGCTTGCTCGCTTGGCCGCGGCGGGCGCCGCCGCGGCCGCTCCTTTGGCCGATGCTGCTTGCGTGGCCTCGGCTGCGGACGGAGCGGGTTGCTCGAAGAACCTCGTATAACCCTGCTTCTCGAGGAGCGCACGGACTTCGGCTTCCTGGAAGCTGTCGGGCACGGGCACCGGGAAGGTGAGCAGCAGGCGCGGATCGCGCGCTTCATCCTGACCGGAGCCCCAGGCTGTTGCCCGCTCCCGCAGATCGCCGTAGATGTTCTCGGCGGTGTCGCGCCGCACGGGACGGCCGCAGCACTCGCAATAGAGCGTGGCGGCGCGCGCGAACAGGAGCTTCAGATGGTCGTTGAGCTCCGTCATCGTGCCCACGGTGGAGCGCGACGTCCGCACCGGGTTGGTTTGATCGATGGCGATGGCAGGAGGAATGCCCGCAATCGAATCCACCTGCGGCTTGTCCATACGGTCGAGAAACTGCCGCGCGTAGGGAGAGAAGGTTTCGACGTAACGGCGCTGGCCTTCGGCGTACAGCGTGTCGAAGACGAGTGAGGACTTCCCCGACCCTGACACGCCGGTCACCACCACGAGCTCGTTGAGCGGAACGTCGAGGTCGAGATTCTTCAGATTGTTCTGGCGCGCGCCGCGCACGAGAATGGCATCACGAGGGGCGTCGGTCATTCCGTCACCGGTATCGACATGGAGTCTCGAAAAGGGGGCCGAAGGGAGGGTAAGGGCGAGCGGGACCCGCTCGCGGATACGCCGATTTTACCGTAGATATGGGCTCTTCGGCGATGCTCAAGAGCGCCCTCGCACGGCCTTCTCATATACAGCGGCGCGGCCAGATCGATACTGGATACTTTCGGGCGCCGCGGCCGGGTGGCGTACAATTACGGGCTTTCGGCACTCCGGCAGCGAGGACTCCCAATGTCGCCGCAGTCCTATACCACAGTTCTGCAGATGATCGGCCATACGCCGCTCGTCGCCGCTACGCGTCTCGACACCGGCCCGTGCCGGCTTTTTCTCAAGCTCGAGAATCAGAATCCCGGCGGATCGATCAAGGACCGGGTGGGCCTCTATCTCATCGAGGCGGCCGAGCGTGACGGGCGCCTGCCCCCCGGTGGCACGCTGATCGAGGCGACCGCCGGCAACACCGGGCTCGGTCTCGCGCTGGTGGCCGCGCAGAAGGGCTATCGCCTGCTCCTCGTCATTCCCGACAAGATGAGCCAGGAAAAGATCTTCCACCTGAAGGCCATGGGCGCCCAGGTGGTGCTCACCCGCTCCGACGTCAGCAAGGGTCACCCGGAGTACTACCGCGATCTGGCGGAGCGCCTCGCGAGCGAGACGCCCAACTCCTTTTACGTCAACCAGTTCGGCAATCCCGCCAATCCCCGGGCGCACGAGGAGACCACCGCGCCGGAGATCTGGGAGCAGATGGATCATAACGTCGATGCCGTCGTCTGCGGCATCGGGACGGGCGGCACGATCACCGGAGTCTCGCGATTCTTTGCCCGCGTCGCGCCGGGCGTCGAGGTCGTGTTGGCCGATCCGGTGGGATCGGTGCTGGCCGAGTATGTCAGGACCGGCAAGATGCCGCAGGATCACGGCAGTTGGCTGGTGGAGGGCATAGGCGGGGACTACGTGCCGCCGGTCGCCGACCTCGGCCGTGTCAGGTCGGCCTACACCATCCCGGACGCGGAGGCCTTCAGGACCTGCCGTGAGCTGCTGGGCAAGGAGGGCATCATGGCGGGCACCTCCACCGGCACGCTGGTGGCCGCGGCTCTGCGTTACTGCCGCGAGCAGAAGGACCCGAAGCGTGTCGTCA
>JBOIAB010000329.1:0-5279 GCA_050738635.1 Steroidobacteraceae bacterium
TTGGCGCCGGTTCCACTCGTCCATCCGCGCCAGCACCTCATCGGGCTGGTGAACGGCCATTACCGGGCCTTCCGCGAGGATGGTGAGCTCCTTGTCGGTGACGATCGTGGCGATCTCAATGATAGAGTCCGTGTCGGGCTTCAGGCCCGTCATCTCGAGATCGATCCAGATCAAATTCTCGCCGCTCGGCATACCGTGAGTGTAGCAACCTTCGATGCGCGCGTGATCGCCGCTTTCGGCCGGCACCTGCTGGTGCAGGACGCCTCCGGTCGCACGCTCAAAGCACGCCCCTTCGGACGGGATCTCGGGGCCGTGTGTGGCGACGACGTCCGCTGCCGTGACGACCCTCACCACGGAGAGGTGCACGTGCTCGAAGTGCTGCCCCGGCGCACGGCCCTTTACCGGTCGAACGCGCGCGGCCGGGTCGAGCTCGTGCTCGCCAACCTCTCCCTGCTGTTGGTCGTCATTGCGCCGCTGCCGCCGCCCGATCCGTTCGTCGCCGACCGCTACCTCGCAGCCGCGGAATCGGCCGGTATCCCCGCCACGCTCGTGCTCAACAAGGCGGAGCTGGGCATCGACGCCGCGCTGCGCATACAACTCGACGTCTACGCGGCGGCAGGTTACGAGTGTATGACAGTCTCCGCCACTACCGGCGATGGGCTGGACAGGCTGCTCGCGGCGTGCGGCGGGCGTGTGGCGGCGTTGGTGGGACAGTCGGGCGTCGGCAAATCATCCCTGGTCCGCGGGCTCGCTCCCGCTGCCGAAGTCGAGATCGGCGGACTCATGCGCGATGAGGAGGGACGCCATACCACGACCGTATCCCGACTCTACGAGCTGGCGGGCGGTGGCCGACTCATTGATTCCCCGGGCGTGCGTGACTTCGCACCGGCCGTCGATCATCTCGACCCGCGGCACCTTGGCTTCATCGAGGTGGCGCGCCTCGCCCCCAGCTGTCGCTTTCTCGACTGCCGCCACATGCGCGAGCCGGCATGCGCCGTACGACAAGCAGTCGAGTCAGGATTGATGGATGCCAGGCGCTACGAGAGCTACCGCCGGCTGCGGCGGCTGGCCGAGGACCTGACGGCGTTCAGGGGGCCAAAACAGAGGCGTTGAGCGCCGGGTCAGATAATGGTCTGGCGTCCGGCAAGTGCGTGAGCCAGCGTGCCACCGTCCACGTACTCGAGCTCGCCGCCGATGGGCACGCCGTGCGCGATGCGGCTGGCGCGCAGTCCGCGGCGCATCGCGAGCTCCGCGAGAAAATGCGCCGTCGCCTCGCCTTCGACGGTCGGGTTGGTCGCCAGAATCAGCTCGCGCACCGTGCCTTCCTGGAGAATGGCCTCGAGCTCGCGGATGCCGAGCTGCTCCGGGCCCACGCCATCGAGCGGCGACAGATGCCCCATCAGAACGAAGTAGCGTCCGCGGTAACTGCCCGACTGCTCGATGGCGACGACATCCGCCGGCGACTCCACCGCGCAGAGGAGCGACGTCTCGCGCTGCGGCGCCGCGCAGATCGAGCACAGCTCCTCCTCGGTGAGCATGCGGCAGCGGCGACAGCGGGTCACCGATTGCAACGCGCCATCGAGCGCCTGCGCCAGCGCCCGCGCCCCGGGGCGCCCGTCCTGCAGGAGATGGAAAGCCATGCGCTGCGCCGTCTTCGGCCCGACGCCGGGGAGCGATCGCAGGGCCTCGATGAGCTGGGCGAGACGGGGGGAGTGCTTCAAAACGGCAGTTTCATTCCGGGGGGAAGCTGCAGGCCGGCCGTCATGCCGGCCATTTTTTCCTGCACCTTCGCCTCAACCTTGTGCACGGCATCGTTCACGGCCGCGGCGATGAGGTCCTCGAGCATCTCGCGGTCATCGCCGATCACGGCGGGTTCGATCTGCACGCGGCGGGTCTCATGCCGGCCGCTCATGGTCACCTTCACCATGCCGCCGCCGGCCTCGCCGACCACTTCCATGGCGGCGATCTCCTCCTGCGCCTTCTGCATGTTGGCCTGCATGGCCTGCGCCTGCTTCATCAGGTTGTTGAAATTGGGCATGACAAGCTCCTGGTTACGAAGCCGCTATTTTACCGGCCGGATGGTCTCCGGCAGCGGCGACGCGCCGAAACGGTCGCGAAAGCCCTGCACTCCCGGGTCGGATTCGAAGGCGCGCCGGGCGGACTCGGCCTCCTCCTGGGAGACACGCTGATCGGCCTGCGCCGGGGTTTCCGCCTGCGGTGCGACGGCGGTGAATTCCAGCCGCACCGGCTCGCCATAGTATTTGCCGAGCGCCTGGGCAAGCTTCTCCTCCACGGCGGCCGTGCGCATGAACTTGCTGCGGGGGTCGAGCGCCAGGCGCACGACGGCGCCGTCGCGGCCGACGAGCACACAATGAGTCGCGAGCTGGCGCGCCGCGCCTTGCAGCTCCAGCGCGGAAATGATCGCCGTCCAGTCCTGGGCGCCGCCATGCACCGCGGTCGGTCCGGCATCGGCCGCTGCTGCCGTCGCAGACGGCGAGGCCGCCGGGCGGGCCGATGCGGCAGGCGACCGGGCTGGCAGGATGGCGGGGCCGGGAGCCCTGCCGCCTGGGACGCCTGTTGGCGCAGCCGGTGGCGCGGCTCTGCCGGCTGCCTCCTGCGGCTTGAACGCCAGCATCCGCAGCAACACCATCTCGAATCCGGTGCGTGGATCGGGAGCGAGGGCCAGGTCCCGCCGGCCGATGATGGCCGTTTGATAGTAGAGCTGGATATCCTCGGCCGAGATGGCGCGCGCCAGGCGCTCGAGGACTTCGAGCGCGTAAAGCTCATCGCCGTCGAAGTCCTTCACGACCTGTTTCAGGGCAATGCGCGTGAGGAGAGAGGCCAGCTCGTCGAGCACCTGGGCGTAATCGGGCGCCCATTCCTCGAGGCTTTGCGCGTATCGCAGCAGCTCCGCGGCATCCCCCGCCGCCAACCGCTCCGCCAGTTGCAACACGTGATCCCTGGCGATGGTGCCGAGCATGGCGCGGGCCTCCGTCTCGCCCGCACGGCCACCGCCGAAGGCAATGAGCTGATCGAGCAGCGATAGGCCATCCCGCATGCTGCCGTCGGCGGCATGCGCGACCAGTGCGAGACCCGCGGGCTCGAACTCGATGCCTTCCTTCTCCAGAATGGCGCGCAGGTGCGCGGCAATCTGCGCGGGCGGAATGCGCTTGAGGTTGAACTGCAGGCAGCGCGACAGCACGGTCACCGGCAGCTTCTGCGGGTCGGTGGTGGCGAGCAGGAATTTCACGTGCGGTGGCGGCTCTTCGAGCGTCTTGAGGAGCGCATTGAAGGAGTGCGTCGAGAGCATGTGTACCTCGTCTATGAGGTACACCTTGTAGCGGCCGCGGGTCGGTGAGTACTGCACGTTGTCGAGCAGCTCACGCGTATCGTCGACCTTGGTACGCGAGGCCGCATCGACCTCGATGAGATCGACGAACCGGCCGGCATCGATCTCGCGGCAACTGGCGCACTGACCGCAGGGAGTCGGCGTGACGCCGGTTTCGCAGTTCAGGCACTTGGCGAGAATGCGCGCGATCGTGGTCTTGCCGACGCCGCGAGTGCCGGTGAAGAGAAAGGCGTGATGCACGCGGCCGGTTACGAGCGCGTTCACGAGTGCACGGCGGACGTGGTCCTGGCCGATCAGCTCGGCAAAGGCCCGCGGCCGCCACTTGCGCGCCAGCGCCGTGTAGGTCTCAGTCATCGTTGGCCTTGAATATGGAGGCGGCCCGTATCAGCGAAAGCTCCGGCACCCGACATCGCCGCTGCCGCTGCTGCCTTCCGGCCCTGACGGGGTTCACGACTGGTCGTCGCGGAGTAGCCGACACGGGCCACCATGGCTCAATAGGTCGACGCTAATCCTTTGAAATCAAAGTTTTATGCGGCGAGCCCGGAATCTCTGCGATGGATGATAGCAAACGGCTGCCGGGCGCGCGCAAGACGCTGGGGCCCTCAGCAGCGGTGCGCCATAGGCCGTCAGTAGCGGTAACTGAAGCTCGCGAGACCGAAAAAGAGGATGACCCAGATTCCATAGATTGCAGCGAGCGCGAGCAGCGCCTCGCCGGCGCGCGCCAGCCGGCCGCCGGGTCCGCGCAGCACGCGCCTGACGGCGGCCACCAGGACGGCTAGCGCGCCGAGCAGGCCGAAAACCCCCGCGACGTATGCGGCGGTGAGCGCGCCGTTGACCTCGCCGTCAACGGAATTCAACAGCAGATCGAACGCGAGGAACCATGCCAGGACCACGCTCAGCAGCAAAAGGACGCCCACGCGCGAGGCGAGCCGGAGCCGCTTTTCCTCCCGAGAAAGGACCAGCGGAGCTTTGCAGCGACGGCGGATAAACGCGCCGCCGACCCAGATCGCCACCGTCAATATCAGGATGGCGAGGCATGTCGTTCCCATCCAGCCGAACTCGCTCTCCTGGCCGAGCCCATGCACTTTCTGGAAGATCAATACCGGGATGAAGTCATCGCAGATCCAGTACGCGACGTCGCCGCTGGCGTCGGTCACGAAAGCGAGATGTGTCTGGCCGTGGATCTCCCGGTACGTCAGCGGCGCGACCTCGCGCCAGCGCTTGGGAACGCCGGCGAGGTTCTTGAGCACACTCACCTCGATCTCGCCGCTCGGCAGAGCGGTCACGCGCGCCTGCTGCAGCCCGTTCACGATGCGAAGCGCGCTCTCGATGCGGCGGGAGGACATGTACCAGCCCGCCACCCGCGCCGCGTCCGCTTGGCTGTGCGACACCGTCGCCTCCACCGGCGGAGTGTAGGGATAGTACCGATCGAGGAATGCGCGGAAGACACCAGTCCGGACATCGTCCGTCGCAGCGCCTTCACCCACGCTGTTCAGCGATATGAAGAATCCGACATGCTGATCGAGCAGCAGGTGCATGTCACTGTGGAATGAGGTGGTATCGCCCTCGTGCCCGATGATGCTCAAGCCGTTGCGGTTCTCCTGATAGAAACCGAGGTCGAATCCATTCAACCCGGGCGCCATGCGCGACTGCGGCGTATGCATGAGTTGGGTGATCTGCGGGCTCATGATCGAGGCGCCGTCGTAGCTGCCGCCCTCGAGCTGCGCGATCATGAAATGCGCCATGTCGACCGCCGTGGAGCTGAGGCCGCCGGCGGGCGCCATCTCGCTGTCCTCGAAAGGAATGGGCTTGCCGTCCGAGGCCTTCGTGTAGCCTTGGGACATGTCCTTCGCCAGCGCAGGGGGCAGCGGCTGATCGAACGTCGAGTGCGTCATACCGAGCGGTTCGAAGATATGACGCGCGATGTACT
>JBOIAB010000330.1:0-2936 GCA_050738635.1 Steroidobacteraceae bacterium
CCGCCGCTCTACCAGAGCGACCCCGTGGTCCGCGACTCGCTGACCGGCCTGCTCGGCAAGCCGGCGATAGCGAAGTTCCTGGTGCCTCATGAGGTCATCCGCGACTTCGTGGTTACGGTGGACAACCTGCCGCGCAAGAAGGTTGCGGCGGAGCTGCGGCCATTACAGCCGACCGGGGGCGACACGGCCGTCGACACCCAGGCCGGCCAGACGACCCTGAGCGAGCAGAATTACGCGCGCTATGCGCCGCTCATGCAGGTGGTGAGCTCGGTCGACCCGAAGGCGCTGGCGACCATCTACTTCCGCCTCTATCCGCTCTTCCAACAGGCGTATGAGAATCTCGGCTACCCGGGCAAGTATTTCAACGACCGTCTGGTCCTGGCCATCGACAGCATGCTGGCCACCCCGGATGTGTCGGGCCCGATCTCCCTCGTCCGGCCGAAGGTGTTCTATCAGTTCTCGGATCCGAAGCTCGAGGCGCTGCCGGCGGGGCAGAAGCTGCTGATCCGCATGGGCCCGCAGAACGCCAGCGTCATCAAGCAGAAGCTGCAGCAGTTCCGTGCGGCCATCACCGCCAGCCCGCCACAGATGCGTCAGCCCGCGCAACCCGCGCAGGCCGCGCCACCGCCGCAGGCCAATCCCGGAGCGCAGGCGAGTCCGTTGCCACCCGGAACGCAGGCAACACCCGCCAGCCCCCCTCTTTGATTGACGCAAATCGCTCCCGGCGATTTCCGCGAGCGCGCTGCTATGGCTGCATTCGACCTCGCGGCCCAGGGAATGGTCGAGGGAACGGCCCCGGGCCGCTTACTGATTCGCTTTTGGGCGGTCGCACTGGTCGCACTGGTTGCACTGGTGGCGGCATGCAGCCGCGGGCCGCAGCATCCTGATTGGGTGATTCACTCGGCCATCGAGGTCATCGGGGCGCCGCCTGCCGGCGGCTACCGGCTGATCTTTCCCTACGTCGTCGGGGATGTCTACGGGGCCGCCAACACCGGCGCCTTCGTCGTCCCGATGAGCCTGACGCCCCGGAGCTTCACGCTCGACCTCAACCGCACGCAGCAGGATCTGCAGAGTGAGCTCGGCCCCACGGACTTCGAGCTGCATCGCATGAAGATTGCGCCCCGTGATGCCCGCCTCGCCAGGCTGGCGCCGGTCGCACTGCAGCGTGATGGCATCGAGGCCGTGGGCTCGATGGATTGGCGCGATGCGCACTCCGGCAGGTCGCTGATGCTGGTCTATGTCGACCGTCCGGCCTGGATCACCGGGACTTTTTCCCGCGTCGGTGCGACATTCCGTTATAACATCCGGGTGCCGAAGCCTGGCTACGTCTGGATCGCTGCCATTCGGGCTGGCGAGCACGCTACCCTCTACGCGGTGGTGCCGCCGCCTCGAGACCTCATCCTGACGATAACCACCGGACAGAAATGAAGATGGGTCATGCACTCTCCCTGGTCGACTGGCAGAGCTTCTACGTCCTGGTGGGCTCATCGGCCGCCGCCCTCACGGGTCTGACTTTCGTCGTGATCACGCTGTCGGCGGAGAGACGCGACCTGGCGAATTCGGCCTCGCAGCGGCTCACCGGACTGCGCGTCTTCATCACGCCGACCGCGGTGCACTTCGCCGCGGCGCTGTGGCTGTCGGCGCTGATGTCCATACCCGGGCAGACGACGTTTGCCCTCGCAGCCCTGCTCGCCGCTACAGGCGTTGCCGGACTGATTTACTGTGCGACCGTGATCCGTCCGATGCTTACCAGGTCCTTCGGCTACGAGCCGTTCCTGTCCGACTGGATCTGGAACGCCGTGCTGCCGGTGCTCGGCTATCTGGCGCTGGCCGTCATCGGCCTCACCTTGCCGCACCAGCCGGCGGCGTCGCTGTACGCGGTGAGCGGCGCGGTGTTGTTGCTCCTCTTCATCGGCATTCACAACGCATGGGACGTGGTGGTATGGATGACCACGGAACGCCACGCGCACCCTGAGCGACAGCGCCAGAGCCAGAGTCAGAGCGATGACTCACACTAAAGCGGTATCAGGAGTTACATTGAGCGCCAGCGACTGGTCCCCCGCGACTTACCTCAAGTTCGAGGACGAGCGCACTCGTCCGGCACGCGACCTGCTCGCACGGGTGCGGCCCGATGGCGTGCGACGGATCGTGGATGTCGGCTGCGGACCCGGAAATTCCACCGAATTGCTGTTGGCCCGCTATCCGCAAGCGGAGGTCATCGGCCTCGACAACTCACCCGCGATGCTGGAGGAGGCGCGCCGGCGTCTGCCGAAAGTGCGTTTTGAGCCTGCGAATGCGGACGCCTGGTTGCCCGATACGCCTGTGGATCTGGTGTTTGCGAATGCCATCTATCAGTGGATCCCCGGCCATATCGAGCAGCTGCCCCGGGTCCTTGCGGCGCTGCCCGCCGGAGCCACTCTCGCCGTACAGATGCCCGACAATCTGGCGGAGCCAACGCATCGGTTGATGCATGAGGTGGCTCTTGCGGGACCGTGGCGCGAGCGCCTCGCAGGCGCGGCGCGTGCGCCACTGCCGCCCGCGCGCGCTTATTACGAGGCGTTGCAGCCCATGGCTGCGCGGCTCGATGTCTGGCGCACTACATACCATCACTCACTCAACGGCGCCGACGCGATCGTCGAGTTCGTACGTTCCACCGGGCTGCGACCATTCCTCGACCCGCTTACGGACGCGCAGCGCAAGGAATTCATCGCCGTCTACACAGCCGGCATCGCCGCCGCCTACCCGCCGCTGGCCGACGGCAGCGTGCTGCTGGCCTTTCCGCGCTTGTTCCTGCTTGCGCGGCGAGCCGGCTAGTCTGAAGTTCCTCCGAGCGGGAGACGGAGTTTCCCTGTGATTTCATCGAGATGAGGTTGGCCGAGGTGCGAGATTTCTGTCTACGCGGGCATCTTCTCGATCAGCTCCATTGCTCGACGCTG
>JBOIAB010000331.1:0-13089 GCA_050738635.1 Steroidobacteraceae bacterium
GCCGTGGATCTACTGATCCGCACCGGCGGCGAGCAGCGGCTGTCGGACTTCCTGCTCTGGGACTGCGCCTATGCGGAGCTCTATTTCACCGACCGGCTCTGGCCCGACTTCGGCGAGGCGGAGCTGCGTGCGGCGCTCGCCGACTATGCCCGCCGACAGCGGCGCTTCGGCAAGGTCCTGGCGACCGCCGAGACCGGCTGACCCTACACGGCGGCGAAGTTGCGGGACTCCGCTGTCCAGGCGGGTGCCTGCTCGAGAGCCTGCGGAACTTCCTCGGGACGGGCGACGACCTGCCACATAGCCGAGTGGCGCACGTCCATGAAATGCTCATCCACGGCGCGCGCCAGCATCTGCAGCAGCGGCTGAAAATATCCCCTGGTGTTGACCAGGACGATGGGGCCGAGGAAGAGCCCCAGCCGCTTGAGGGTGATCGCCTCGAGCAGCTCCTCGAAGGTGCCGCAGCCGCCGGGCAGCGCGATGGCCGCTTCCGCGCCCGCGAGCATCAGATGCTTGCGGGTGCGCATGTCTTCCACCAGTTTCAGCTCCGACAGTCCCCGATGGCCCCATTCCAGGTCATCCATGAAGCGCGGCAGGATGCCGATTACGCGCCCGCCTTGGCCGAGCGCACCATCGGCGAGCGCGCCCATCGAGCCTTTACCGCCGCCACCGTAGATAACCGTGATCCCACGGCCGGCCAGTACTTCGCCCAGTTTGGACGCCGCTTCGCGGTATTCCGCATGCGCGGTTTGGCTCGATGCACAGTAGACGCACACTGCACGCTCGACCCAGGCCTTTGGTTCAGCGCTCATGAGATACATGATCCGACGGTGGCCTGCTGAAGGGCAAGCGCAGTGCGACTAAGCGTCCAGTGAGGTCTTCCCGGCTGTCCTCGGATTGCCGGGCGCGACCGCTCTCTCGTAGAATCATCGCCGCGGCGGGTGTAGCTCAATGGTAGAGCTCTTGGTTCCCAACCAAGTGACGAGGGTTCGATTCCCTTCACCCGCTCCAGTCGGGTGGGTCTGATTGCGTCGGTGAGGGCGTCCCTATGAGGCGTCCCAGCGCTTTCTTGCGTGTTTGGTCAGAACTGCCGGGCGCGACGCCGGCGGCTGATGACCAAGGCGCAGCCGAGCAGACCCGCGCCGAAGAGCGCGAGCATGCCGGGCTCGGGAACGGTGACGGTGGTATCCACGCTATACGATGGGTCATTGCCAATGCCCGCCGAAAACGTGTCGACAATGGTCACCGAATAAGACCTGATGGTGTCCGGACCGCCCGCGACCGAGAGGCTCTTGCTCCCGCTATTCAACGTCAGGGAGCCAATGAGATCGGAGGAACCGCAATCCATTGACGCGGTGTCAGCGCTGTTGCAGAAATAAGTATTGGCGGTATCCCAATAGGCCGACGTCGTTACCGAGCCGCCGTGGACGTTACCGCTGAATTCGAGCTGAAACTCGTTCAGCGAGATGGGCGTCGTGAAACTGGTGGCGCTGATGGCGACCATCAGTGGGTCTGAGGAGCAACCTCCAACGCCCACGCACGTTGCCGTGTAGCCACCCAGATCGAGACCTACAAATGAGTTGAGGCGCGGCGAGTAGCTCGTTCCGGTCATGCCGCTGATGGTCCAGCCGTTGAGCGTCGCGGTGAAGGATGACGAGGATGGGGTGCCGGTACTGCCGATCAGCACGCTGGTGGTTTGACCGCCGCTCGTCAGGAACATTTGGATGGGGCCGGCGAATGCCGTACCGGCGGTCATCGCGCCGGCAACGATGCCGATGAGGCCCAACCTGGAAAAGCGCTTGAACATGTCCGTACTCCCCCCTCAGCGGCGACGCCTGAGACTGAGCAAGGGCTATACCAGTTAGAATAAACATAATACATTCATAGCGTTACATAATGTGCCTGCTGGATCTGGAATCGGCCTGTAAAGAATCCCGACGCCAGATGCCGGCCTGGCCTTGCCAAGGGGTGCCCACCCCCGGCAGAGTCCGGTATTCGACTACCATAAGTTAAGCGCCCCGGGGTCTCATTGGCTGTACCTGAGCCATCGCGAGCGGTATTCCTTAGTTACGCCTCGCAGGACACCCCGGCGGCCCAAAGGATCTGCGACGCACTCCGCTCAGGCGGCGTCGAAGTCTGGTTCGACAAGAATGAGCTGCGGGGCGGTGATGCCTGGGACCGCTCCATCCGCCAGCAGATCCACGACTGCGCTCTCTTCATGCCCATCATCTCCGGGCGCTCGGACGCCCGTCACGAGGGCTACTTCCGTCGGGAGTGGAGGCTGGCCGTCGAACGCGCCGGCGACATGTCCGACCGCGTGGCGTTCCTTGTTCCAATCGTCATCGACGACACGAGTGAGTCGAGAGCTGACGTGCCCGACCGCTTTCGCGCGCTCCAATGGACGCGCCTGCCGGGAGGGGAGACGCCCCCGGCTTTTGTTGAGCGTGTGCAACACCTGTTATCGGGCGACGCTTCGAAGACGATCCGAGCAGGGTCGTCCGTCCGCGGCCGCTTGCCGGCCTCGCCACGATCGAAGCTGCCCCTGGCAGCCGTCGCGATGATTGCGCTGGCGCTACTCCTCGTTCTCGGCTATTTGGGGCTCGATCGGCTGCGGGAATCGAGGCCTGGCATTCAGAGTGAGTCGATCGCCGTGCTGCCGCTTACGAACGAGAGCGGCGATGCGGCGGAGCAGTATTTTTCGGATGGGATCTCGGAGGACCTGATCACGGCGCTCTCGCAGCTTCCGGGACTCAAAGTGATCGGCCGCGCCTCCTCCTTCCTCTTCCGCGATTCCAAGGAGGACAGTCGCAGTATCGGGGCAAAGCTCGGGGTGGCGCACCTGCTGGAAGGGAGCGTGCGCCGCTCGGGCGACGTGGTGCGGGTAAGTGCCGAGCTCATCAACACCGAGGACGGCAGCGCGCAGTGGTCCGAGCGCTACGATCGGCCGTACAAGGATCTCTTCGCACTGCAGGATGAAATCACGCGCGCCGTGGCGGGCGCGCTCAAGGCGAAACTCCTTCCGGCCGAGCATGCGGCGGTGCAGAGCGACCGGCCCCCGAGCGGAAGCCTCGAGGCCTACAACGCGTACCTGCAGGGTAAGTTTTATTATGCCCACGACACGGAAGTCGATTACCGCAAGGCGATCGAGTTCTTCACGCAGGCGACTCAACTCGATCCGCGCTATACGCGCGCCTGGTGCGGGCTCTCGACAACCTGGACCAGCGTTGGCGCGGAGTTCCTGGACGGAGCGCCGGCGCAGGAGGCGTACGCGAAGGCGCGTGAGGCAGCCTCGCGCGCGCTCGGCCTCTCGCCCGAGTTCTCCGACGCGCACCTTGCCCAGGGTTACCTGCTTCTACGCGCCGATTTCAACTGGCGCGGAGCGGAAGCGGAGTACCGCCGCGCATCGGAGCTCGCGCCGAACGATGCCAATGCGAAATTCGCTTTCGGCAACCAACTTACTACTTTCGGTGAGATGGGGCAGGCGGTCGAGCTCACCCGGGAGGCGCTCGCCACCGAGCCGCTGCGGGCCGATTGGTACAACTGGCTCGCCGTTTATCTCTCGGCACTCAACCGGCTCGATGAGGCCGAGCAGGCGATCCGCAGGGCAATCGAGCTGCAGCCCGGCGCGGCAAGATACTACGAGGAGCTTACGGTCATCGATGTCCAGCGCGGTAACGCTCGCGCGGCGCTCGCCGCCGCGCTGCTGGAGCACCCTGGAATCTGGCAGAACATTGCGCTCGCCCTGGCGCGGTCGATCGGTAGTGACCCACGTGCCGCCGATGCGGCACTCAAGACGTTGATCGACAAAGATGCCGGGGATGCCCCCTTCCAGATTGCCGAAGTCTACGCGTTGCGCAATGAAGCGGACGAGACCTTTGCGTGGCTGGATCGCGCCTGGAGAAATCGCGATCCGGGGGTCCAGAGCCTGCTCTACGATCCCTTCATCTTGCGCTTCAAGCATGATCCGCGCTTCGCCGCCTTCTGTCACAAGGTCGGGCTACCTGTGCCGGGGGAGGCGCCCGCGAGCAAGTCGACCTAACCCGCTTGATTCGCACCATCCAGATCCTGGTCCTGCTGCTGATCGTGACTGCCGCCGTCGGCGCCGCCGCGGCACGCCTCAAGACCCCGCCTTCCATCCTGCTGGTCATCACCGGAGTGGTGCTGGCGCTGATCCCGGGGCTGCCCACGCTGCAACTGTCACCGGAGCTTGTGCTGCTGCTGGTACTGCCGCTCGTCGTGTATTGGTCGGCGGTCGCGATGAGTTGGCGCGAGTTTCGCTTCAACCTGTACCCGATCTCGATGCTGGCAGTCGGCTGCGTGATCTTTACCACGATAGCCGCCGCGGCGGCCGCGCACTGGCTGCTCGGCCTGCCGTGGCCGGAGGGATTCGTGCTGGGAGCGATAATCTCCCCGCCCGATGCGCTGGCGCCGCTGTCGATTGCCCGTCGCCTGAAGCTGCCGCGTCGCATCCTCGTGATCCTCGAGGGCGAAGGTCTGGCCAATGATGCGACCGCGCTGATTCTGTATCGCTTCGCGGTCGTGGCCGTGAGCCTCGGCGCCTTTTCACTGGGCCGCGCCGCCGGCTCGTTCTGCCTGATCGTCGCCGGCGAGTTATTGTGGGGAATCGGAGTCGGCTGGGTAATGCTGCGGCTGCGGCGCTGGGCGGCCGATCCTCCCATCGAAATCACACTGTCGGTGCTGACGCCGTTCCTGGCCTACTGGCCGCCGGAGTACCTCGGCGGCTCCGGAGTGCTGGCGACTGTGGCAGTGGGGCTGTATGTCAGCTGGAACGGCCCGCGACTCATCAGTCCCGCTACGCGCCTGCAAGGCGTATTCTTCTGGGACTTCCTCACGTACACGATCGAAGGCCTCGTTTTCCTGATCACGGGACTACAAGCGCGTACGTTGATGGCGGGTATCCGGGTCTATTCGCTGCGCGAGCTGGCGCTCTCGGCCGTGGTCGTCAGCGCAGTGGTGATCGCGGCGCGTTTCGCGTGGATGTTCCCAGCGACCTATGTACCGCGCTGGCTGTCGAAATCGCTTCGACACCGCGACCCCTCGCCGCCATGGCAGTATCCGTTTGCACTGGCGTTCACAGGTGTTCGGGGCATCGTGTCGCTCGCTGCGGCGCTCGCGCTGCCACTGACGATCCAGGACGGCGCGCCGTTTCCAGACCGGGACCTGATCCTCTTCCTGACGTTTTGCGTGATCATGGTGACTCTGGTGGGTCAGGGTTTGACGATGCCGACCGCGATGCGTGCGCTCGGGCTCGCCCGGGCCGGTTACCGCGAGCGCCGGGCCGACCGCGAGGCGGAGTTTGTGGCGCGACGCCAGGCTGTCGAGGCAGCCCTGGCACGGCTCGAGCAGCTGACCGGCGAGCGCGCGCTCACCCCGGACCTGGTCGCGCCGTTGCGCGGCAGTTACCATGATCAGCTGCTGCACCTCGAGCGACGCAGCGACACCCAACGCAGGCTCACCGAGCTGCACGAGGAGATCGAGTTGCAACTGCTGGCCGCCGAGCGCGAGCGGATCAACGAGCTGTCTCGTGCCGGACAACTCAAGGACGAGGCGCGGCGCCGGATCGAACGCGAGTTGGACCTGCGTGATGCACAGCTCAAGAACCTGGGCGCCGAAGAGTGAGCGACTCCACGATTGCGCGACGCAGGGTCATCTGCGGCGGATAACCCTCGCCGCGCAGGAAATAAAGCACTTCCGCGTTCCCCCCGGGGGAAAGCCCGAACTGCACGAAGTCGTGGCCGAGGAAACGGTAGCGCCAGGTCACCCTGAAGGTGTCATGGTTCCAGGGTTCCAGATCGCCAACGAACTCGCTGCCACGCGTCAACACGAGATGTCCGTTGGAAAGCGAGACGGCGGCCCGGCCGTACAGCGGATCGGCATACGTGCCAGCGTAATCCGCGAGCGGCAGCGAGGGCTGAGGCTGCGGCTGGCGCGATATCTGATGTTCCGCCTCCGATTGTTTCCCTTGCGCCTGCACCCCCGCCATCAGCGCCAGCAGCCGCGCGCCCCAGTCCACATGGGGCGGCCCGATGTAGTCGTTGAAAACCACGTCCATCAGTGCGATCGGCAGGTTGGTGTCGTCCTTGTTGGCCAGAATCACGACCCCCAGATGGCGCGACGGGATCAGCCCGACGACGGACCCCATGCCGTCGATCGAGCCGGCGTGCCAGTCGATGCGCTCCCCGCGGAAGTCCTCGGTGCGCAGCGTGAGGCCATAAGCCGGCGACAGCGCCGGCGGAAATGAATTGATGATTTCGCCGGCGCCGTTCTCCAGATTGGAAGGAATCACGACCTGCGGCGATTCCATTTCATGGATCACGGCGGCGCTTACCACCCGGCGGCCCGCGTAAGTACCTTCATTCAGCAGCATTTCGAGCCAGTGGGCCATGTCGTCGACATTGGAGTTGATCGCCGCCGCCGGCCCGGCGTTGTCGACATTTGCCCAATGGATCGGGGTGATCCTGCCGTCAATCTCGGCGTGCGGCGTTGCGATGTCCTCATCGGACTTGAACTCCGTGATCGACGTGTCGCTCGCCCTCATGTCGAGCGGCTTGAAGATATTCTGCTCGACGAAGGTGCCCCACTGGACGCCGGTGATGGCGGGAATGATTTGACCGGCCGCCATCACCATATTGTTGCTGTAGCAGTATCGTTGCCGAAAGCCATACCGCGGCTTGACCAAGCGCAGCTTCTGAATGATTTCGGCACGGGTGTTGCCGCTGCCGTACCAGAGAAAATCGGCGCCGCAGTCCCCGGTCTGATGAGTCAGCAGGTCACGTATCGTAACCTCGCGGGTCGGGTAGGACTCATAGAGCTGGAATCCTTTCAGGAATTGCGTGACGCGATCATCCCAGTCGAGCTCGCCCCGGTCTTTCAGGATCCCGAGCGCGACCGTGGTGAATGCCTTGCTGTCGGAGGCAATCCCGAAGAGCGTATGTACGTCCACTTTCTCCGGCGACCCCACGCTCCGGACGCCGAAACCCTTCTCCATGACGATGTGGTCATCGTCGACGATGGCGATCGCCAATCCCGGCACGCGCCAGACCTTCATGGCATGTTGGACGTAGGCATCGAAGCCGTGCAAGAGCGCCGGTTCCCGGGGACTCGCCCACACCGCCAGCGGCCCCATTCCGAGCAGCGCGATCAGGGCACGCAACCACATCTTTTTCATCATCGCTCTCCCGGGGATCGTTGCCATCGGCCGCAATGCGTGTAAAGCTCCACGGATCATGGCGATCCATCGACAGGGCGTGCCGACCGTGTTGCTGTTGCTGCTGCTGGCGGTAACTGCAACGGCGTCCGCCGCGCCCGCCACGAGCGCGGGCAACGGTGGTGATTTGCCGACCATCGTCGGGCTCGTCAGCGCCGGCCAGTTCCGTGAGGCCTCCGTCCGCATCGATGCGGCGCTGCAGCAGACAGGATTGTCCGCGCAGACACGCGAGGCCCTGGAGTTCCAGCGCGCGCGTATGCAGCGCATGCGCGAAGACTTCAGCCTCAGCGCCGCCGAAGTCGCGGCTCGCGTGCGCAAGCAGATTCCCGATCTCACCGCCGCCGACTTCGAGCGCTGGGATGCTCAAGGACTGTTCGAGCACATGGATATCGACGGCGCGCGACTGTACTTCGCCCGCTCGCCTGCCAACCTGTTTCACCTGAGCGCAGCCGCGCGCGCCCGCTCGAGCGTGCCGATACAGTTTGCCGACAGCGGCCTGCCGAAGGATTTCACCGAACAGATCACCGACTACGACCGGGAAGTGATCGGACGCGCGCGCGCCACGATCCGTTCGAGCGTGCTGCCGCAGCGGGTGCGCGTAACGCAAACCGTAACGGTGGATGCCGACGCTGTGCCGGCGGGTAAGACCATTCGGGCCTGGATCCCGTATCCGCGCTATATCCCAGGGCAACAGGAAGACATTCACTTGGTGGCGAGTCAGCCGGGCGGGCATCGCCTCGCGCCCCGATCGGCCCTGCAACGCACCGTGTACCTCGAAGAGGCCGCGCGGGCTCACCAGCCGACGGTATTTTCGGTGACCTACGAGGTCACTCTTTACGCGCAGTACCACGTGATCGACCCCAACAAGGTGGTGCCGGTGAAGATCACGCCGGAGTTGGCGCCTTACGTGGCGCAACGTGCACCGCACATCGTCTTCACCGAGCCGCTGCAGGTGTTTTCGCGCCAGGTGGTCGGCGATGCCCGCAACCCCTACCTCATCGCGCAGCGAATCTTTGCCGCCGTCGACTCGATCCCCTGGGCCGGTGCACGCGAGTACTCCACCCTCCCCGATTTGAGCGCCTACACGCTGCAGGCGGGCCATGGCGATTGCGGCGAGCAGACGATGCTGCTGATTACGCTGCTGCGCATGAACGGCATCCCCGCGCGCTGGCAATCGGGCTGGACCTTCAGCCGCGGCGACGAGAATGACATCCACGACTGGGCGCAGATATATCTTGCCCCGTACGGATGGGTGCCGGCCGATGTCACCTACGGTAGGCTCCAGTCCGGCGATCCAACGCTGCGCTGGTTCTACCTGGGCGGGCTGGACAATTTCCGCATCGCCTTCAACGACGATTTCTCGCGACAGCTCGTCCCGGCCAAGCATTTCTTCCGTTCCGACAACGTCGATTCGCAGCGCGGTGAAGTCGAAGCGGACGACAACCTCTACTACGACAAGTGGAGCTATCACTTCGCCTGGAAGATCCTGTCGCCGCAGGACCAGGCGGCGAAGCCGCCGGCTGACGGCAGACTCACCGCCAGGCACCACTAGGGCATCGGCGCAAGTATCTTCCCCAGATAATCGGTCTTGCCCGGAGCGCGGACCAGATGCGGATACTTGAGCCCACCGGTGTACTGGACCGTATACGGCTCGACGGCACCATCATTCTGCGCCTGTATCCGCATTGCCTGCCCGCTCTTCTGCGCCTGGACGATTTCGTCCCGCAACACCTGCGTGCTGTACGGATGCCCATCGACGGAGATGAGCTTCATTCCCGGCGCGAGCCCGGCCTTGAATGCCGGTCCATCCCACAACACGTCCTCCACCTTGCCGGTATTGTCGAGGAACAGGCCGAGCGAGAACATTTCGTCGATCCCCTTTCCTTCGAGCTCTCCCTGACCGACGTTCTCGAGCGCATTCTCGTAGCGGCTGGTTTTGTCCGTGTACACGAGTCGCCAGCCGCTCGCTTCGATGCCGGACAAGAGCGGCACCTGCGAGCCGACACCGTCCAGCCAGTTGTGGAGGAATCCGGCCCAATCATACGGCTGCACCGCATTCAGCGCCTTCACCACGTCGCCGAACGTATAGGTGCGGGTTACGAAGCTGCCGTCGTCGACGCCGAAAAAGAGCTGCGCAAAATCCGCGATCGAATGCCGATCATGGCTCAACGTCCTTAGTTTCATGTCGACGGTGAGCCACAGTAGTTGCCCTTCCCGATAAAAGTCGGTCTGCCGTCGCCAATTCGACCAGGACGAGGGCGAGCCGTAGACCAGCTGCGCGGCCACGGTGGTGTCGAGCAGCGGCCGCCAATCGCGGCCGGGGCGGTGCGCCAGCGCCGCCGCGCGATAGGCGACCACCTGCCGCCAGGTATCCGGCGACCATAACCCGCTGCGCACGGTCAGCATGTCCCCGAGATAGACCGTGAGGCCCTCATATACCCACAGCATGCGGCCGTGTTCGGGACGCTCGAAGTCGGGCTGCCAGAGTTGCGCCGGGCGCATGAACTTGCCGTTCCACGAGTGCGTGTACTCGTGTGGCAACAGCGAGGCGTCGAGCATGAAGTGATCGGGGTCCGCGAATATTTTGGCGCCGCTGCGCGCGCGGTCATCGCTCGAGCGGTGATGCTCGAGGCCACCTTTGGAGGTGAAGTCGCTGGCCGTCAACAGGAAGTGATAATCGTCGTAGTGATGCGAGTGGAACAACGCCTGCGCCTGCTCGACCAGATGACGATAGCCGGCGAGTTGCGTATCGGAGATGGCGACCGCCGCGGTATCATCACCCACCAGGTCGAGGTAGCGGTGCACCGGTGAAGCGGGCGGAGTGACGTCGATTTCCCGGAAGTATTTGCCGGCGATCACCGGCGAATCGACCAGCGTGTTGAACGGCACGGGCTCGAAAGTGATGCGCCCGCCGCTGTGCTTTACCGTGCGCAAAGCGCTCGCATAACCCCAGTCGGCGGGGATCACCAGCGTCGGCTGGTATATCTGCGTCTTGGTCGGATAGCCGGCGTAGTACAGGGCGACGGCGTTCCACGCGAGACCCATCAGTTGCGGTGTGATCCGATCGTCCGCCGGAAACTGGAAGCGGACGTCGATCCGATCCACGCCCGCCGGCACCGTCAGGCGAAAGGTGAACATATCCACTTCATCACGGTGCCATGCGATCCGCTTGCCGCCGGCCGTGATTTCCAGGCCCATCATGTCGCCAATGGGGCCGTCGGGTGCGTGATCGCCGGGAAGCCACTGCGGATAATAGAGCGTCAACGGCCCCGGCCTGACCGCCATCACCTCGTGCACATCGAAGATCCGCTGACTGGGCCGAGGCAGCTGAACTGTCAGCTCAACCGGACCAGGTGGCCCTGCGTTCTGCGCGGCCATGCCGCATGCGGAGCCCGCGAGGGCCGCAGTGGCAAAAAGCAATGTCAGTCGTGTCATTCCCGCTCTCCGAATGGGTTGCTGGCCGCACGCCTACATGTGCTAACGGCCGGGGGATTGTGCCGCAATACCCGGCTGGCGTCGTTGCCACCTCATCCAGAGGAAATACAGGGGCACGCCGGCGAGCGTGATCAGGATGCTGGCCACGGTGGACCAGAACTGCGCGTAGAGTGCGTTCGCAACGACGACAAACGTCGCGAGCGCGAACAGTGCGGGAACGACCGGGTAGCCAAAGGTGCGGTAGGGGCGAGGAAAGTCCGGCTGCCGGCGGCGCAGGACGAAGAGTCCGACTACGCACAGTGCGAGAAACGGCCAAACGCCCAGCACGTAGCCCTCCGCCAGCTGCATGAAGTCACGCACCAGCACGTAGACTACCGCCAGCACGGCGATGAAGCTGATCGCCACATAGGGGGTTTCGAATTTCGGGTGGACGCGGCCGACGATGCGGAAGAACAGATTGTCCTCGGCCATCGCGAAGAACACGCGGGGGCTGGAGAGAATGCTGCCGTTGAGAGTGCCGAATACCGATAGCATCACCAGCGCGCCGGCCAGCGAGGCGCCCGCTCTCCCGAACACCGCTCCAGCGGCGTCGGCGGCGACGGATTTCGATGCCGCGAGCTGCCCCAGAGGCAGCGCACGCAAGAAAGCCGCATTGATGAGCAGATAGGCCGCGATCACGATCAGGATGCCGCCGATCAGCGCCAGCGGCAAATTGCGGCCCGGGTTCTTGACCTCCCCCGAGAGCGTGGTCAGATTCTCACAACCGTCATAGGCCCAGAGCGCACCGATCAGGCCGATGCCGATGCCGGACCAGTTTGCCGCGCCGGCCGCCTCCGCATGGAGTGGATTCGCCTGGCCGCCGGGGGCGAAGGCGAAAATCGCCACCGACAGGCCCACCATGGCCAGTATTTTCGCGCCGGCCGAGAGGTTCTGGATGGCAGCGCCCAGTCTCACCGAACGATAGTTTGCCGCAGCGACCAGGACGATGAGCACCGCCGCGACCACGTGCTGTACGGCGGGGCGGATCGGCACGAAGTATCCCAGGTACTCCGCGAACATCATGCTCTGCGCGGCCCAGGAGATCGGCTCGGTCAGCAGCCACATCCAACCGAAGAGGAATGCGAGCGGGCGGCCGAACGCTTCGCGCAGGTACACGTAGGGGCCGCCGGCCGCGGGATACATCGCGGCCAGCTCGGCAATCGACAGCGCGCCGAAGAGGGCCACCACGCCCCCGAGGATCCACACCAGGGCGACGCCGGTGAGGCTGCCGGCCGCAGCCGCAATCGGGGCCGGAACGCGAAAGATCCCGCTGCCGATGATCACCCCGACCACGACCGCCATGCCGGTCACGAGCCCGAGTTTGCGCGGCAGTTCGCGCGGCGCGGTTGCTGACGATCCAGTCATGACCGGCCATCCTACATGCTCACCGCCAACCTGTAGAGACGGTAGCCAGAGGCGCGAGGCGCGAGTCTGCTCCGGGAAAAACGCGATATCGTGCGCCGGACAGCGGTTCCCGCCGCCGTTTCAGGCTCCCACGCCGGTAAGATAACCATAACCCGTAGCTATGCCGAGCATCGGTCTTTTCATTGGTGATTTGCGCCGACCGGTGAGTATCCTCGGTACCATGCCGCGTGCGGTTTGCCTGCACCGCACACGGCCATCGTGTCGCTCATTGTGCCGGCGCGATAAAAACAAGCAGCGGCTGCGCCTTGCCGCTCACCCACAATAGGGGAGTACGTATTATGAAGAGAGCGTCTTTGCGTCGATTGCATCGCAACAGCCCCTTGCAGCGCAAGGCGGTCGCGCTCGCGGTCAGCTCAGCCCTGATGGGTCTCTCTGGCATCGCCTGGGGGCAGGCGGTCACCGGCACGATCGAGGGTACGGTTCCAGCGGCTTCCGGCGAAACCATCCGGATCACCGGCGGCTCCGGCTTCGACCGTACCGTCAACGTGGACCCTGCCGGCAGATACTCGACCACCGTTCCAGTCGGTACCTACACGGTATCCCTGCTGCAGGACGGCAAAGTCGTGCAGTCCAAGGCGGACGTCAACCCGGTAGCCGCGGGCGCGGTGGTGGTGATCTTCTCGAGCTCGGTTAGCACGACCGCGGCAACGAAGCTGGATACCGTCACCATTTCCGCCAGAGCGATCCCCGCGATCGACGTGACCACCACCAATGAGGTCACCACGATCACGGCCAGGGACCTGCAGCGGCTGCCGCTGGCGCGCGACGCAGCAAGCATCGCCGAGCTGGCACCGGGTGTCGGCATGGGCTCGCCACAGCTCTACAGCGGTCCGCTGGGCACGCCGATCAATGTGTTCGGCGGCGCTTCGACGGCCGAGAACGCGTACTCCCTCGACGGCATGCATGTCACCGCTGCGCTCACCGGGCAAGGCGGCCTCGAACTCCCCTCTGCCGCCATCCAGGAG
>JBOIAB010000332.1:0-38803 GCA_050738635.1 Steroidobacteraceae bacterium
CCTACCGGGGCAGCTCGGGCGTTGGCAAGAATCGCGACGACTTCGGCAAGATCGTCAACGAGATCCTCGGCAAGATGACGCCGGAGCAGCGCCTCGCCAGCGTGCGCGTGTTCGACAACGACCTCGAGGGCTCGTGCGGCCTGCACCACATCCGCAAGAAGCATCCGGAGGTGTTCATCCGCGGCGGCATCATGGAGCGGGGCAACTATTCAGCCGCCGCGGGCTTCGGTGCGCAGCCCGGCCGGCAGGGAATCTTCGGCACCTTCAGCGCCTTCCTGGAGATGTGCCTGAGCGAGATCACCATGGCGCGGCTCAACTTCTCCAATGTGCTGGCGCATTTCAGCCATAGCGGCGTCGACGACATGGCCGACAATACCTGCCATTTCGGCATCAACAGCATGATCGCCGACGGCGGGCTGACGCCCGCGCATGGCGAGGATACGACGCGGCTCTACTTTCCAGTCGACCAACACCAGTTCGCCGCCTGCATCAAGCGCATCTTCAATGACCCCGGGTTGCGGTTCGTGTTCACGACCCGCGCGCCGGTGCCGGACATCCTCGACCAGGACGGCAAGCCGCTCTTTCAGGGCAAGCCGTTCGATCCCGGCAAGGACTACATCGTGCGCGAAGCACCGCCAGGCGGCGGCTATGTCGTCGCGGTCGGCGAGACCGTCTACCGCGCACTCGATGCCGTCATCGAGCTCGGGGAAAAAGGCGTGAAGGTCGGGCTCATCAACAAGCCGACACTGAATGTGGTGGATCGCGAAATGATGCGCCGGCTCGCGGGCGCGCCCTTCGTGCTCGTCGCCGAGGCGTGGAATGTCCGCACCGGGCTCGGCAGCCGCTTCGGCAGCTATCTGCTGCAGGCTGGCTTCAAAGGCCGTTACGAGCACATCGGCACCCACCGCGAAGGCTGCGGCGGCCTGTGGCAGCAGATGGGGCATCAGGGCCTCGACCCGGCTGGAATCAGGCAGGCCGTGCAGGCACTGCTCTAGCCGCCCCTCGTCGGGCCGCGTGCCGGAGTCGAGGACCGGCACCGTTCTTGCGGATCGCCGGACCGCCGTGAAGTTATCTTCTATGCCGCTCGCGGTGTGGGTGCCTTTCGCGAGCGGAGTCGCGATAGGCGTGCCGGGCCTCATTGCCCTACTGACGCATCACCCGATCCTGTTCGCAAGCCTCGGTCCAACGAGCGTGATGATAGCGCAGCAACCCCTGCTCGCGTCGACCAAGCCCTACAACGCCATCGCGGGACACATGATCGGACTCGGCGCCGGCTTCTTCGCGGTCTGGGCGCTCGGCATTGCCGGTGATCCCTCGGTGTTCGTGACTCACGTGGTGAACGGCCCACGGGTATGCGCGGGGCTGCTCGCCATCGCAGTTGCAACAGGAGTGGAGATCCTACTGAAGGCTCAGCATCCGCCAGGCGCGGCAACGACGCTTCTGGCGGCACTCGGCTCCTTCCGGATCGACTGGACGGATACTTGGGAAGTTTTCGTCGGCGTCGTTGCCGTGACTGTCACCGGAGAGCTTCTGCAGCGGTTGCATCCGGCCCCTCCCCCGCCAGCCGCGCGCGCCAGCCGCGCACGCCGCCCCATCCAGGGAAGCTGAACCCGATTACCGGCCCGATTTCTGCCGCTCAGGGGCTGCTCTTGCAATACGGATGAGAATGATTATCATTTGTATTCTAAAACCGCATTCAAGCATGGGAGGATCCGATGAGCGGGAGAGATTCAGGCTACGCGCGGACTGTAAGCGGCAGCAATGTGGGCTCTGGCCGAATGGCCGGACTCGGGTTGTGTCTGCCTTGGGCACTCGGCGCCGCCGCGCACGCTGCTGCTCCATCCTCTCCCGCAGCCCTCCCAGCGCAACCGGTGGCACAGGATTCGGATGACACCGACGACCAGCTCTCGCAGGTCGTTGTGAGCGGCGTTCGAACGCTGCTGCACGACAAGCTGGCCGAGAGTGAGCAGAATGCGCCCCAATCCATCACGGTCGTCTCAAACCGGCTGATGTCCGCGCAGGCGACGACGAACTTGGAGGACGCTCTGCGGAACGTCCCCGGCATCACGCTCAATGCTGGCGAAGGCGCGGCACGCGGCGATACGGTCAATCTACGCGGCTTCTCAGCGTTCAATGATTTCTTCCTCGACGGCATTCGCGATGCCGCTGTCTATACCCGCGACGATTTCGACGTGCAGTCGATCGAAGTACTGAAAGGCCCCGCGGCTGTGCTGTTCGGCCGCGGCTCGACCGGTGGCGCAATCAACCAGGTGAGTAAGGCGCCGCTCCTGACCCCTTTCGACAACGTCACGACAGAGATCGGTACGAACGATCTCTATCGCGCTACCGCCGACCTGGATACTCCCCTCGGGCCGGCCTCCGCGGTACGTCTCAATCTGATGGGGCAATCCTCCGCGCTCGCGGAGCGGGATGATGTCCGCAATCGGCGCTGGGGCGTGGCGCCGGCGGTGGCGCTCGGCATCGGCGAGCAGGATTCGCTGGTCCTGGCCTACCTGCATCAGCAGGAGAACGACGTTCTCGATAGCGGCGTGCCGTTCGTGGACGGACGCCCCGCGCTAGTCCCACGCGACGGGTTCTTTGGCCTGGCTTCCGACAGCGCAACGACCGATGTCGACATCCTGACGGCCCGCTATCGCCATCGGGTCAACGACAACGTGTCACTCGACAATACCGCCCGCTATGCCCACTACGAGTTCGACTATCAGTTCGAATCGCCGAATTTCGGCGACGCTGCCCCGACGGCGGCCACGCCGCTCGATGACATTCTGGTGGGGCGGGACGCCCCGGACAGCTCCGGCGTCCAGACCAACCTGGACGATCAACTCGACCTGACGACGCACTTCGACACCGGCTTCATTGCGCACACGCTCGTGGCCGGCGTCGAAGTTGCGCGACAGACCTCGGACATCGATCGCTACCAGAACCCCTTCAACACCGACAACAGCTGGATCCCCGAAACGCCCCTTCTAGACCCCGACCCGAACATGCCCCGCCCCTTCGAGCCGGTCGCGTCCGTGCAGAACACGGTGGCGCCTTCGGGTGGCGCCTATGTGATCGATACCCTGGCACTCGGGCAATACGTCAGCCTCACCGGCGGCTTCCGTTACGACGACTTCTCCGCCAGCTACAAGAGCCTGACGGTGCAGAGCGGTGCGTTGCTACGCCTGCACGAGCTGAACCGGCTCGGCAGCCCGCGGGCCTCGCTCGTCATCAAGCCGACGCCGCGGCAGACCTACTACTTTTCTTACGGCACCTCGTTCGACCCTTCGGCCGAAGCGCTGACGCTGACGGCCAAGACCGCGGACCTCGGGCCGGTGAAAGCCAAGAGCTTCGAGGCCGGAGCGAAGTCCGAATGGTTGAACGGCAGGCTGATGCTTACCCAGGCACTCTTTCGCACCGAGGTGGACAACGCTCAAACCAACGACCCCGACAATCCGACCATCACGGTGCTCAATGGTAACGAGCGGGTCGACGGCGTAGAGCTGCAGGCCATCGGCCGCCTGACGCGCCACTGGGAGATATTCTCCGGCTATACCTATCTCGACGGGCGCACGCTCGCTTCCGGAACTGCCGCCTACGTCGGCAAGGTCATGCCGAACACCGCGCACAATCAGCTCAATCTATGGACCGAGTACCAGCTGCCGCGCGGCTGGGAGATCGGCGGCGGCGGCAACTGGTCGAGCCATCGCTTCGCTGACAGCGGCGAGAGCGCTTACGTACCAGGCTACGTCGTCTGGAAGGCCATGGTTTCCTACGATGCGAGCCCGCACGTCAGCTTGCAGCTCAATGCCAACAATCTGTTCAACAAGCTCTACTACGACGGCGTGTATTACACGAGTGTCGCGGAGAATCATGCGATCCCCGGCGCTGGACGCAGCGTCGCCCTGTCGGTTCACTGGAAGATGTGACGCGATGATCGTGCGCATTCCGGGATTGCTCGATGCGCAACGGCTCACCGCCATCGGGATGCTGCTGCGGGAGGCGAGCTGGGAGGACGGCCGGGCGACCGCCGGGTTCCAGTCGGCGCAGGTGAAGCAAAATCTGCAGCTGCCGCAAGGCTCGGCCGCCGCGCAGCAGGCGGGCGACATTATCGTGCGCGCGCTCGAGCGTCACCCCGACTTCATCAGCGCCGCCCTGCCGCGTCATGTCTATCCACCGCTCTTCAACCGCCACGAGCCGGGCATGTCCTTTGGGGCGCACGTGGACAACGCGGTGCGCCAGGTTCCAGGCACTGCCCACAGGCTGCGGATCGACCTTTCCGCTACGCTGTTTCTCAGTCCGATCGAGGACCACGACGGCGGCGAGCTGGTCATCGAAGATACTTACGGCGCCCACGCGGTAAAGCTCCCCGCCGGGGACATGGTGGTCTATCCGGCGAGCAGCCTGCACAAGGTGCAGCCGGTGACGCGCGGCGTCCGCGTGGCAGCCTTCTTTTGGGTGCAGAGCATGGTGCGCGACGATGGCGCGCGCCGTTTGCTGTTCGAGATGGATATGGCAATCCGCGAGCTCACCGCCTCGGGAGCCGATGGCGGCGCGCTGCTGCGCTTGACGGCCTGCTACCACAACCTGCTGCGCCGCTGGGCGGACATCTAGGCAGCGGCCGATGGCATTGTCACGCGCGCAATTCGAGCGAGCGGCCGCCATGGAGGCGAGCCAGCAGAAGCTCGCACGTCTCGCGCGGATGAGCTATGGGTCGCTGCATGCCCTGCTTGCCGGCGACCCGGTCGAAGCGGCGGCTTGGGTCCGCGGCGCCGCCGAGTGCGGCGTGGTTGCGGCGCAGCTGCGCCTGGGCAGGATGCTGCTCGATGGCAGCGGCATGGAGCGGCAGGAGCGGGCGGCATTCGGTTGGTTCATGCGCGCCGCGGGCCAGGGCGACCCGGAGGCGATGAACATGGTGGGCCGCTGCCATGAGAACGGGTGGGGCGTGCCGCTCGACCTGGAGCGCGCCGCCGCCAGCTATCATCCTTCGGCCGCGGGCGGTCACGACTGGGGGCAATACAACTACGGCAGTCTGCTCTTCGACGGCCGCGGCGTCGCGCCCGAGCTGCCACAGGCGCTGCGCTGGTTTGTGCAGGCTGCAGGCCAGGGACACGGCCGGGCGATGAACATGGTTGCGAGGTGTATGGAAGAGGGCTGGGGGTGCAGCCGCAGCGCGGAGGATGCCGCCTATTGGTATTGCCAGTCTGCGCGCTCCGGTTACTTCCGCGGCCAGTTCAACCACGCCGTGCTGCTCGCCGAGCGCGGACTTCCCGCGGCGGCGGCGGAGTGGTTCGACAAGGCGGCGGCAGGCGGTGATGCGAAGATGCAGCGCACCATTGCCGCCACGCTGGCGCCTGCAAGTCATCCGGCGCTGCAGGCAGTCAGGGCGCGAGTGCTGCAGCTCTAAGCCGCGCGACTGGTGAGACAGCACCTCCGGGTGCTCCAAAAACGCAACAGACTCGCGCCGCGCCGGCCGCCCGGCGCAAATCGGGAATTACTCCCTTGTCGTAGCACGGGGCGGTCTGCACCGTAAGGCCCGTGAATCGAGATACAAAGAACCTGGGGGAGCGGACTCTCGCGGCTTCGCTCGCCGGATGCATCTGCCTGGCCGCGCTCGGATTGCAGACCGGCATTCGACCGGTGAGTGCAGCCGATGCACCCGCGACCGGCAATCCGGCACCGGTACAGCAATTGCCGCAGGTCGTGATCGTCGGCAATACCCCGTTGCAGGACTTCGGGCTCCCCTTGAACGAAGTGTCGTCGGACGTCCAGACGGCGACCAGCGCAGACCTGCAGCGCGAGCAGTCACTGGATGTCGTGGATTACCTCAACAACAACTTCAGCGGCCTCAACGTAAGTGAGGGGGACGGCAACCCGTTCCAGATCGACCTCTACTATCACGGCTTCACGGCATCACCGCTGCTCGGAACTCCAGAGGGGCTATCCGTCTATGTCGACGGCGTCCGCGTGAATGAATCCTTCGGCGACACCGTCAACTGGGACCTCATTCCGGAGTCCGCAATCAACTCCGTGTCGCTGATCTCGGGCTCCAATCCCGTGTTCGGCCTGAATACCCTCGGCGGCGCCATCTCGATCCAGACCAAGAACGGCCGTGATGACCCCGGCAGCGAGATCGAGGCCTATGACGGCTCCTTCGGGCGGCGCTCGCTGGAAGCGGAAACCGGCGGCACATTCGGCCCGTTCGACTACTTCCTCACGGGCAACTACTACGATGACACCGGCTGGCGCGATCTCGGCAGCTCACGCGTCTGGCAGGGGTTCGGCAAGGTGGGTTGGCAGAGCTCATCCACCCACGTCGACCTGAGCTATACGTACGCGGACGATTTCCTCTGGGGGGACGGCGCGACTCCGCTGAGCATGCTGTCCTACCTGCGTGAGCAGGCCTATACGCCCGACTACACCCAGAACCTGATGCACTTCGTGAATCTGACGGGCACGCAGATTCTGGCTGATCACCTGCTGCTCTCCGGCAACGTGTTCTACCGCTACGTGAACACCTCGGCGCTCAACGGCAACGTGAACGACTTCTATCTGGAAGACAACTACGCCGGGCCGCCGACCGATTGCACTGACTCGGGCGCGGATCCGGCGACCCTCGCGTACTGCGCACCCGCCCAGGACGCCACATCGAGCCTGACCCAGCGCTCGAAGGGGTTTGGACTGCAGCTCACCGATTCAGCCGCGCTGCTCGGCTGGCAGAACCAGGGTGTCATCGGTATCGACTACGACGATTCCCGGGACGGCTTCTACGAGCTCAGTCAGTACGGCGGGATCGCGCAGAACCATCAGCTCGTGTACGAGCCCAGTCCCTACAACGATTTCCCCTTGGTCTCCGTGGGTGGCAGCGACAAGATCCTCGGCGCCTACTTCACGGACACGCTCTCGCCGAGCAGCCTGCTCCACCTCACAGTCGCCGGCCGGTACAACCGCAACAACGAGACGATCGGCGGTACCTCGGTCGACGCGGATCCGGGCGATTACGGCGCTGGATTTCTCAGCGCGAGTCCCGTCAGTGGTGACCACACCTTCACCCGTCTGAATCCGTCGATCGGGTTCACGTTGACGCCCACACTGAACACGACGTATTACGCGAACTACAATGAGGCGAGCCGTGCGCCCACGGTGATCGAGCTCGGCTGCGCGGATCCCACCGAGCCGTGCGGCCTACCGGATGACTTCGCTGCCGACCCGAACCTCGAGCAGGTCGTGGCGCGCACGTTCGAGATCGGCCTTCGCGGCAACGTTGCCGACCGGAGCTTCAACTGGTCGGCGGATGTCTTTCATACGGTGAACAACAACGACATCCAGTTCGTTGCCACCAGCATCAATGCAGGCTTCTTCAGCAACGTCGGCAATACCCGCCGCGAGGGCCTTGATATCGCCTTTGGCGGCAGGGAAGCCGGATTCACCTGGAAACTTGCTTACAGCTACGTCCTGGCGACATTCGAGTCGAGCTTCGTCGTCAATGCACCGTCAAACAGTACCGCCGATGCCGATGGCAATATCCAGGTGCAGCCGGGGGATCGTATGCCGCTGGTGCCCGAGCACAACGGTCGGCTGATCCTCGATTACCAGCTCAATGAGCATCTGGATGTCGGCGCCAGCCTGATCGGCGTCTCCGGCTCGTACCTGCACGGAAACGAAAACAACGCCAACGTCGGCGGAACCATGGATGCCGCGACAGGCGCCTACACCTCGCCGGATGGCACGGGCTGGATCCCGAGCTACATGGAGCTGAACTTCAACGGCACTTACCGCTTCAATGCGCACTTCGAGATCTTCGGGCGGATGACCAATGCGCTCGACAGGGACTACGCCACCGCCGGCTTCCTGACGCAAAACGTCTACACGCTGAACGGCACGTTCAAGTCCGATCCGGATGACTGGACCAACGAGAACAACGTGGTGCCGGGCGCTCCACGCACGATCTGGGGTGGTGTGCGCGTCAAGTTCTGAGGCTGCCGCGACTGCAGTCGGATGTCAGCTCGAAGGAGACGACGGGACAATTGCCGCGGGCAAGCTCTGCCGGAAGTCCCGCCACGCTTTGCCGCTGCGCGGCAGGCCCGCGGCGAAGCCGGCGATGATGATCTCGACGCCACGCGCAAAGGCCTCGTCGTAGTTACTGAACAAGTTTGGCCCGATGTTGCGCGCCAACGGGTAGCGTGCAGGATCCATTCGAGCTTCGCGGGCCTTCGATGCATAGCGTGGGTCGCGCTCGCCCGCTCGTGAGATCACCGCCTGTTGCTCGATCGTGAAGCCAATCACGTAATCATGGATCGTCTTCAGGCAGACGACGGCGGCATCGGGGGTGATCTTGGCCGCGGCGAAGACGCCGAGCGCCGTTTCCATCACCGCATAGACCCTGGTGTCCGTCAGGTACGTACCCGCCACCATGCGGGCGCCATCCCGGTAACGCAGTAGCTCGGCGCGAAACCGCTGTGCTGAGTGCGTGGTCCACACCGGCCAGGTCGCCGGCTTGGACTCGGCCGCGAGCAAATCCGCGGCATAGTCGGCCAGCACCTGGCTCGCCATCTCATCGATCAGATCCTGCTTGCTGCGGAAGCGCCAGTAGAGAGTGGGTGCCCGAACCCCGAGCTCGGCCCCGATCGCCCGCAGCGTCAGGCGCTCCAGGCCGACCAGATTCAAGAGCTTAAGACCCGCCCTGACGACGGGCTCACGTCCGACACGCATTCCACCTCCTGTTGCCCGGGAGCGGCACGACTCTCACTCTAATGCCGTTCGGGACTTGATATCTTCTCTAACGTCATTAGACTATTGCTCTAATGTGGTTAGAGTGAAATCTGGAGCCAGCCATGTCAACGCCCTCTTCCCCCTCGGTCCTGATTGCCGGCGCCGGTGCCGCAGGTCTCACACTCGCCATCGATCTGGCGCGCCACAACGTTTCGCTGCGAATCATCGACAAGGCTGCCGTGCCCTTTGCGGGCTCGCGCGGCAAGGGCATTCAGCCCCGTACTCAGGAGGTTTTCGAGGATCTCGGGGTGCTCGACAGGATCGCCGGCAGGGGCGGTCCCTACCCGATGATCAGGCTCTACGGTCCGAGTGGCAGCAACGATGTGACGATGATGGAGGCGGCCCCCGCGACGCCCGCAGAGCCCTATGGCCAGCCGCTGATGCTGCCGCAAGGCTTGACCGAAGGCGTGCTCCGCGAGCGCCTGGCCGAGTTGGGGGTAACGGTCGAGTTCGGCACGGAGCTGAGCGCCTTCGAGGATAAGGGACGGGCCTTGGAGGCAACGCTCACCTCGAATGCCGGCGCGGAGACGTTGCGGGCATCCTACCTCGTGGGAGCTGATGGTGGCTCCAGCTTCGTGCGCAAAACCCTCGGCATCGGCTTCCCGGGCGACACCCTGCCGGTGCGAGCCGTCGTTGCAGACCTCGCCCTGGAAGGACTCGGCAGGGATGTCTGGCACACCTGGAACGCTCAGGACCCGCCGCGCATGATCGGCCTCTGTCCGCTTGCGGGAACCGAGCTCTTCCAACTGCAGGCGGCATTGCCGCTGGAGGGAGACTTCGACATCTCCGACGCCGGCCTCGCGACGATGATTGCATACCGCACCGGACGGGATGACATCCGTTTGCGCCAGGTCCACTGGCGCTCGGCATTCCAGCCCAGTACTCGCTTGGCCGATCGCTACCGCGTAGGCAGGATTTTCCTCGCGGGTGACTCCGCCCACGTACACCCGCCGACCGGCGGCCAGGGCCTCAACACCAGCATCCAGGATGCCTACAACCTCGGTTGGAAACTTGCCGCCGTGCTCGACGGCGCCCCGCACGAGCTCCTCGACACCTACGAGCCCGAACGGCGCCCCATCGCCGACGGCGTCCTCGCTCTTTCAACGAAACTGCTGCGCTCGCAGGACAAGCGGCGTGGGCGCGAGAGCCACGAGTTGGACCTGGGTTACTTCGACTCCGCCCTCACGCTGGAGGCACGTGATCGCAGCGGTCGTCTGCCGGCCGGGGCACGAGCGCCCGATGCGCCCTGCCGGGGCGCGGGCGGTCTGCCGACGCGGCTCTTCGAAGTGTTCCGCGGCCCGCAAGCGACGTTGCTCGGCTATGAGGTCGGCAGCGAGCCTTCTGTCGTAGCGCTAAGAGGGCTTCAGATCCACCGCGTTGGTCAGGGCGGTGATCTGAAAGATGAGGGCGGACAGATACGCGAAGCCTACGATATCGAGCCCGGCGATTGGGTACTGGTTCGTCCCGACGGTTATATCGCGGCGATAATAGGCCCAGGCCACGTGGCTGCTCTGAGTGACGCCCTGTCGCGGCTGGGCCTCAAAGGCGCGCAGAAGCGGTGAGACGCGCGCCGCTGCGATGAGCGAAGGCCGGGCCGCCAGGCACCCGTGCTATGATCTGCGGCAGTTGAAGAACATGACGCTGAGCCACAGCGCCGCAGCCGCGCATTAGCAGCAGATTTGCCGTAAGGAGATGTCTGTCGTGCATTGTTTCCGCCGCGCCGCCGCCCTCATCGCCGCCCTCTTTCTCACCGCACTTGCACTGCCGCCAGCGGCACAGGCGCAGATGCCGGAGCATTCCGCCGCGCACGGAATCGCGGCCCGCAACATGGACCGGAGCGTGAAGCCCGGTAACGATTTCTACCTGTACGCCAACGGGGCCTGGATCGCGCGGACGCAGATTCCCGCGGATCGTGCCGGGGTCGGCGTGTTCACGGCGCTATCCGACAAGAGTCGCAAGAACGTGGCCGATCTGGTGAAGGCCGCTGCGCGCTCGAGCGCACCGTCGGGCTCGAACGAGCGCAAGATCGCCGATCTCTACGCCTCCTACATGAGCGAGAAGACGGTCGATTCGCTGGGACTGAAGCCACTCCAGCCCGAGCTCGCGCAAGTGAAGGCAATCGCGGACAAGCAGCAGCTGGCGGCGATGATGGGCAGCCTGCTGCGCGCCGATGTGGACCCGCTCAACAACACGAATTTCCACACCATGAATCTTTTCGGGCTGTGGACCTCGCCCGGCTTCAGGGATTCAGCGCATTACGCCGTCTATCTGCTCGAGGGCGGTCTCACTCTGCCGAGCCCCGACTATTACCTCGACGCCTCCGCGCACATGCAGCAGATCCGCGCGCAGTATGCGCAGCACGTTGCGACCATGCTGCGGCTGGCGGGCTACAGCGATGCGGCTGCCCGGGCAGCGAAGATTGTGGCGCTCGAGCAGGCCATCGCGAAGGTGCAGGAGAGTATCGCCGCCAGCGAGATCGTCGAGAACGCCAACAATCTCTGGACGGCCGCCGACTTCGAGGCGAAGGCCCCGGGCCTCGACTGGCATGCGTACTTCGCCGCAGCGGGCCTGGCACAACAGCGGGATTTTTACATCTGGCAGCCGTCGGCGTTTACCGCCGAGTCGGCCCTGGTGGCCGCAGCACCGCTCGACACATGGAAAGACTGGCTGGCATTTCATCTGTTGGAGCAGTATGGGCCGTATATGTCGCGGGCATTCGAGCAGGAGACCTTCAACTTCGAGGGCAAGGTTCTGGCGGGCGTGCCACAGCAGGAGCCGCGATGGAAACGCGCGGTGGATCTCGTGAACGCGGACCTCGGGGACGCCGTCGGGCAGCTCTACGCCAAAAAATATTTCCCGCCGCAGGCCAAGGCCGAAGCGCAGGATATGGTGGCGCACCTGATCGCCGCCTATCACAAGCGGCTGGAGGCACTGACCTGGCTGGCGCCTTCCACCAAGGCGGAAGCCCTGAAGAAGCTCGACTCACTTTATGTCGGGATCGGCTATCCCGAGAGCTGGAAGGACTATGCAACCTATCGGGTTGAGTCGGGAGACCTTTTCGGCAATGTATGGCGCGCGGAGGAGTGGAAGTACCGCTACAACATCGACCGACTCGGCAAGCCTGTCAACCGGCACGAGTGGTCGATGGAGCCGCAGACCGTGAATGCGGTCAATCTGCCGGTACAGATTGCGCTCAACTTCCCGGCGGCGATTCTGCAGCCGCCCTTCTTCGATCCCAAGGCGCCGGCGGCGGATAATTACGGAGCGATCGGCACCATCATCGGGCATGAGATCAGCCACACCTTCGATGCCGAGGGCAGCGCTTTCGATGCCGAGGGACGGCTGCGTAACTGGTGGACACCGGCCGATCACCAGCACTTCGAGCAGGAGGCCAAGGCGCTGGAGCAGCAGTACGACGCTTACGAGGCTCTGCCAGGGTTGCACGTGAATGGGGAGCAGACGATCGACGAGAACATTGCCGACCTGGGCGGCGTGGCGGCGGCATATGAGGCCTATCACGATTCGCTGAACGGTGCGGCGGCGCCGAAGATCGATGGCTTCAACGGCGATCAGCAGTTCTTCCTCGCCTTCGGGCAGAACTGGGGCTCCAAGGTGCGACCGGCAGCTCTGCGGCGCCAGGTGCTGACCGATCCGCATGCCCCGGCGCGGTTCCGGGCAGCCACAGTGCGCAACTCCGACGCGTGGTACACGGCGTTCGATGTCAAGCCGGGAGACAAGCTGTATCTGACGCCGGATAAGCGCGTACGGATCTGGTAGCGCTCCGTCGTATGGTGACGTAGCGTGACCGACCGAGTGCTCGTCTTCTACGGCTCATATCGATCCGATCGCCGCGGTATCCGCCTCGCCGACTATCTCGTCCGCGGACTGCGCTCCCGGGGCAACGACGTGGAATTGATCGATGCCAGGGAAATCGGGCTGCCCATGCTCGATCGGATGTTCAAGGAATATGCGCCAGGCACCGCTCCCGAGGCCATGACTCGCCTCGCAGCGAAGATCCGGCTTGCCGACGCCTTCCTCTTCGTCGTCGGTGAATACAACTGGGGTGTCCAGCCGGGATTGAAGAACCTGACGGATCACTACCTGGAGGAATGGTTCTGGCGCCCGGCCGCGATTGCCAACTACTCCGGCGGGCGGCTGTCCGGGACTCGATCGAGCTTCGCCTGGCACAACATCCTCGCCGAGATGGGCATGGTCGTGATCTCCAGCACCTTGTCAGTCGGTCCCATCGGCAACACGCTGAACGAAGCGGGCGAGCCAATCGGTGAGGCCGGTGCCGCACTAGAGCGTGCGTTCGGGCGCTTCGCGGACGATCTGGCGTGGTGGACCGAGGCCGCCAGCCTGCAGCGCAAGAACCGAGCGCCTCCCTACTGACAGGAGCGCACCGTGCGCATTGCGATCGTAGGCGTGGGAGCGATCGGTGGAGCAATCGCTGGCTTGCTGGAAATCGCTGGCGGGCACGAGGTGCTGTTGTGTACGCGACGCCCGCTGCATCAATTGACAGTTGCGCTGCCGTCCGGAACCGTGCGCGTGAGAGCGCACAATGTGACGCGCCCCGATGCAACCGAGCCGGTCGACTGGGTTATCGTGGCCACGAAAGCTTATGACGTGGAAGGCGTGTCGAAGTGGCTCCCTATCTTGTGCACTGATGGTGCGCCAGTCGCCGTGGCGCAAAACGGAGTCGAACATCGCGGGCGCTTTGCGCCTTACATCGAACCCACGCAGATCCTCCCAGTGATAGTCGAGTGCCCCGTGGAACGCGCAGACGACGGCAACGTACGCGTACGCGGAGCAGCGTGCATGCGGGTAGAGGACAGCCCGCTGGGCCACCGGTTTGCCGCGCTCTTCGCCGGCAGCCCCGCGAAGATCGAGCGGGAGGCTGACTTCATCACCGCGGCGTGGCGGAAACTGTGCTTGAACACGGTAGGCGCCTTGAACGCGCTGACGCTGAAGCCAACGGGGGTACTGCGCGACGAAGCCATCGGCAGGCTGGCCATGGCCATCGTGGCGGAGTGCGTGGCGGTAGGGCGAGCCGAGGGCGCGGTGCTGAGCGACTCGCTGGGCGAAGAGATCCTGGCCCACTATCGCAGCCATCCGCCCGACGGCGTGAATTCTCTTCTGGCCGACCGCCTCGCCGGCCGTCGCATGGAAACCGACGCGCGCAACGGTGCCGTGGTGCGCAAAGGGGAGAAGCACGGAATCCCGACACCATTGAACCGAATGGCAGTGGCGCTACTGGATGCTCAGCAGCCTGGCGCTCATTAACCCCCGCCGGTTCAGCTGCTCAGCCGGCAATCAGCCGGTAAATGAGCGTGATCCACACCATGGCGCAGATGAGCAGCGCCAGCATGACGGCCGCGCTGCCATAGTCCTTGGCGCGCTTGGACAGGCCATGATGCTCGAACGAAATGCGATCTATCGCCGCTTCGATACTGGAGTTGAGCAGCTCGACGATCAGGACCAGCACCACGGATCCGATCAGCAGCAGCCGTTCGAGGGCGCCGGGTGAGTCCGCGGTTGCCTTTGTGTGGGTTCCTCTCGCTCGAGTACTCGGTGTTGGTGTCGGTCATCAAGCCCGGCTCACATTGGCCAGTGGGTGCGGCAGCTTGGCACCTCGCGCGCGCGGGCGCAAATGGGCGAGGAACTGCTCGGTCGCAGCGCGCCACGAGAACTTGCGCGCATGCGCCACCGCGTCTTCGCGGCGCAGCTTCAGCGCCTCGAGACAGGCGGTGCGCAGGTCCTCGTGCATGACGCCCGCGCTCGGGGAATTGCCGATCACATCGAGCGGACCGGTCACCGGATAGGCAGCGACCGGCAAACCGCAGGCCATGGCCTCCAGCAGTACCAGGCCAAAAGTGTCGGTCCTGCTGGGGAAGACGAAAACGTTCGCGGAAGCGTATACCCGCGCGGGCTCGTGCTGATCGAGCACGCCCAGGTAGTTCACGTTCGGATACTGCGCCTGGATTCTCTTCGATGCGGGCCCCACGCCGGCAACCCATTTGGAGCCGGGCAGATCCAGCTCCAGGAAGGCTTCGATGTTCTTCTCGACCGCGATTCCGGAAAGCGCGTGTGATAAGCGGTGGTAAACGGCAGATCGTGTCTCAATGCAAACCGGCGCGCGGCGATGCCGAGAGGGCCTTCCGTGGCGATATGCAGTGCGTCGGGATCGAAGGCCGACAGGCGGCGCACGACCTTGCCGCCAGGGAACAGCGACAGTCGAATGTCCGGATAGGTAGGGCATGGCAGCGTGGAGAACTCCAGGGGCGTCAGGAAGTCGACGACGTGGCCCATCGCCTGCAATTCGCGCGCGGTCGTCTGGAGTGTCCGCACGACGCCGTTGACTTGTGCGTGCCGGCGTAATCAGTCGAGGCGAACGATGAAGATCATGATCGTCACCGATGCCTGGAAGCCAGTCGCCGAGATGCGCGAGCCAGCGCGCGTGCTGCATGACGCTGTCGAACAGATCGCCGTGCACGACCCAGAGCCGTTTGCCGTCCGCGGTCGTATGGATCGCCTCTTCGGCGATCGCGATCCCGCCCAGGTGCAGGCCGATGAACTGGCGCACCAGCTCGTCATGATTGCCCGGAACATAGACGACCCTGGTGCCCTTGCGCGCGCTGCGCAGGACCTTCTGCACCACATCGTTGTGCGCCTGCGGCCAGTACCAGCTCTTCTTCAGCTGCCCGGGGTTCCGGCAGCGCGGCGCCCCCCTTCGCAGCCTGCGGAATGTGATCCGGATCGCAGCTGGGCCGGCACTTCCCGCCCGCAAGCGGCGCGATTGCTAGACTGACGCGGCGAATGGACCAAGATTTCGGCGCAACCACGCAAATTCTGCAGCTCGACGGCAGCGTCGTGCCGCGTGTGCTGTTGGTCGATGACGACGAGCTCGTGCTGGAGCGTCTCGCGCCACTGGTGGGAGCCGCCGGATTCTCCGTGCTGACGGCGGGCTCCGCCCAGGCGGCGATTGCCAGCCTGGAGCGTGACTTCGCGCCGGTGGTCATCACGGACCTGAAGATGCCGGACATGGATGGTCTCGAGCTCTGCCGGGCGCTGCGTGCGCGAACCTGGCCCGGTTATGTGTACATCCTGATCCTTACGATTCAGGACGGCGAAGACGACATTCTTGCCGGTCTGGATGCCGGCGCCGATGACTATCTGAGCAAGCGCGTCTCCGGCGCGCAGCTGCTGGCGCGCCTGCGCACCGCGCAACGGGTTCTCGCGCTGGAGCACTCCCTCAAGCGGGCCCTCGACGAGAAGCGCGCGCTTGCATTGACCGATTCTTTGACCGGCGCGCACAACCGGCGTCACTTCACCCGCCAGCTCGGCCGCGAGCTGAAACGCGTCCTCCGCTCCGGCGGCCACCTCTCGTTGCTCTCGATCGACGTCGATTATTTCAAGCGCATCAACGATCAGTTCGGGCACGAGGCTGGCGATGCGGTGCTGCGCGAGGTCGTTCACCGGATCGGCAGCGCCCTGCGTCGCGACACGGACTGGTGCGCGCGGGTAGGCGGCGAAGAATTCGCCGCGGTCCTGCCGGAGACATCTCTTGCGGGTGCGCGTGAGGTCGCGGAGCAGATGCGTCAGCTCGTGGCGGCGACGCCGGTCCGCCTTCTGACCAGCGAGGTCAATATCACGGTTAGTATTGGTGTGAGCAGCCTCGAGGCACTCAGCCTGGATCCCCCGCCCGGCATCGAGTCATTGATGCGCCAGGCGGACCGGTGCCTCTACAAGAGCAAGGAGCAGGGCCGCAATCGCGTCACGTTGCCCGAGGAGACGCGATGACGCAATCCCTGAGAACGATCCCGTACGTGGATGATGAGCTACAGCAGGCGCGCGACGCCCTCGGCCGCGAGGGCAAGTAGCCGGGGCCTTACACCCTGCTCGCGAGTACGCCCGGCTTGCCGCCCGGCGTGAGTCTGCCCGCCATCCGGCCGTGCAGCCTCGATATCGCGTCACTGCCCGTGTGCAGGAACATGGACGGAATCAATCCATGTACCAAGCAGGCAAGGCCGGCCACGATCATGGAGAGCCCAAAGCCGAACGCGTGCCGCTGGTGGGCCAGATACGTCTCGCCCACCGATTCGGGATGCTCGAGGAAAATCTGCCTGAGCAAGGATCTACCCCCGGAAATCTTGATGGGAGTAACGTAGCGGAACTGGCGTCGAACTTTTTCTACATTTAGACTGTATAAAATGGATTCGACAAGAAATTTTCCCAAGCCTGCGCTCGATCCGATAGATTTACAGATCCTGGAGTGTCTCCAGGCCGACGCCTCTCAGGCCGTGGCCGCAATTGCCGAGCGGGTACACCTTTCCACCAATGCCTGCTGGAATCGGATCAAGCGCCTCGAGGAGAGCGGCATCATCCAGAAGCGGGTGGCGCTCCTCGATGCCAGCCGTGTGGGCGCCGGCCTGACGATCTTCGTCCTGATCCGGGCTGCCGAGCATTCGCAGGCATGGTTTGAGCACTTCGCGGCGACCGTCCGCGCGATTCCCTGGGTAACCGAGTTCCACCGCACCAGCGGCGACGTCGACTATCTCCTCAAACTGCAGCTCCCGGACGTAGCCACCTACGACGAGGTCTATAAGCTGCTCATTGGCTCGACCCGCTGTGCGGAGGTTCGCGCGGTATTCTCGATGGAAGAGCTCAAGCGCACGACAGCCGTGCCTCTGCCGGCGCATAGCACCTGAGGTCGCGGGCTCATCGCCGGGTCGATCCGACGATGAGCCCCTTCCTCTTCAGTGCTTCAGCAGCGTGTTCGCGCGCGCAACATCAGCTTGCAGACGCGTCGCACCCTTACCTGCTTCGTCGATATATCCGTTCGCCACCTGCGTCATCTCGTCCGTGGGCCGTACGAAGGCGTAATCCACCCGGTTATAAATCGCGCTCAGCCACTCGCGCAGCCGCGGCGGAAACACATCGAACCCTCTGCTCGACTGGATCCTGAAATCGATCATGGCATCGATGTCGCGACCGAGATCGGCCACAGCTTTGCGTGCCTGCCGCGCGCTCAGCTGCTTGTCCGCTACCGCCTGCTGGAGTTTGTGACGCGCTGCGGTCGCCTGGTTGAGGGCGATGTCGAGCCGGTTCATGGCGGCCTGAATGTTGATCAGCAGATCGAAGCGTTGCTGCAGGTCGGCCTGCGTGGTGCTCAACCTCGGATCGAGCTTGACCTCGAAGGGCTGCTTCTGAGTGGTACCGCCATAACTCAGCACCGCGTAGTACATACCCGGCACCACCTCCGGGCCAATCGGCGGCATGACCGAGCGGCCGGCGTGATAGGCGCCTTTCACTTCCGCTGCCGTCGGATAGCGGAAATCCCACAGAAAGCTGTTCATGCCCGGATGAAGCTCCTCGGGCTTTTTGGCCCGACGCCCGAACCCGCCGCCGGCTCGGTTTGGCTTCTGCGGCAGGCTAAAGCTGCGAATCAGCTTGCCGTCGGCCTGGGTGAAGCTCAGCTTCACCGGTTGCCCCGCATAATCGGCTGGCAGATGGAAGAACACTGTGGCGCCCGGGGGCAGATTGGCCCCTCCATTGGCTGCGCCGCCCTCATCGCCGAAGTCGAAGGTACTCCTTGTGACGAGCCAGGTCTGCTGCGGCTTGAACAGGTACGGTGCATCGTCCGCTACCTGCGCATTGCTCAGCTGCTCCAGGAATTGCAGATCGTCGAGCGAATAGAACGCGCGCCCATAAGTCGCCAGCACCACTGAGTGCTGCGCTCGCTGGATCTCCACGTCCGTCACCCGCACCGGCGGCAGATTGAGGCCCAACGGCAGCCATTGGCTGCCGCCATCCAGGCTCATGTATACGGTCTTGCTCGTGCCGATGAAGAGAAGACTCGGATCATCCGGGTCCTCGGCCACGCTCTCGACGTATTGATCAGCGGGCAGGCCGGTAGTGATCGCTGTCCAGTGCTTGCCGTAATCCGTGGTCTTGTAGACATACGGCTTGTAGTCGTCCCACTCATAGCGGCTAGCCGTTAGATACGCAGTGCCTGCCTCGGTCTGAGACGGCCACACAGAGGTGATAGTCGACCAGGTCGGCAGGCCCGACGGGCGGACCTGGCTCCAGTGACCCCCACCATCCGTAGTCACGTACACGAGACCGTCATCCGAGCCAGTCCAAATGACTTGATCGCTCAGCGGCGAGAAGGCAATCGAGGATATCGTGTCGAACATTTCCTCGCCGGTCATGTCCGCGCTGATGGGGCCGCCGGAGCGCGCCTCCTTGCTCCTGTCGTTACGCGTCAGGTCCGGACTTATCACCTTCCAGGGCGCGACGCCGGGATCCAGCGACTGGAACACCACGTTGCCCGCGACCAGCAGCTCATTCGGATTGTGCGGCGCGAACACCGCGGGCCGATGCCACCAGCCGTAGCGGTACTTGATCTCGGTTCCCGCCAGGCCGAATTTGAATTCCGGCCACGGGCTCACGTTGGTGATCTGTCCCGTGCGCTCGTCGTCCCGGAACTCATCGCTATAGTAAGCGTCGGCGTAGGTAATCCACGGCTTGCCGGGTGTCGGCACCACCCAGCCCTCCTCGCCACCCTCGACCCTCGGCCAAACATCGGGCAGCCGACCCGCCGGCACCGCGCTCGGCCCACAGTACGAGCCGTCATCCTGCTGCGAGGTGCAGATGCTGAACGGAAACTGGTCGGTGAGATTGGCGTGATAGTACTGCCCGGTCGGCTGATTGAGCTCGGAGCTCCAGGTCTTGCCGGCATCGCGCGTTACGGTCGCACCGCCATCATTACCCTCGACGAATATCTTCGGATTGTTCGGATTGATCCAGAAGGCATGGTTGTCGCCGTGCGGCGGTTGTATCTCGCTGAGTGTCCTGCCGCCATCATGCGAGACTTGAATGCTGGTATTCGGTATATAGACGGTGTTCGGATCCTTGGGATCGACGTACACCCGCATGTAGTACATCGCCCGCTGCGTGATGGCGGGGCTGTTGTTCACCAGCTGCCAGGTTTGCCCGGCATCGGCAGAGCGGAACAGGCCGCCTATCTGGCCCCGGTACTTCACCTGCATCAGCGTGTAGAGGATGTTCGGATCGCTCGGCGCGAGCGCGACCATGTTGATTCCCCAGATGCTGGTCGGCAGCCCGGGATGATGTGAAATATTGGTCCATTTGGCGCCGCCATCGGTGGTCTTGTAAAGACCGCTACCCGGTCCGCCGCTCGACAGCATCCAGTGCCGCCGATAGGCCTGCCACATCGTGGCGTAGAGGACCTGCGGATTCGACGGATCCATCGCCAGGCTGATCGCGCCCGTCTTGTCATCGACGTACAGGATCTTCTTCCAGGTCTGGCCGCCGTCGCTGCTCTTGAAGACACCGCGATCGGGATTTGACACCCAGCCGCGGCCCATCACCGCCACGTACACGACGTTGGCGTCATTCGGATCGACGATGATCCAGCTGACGATGCCGGTCTTGTCCAGGCCGATGTGGCTCCAGCTCTTGCCGGCATCGGTGGACTTGTACATCCCGTCGCCCGTCAGGATCGTATTGCGGAAGGCGGGGTTGCCCGTGCCGACATAGACGATCTTGGGGTCGGACGGTGCCACGGCGATCGCGCCGATGTTGTTGTTATTGAAGTACTTGTCGGAAATGTTCTTCCAGCTGTTACCGTAGTCCTCGGTCTCCCACACTCCGCCGCCGCCCGAGCCCATGTAATACCGATTGGGCTGGCTCGCCACGCCGGCGACCGATTGCACGATGCCGCCCCTGTAGGGACCCAGGCTGCGCCAGTGCAGCGCCCGGGTAAGGTCGGCCGCAGATGCGGCCGCGGCCAGGCCGGGAATCACAGTCGCGAGCAGGCCGGCAAGCAGCCAGCGTGCGCGCGAATCATTCAGCTTGTACATGTCCCATCCCCTCGAAGCTAACCGCGATTGTCGGTCGCATCTATGAAAGCCGCCGTCGTATCGTGCAGCTTCTTCAACGCAGCGGCGTGCACGTAAATCATGTGACCCGAGTCGTAGAACTCCATGTGTATGTGAGAGCGAAGGTCTGCGGGTATGTTCAGATGATTCATGATGTACACGGTCCCGAAGTACGGCGTCGCGATGTCGTAGTAACCGTTTTGCGCCAGGATTTGCAGCTCGGGATCGCGCTTCATCGCCTGCGCGAGATCGACGGCGACGCTGGCGAATCCGTCCTGCGGACGGTGCGTAACGGGGTCTACGTGTGACAAATTCCAGGGATATACCCTGTCCTCCAGCTTGTAGACACGATCTCGCCCGAAGTCGAGTGTCCCGTGCACGTACGCGTTGAAGGCGGCCGCGTAGGCCGAGCTGATTGCGGCGGATTGCGGGTCGTAGAGGGCTCCCTGGCTCAACGGGTCCATGCTCGGACCGGCGAAGCGCGAATCCAGGCGGCCGACGGTTTCGTCCTGATCGGCGAGCAGTTCGTGGAAGAACTCCTGGTCGGTGATGCGCAGATTTGCCTTTTTGATGAACCCGGTGCTGAGGCCGGTGTACTCGTGCAGCTTTTCCGCTATGGCATTGAACTGGTCCGGACTCAGCGCGTTGCCCGCGTTCAACGCTTCCGCATAGTCGTTGAGCGCGAATTCCTCCACCTGCTGCAGCAACGGCTGCAGCTCCGCCGGCTGATTGGGCAACCGGTGGTGATACCACGCGGTGGCCGCATACGTGGGCAGGAAGACCTCGTACGGCACGTCGTTGTTTGCCCAGAACCTGTTCGTGAGGTGGGTCAGCACCGTCGATTGCAGGATGACTCCATTGATGTCGGTGTCATCCCTCTCTTCCATGTAATCCACCAGGGCCGCGCTGCGCAGCGTTCCATAGCTCTCGCCGTAGGTGTATTTCGGCGAGTTCCAGCGATCGTTCTTGCTCAGATAGCGGTTGATGAACTGCGCATAGGAGGCGACGTCCTCATCGATACCGTCGAAGTCCTTGGGTGTTCCGACGCCACCTTCGTCCTTACCGATGATTCGGCTGTAGCCCGTGCCCATCGCGTCAATGAACACCTCGTCCGTGACATCCAGCAGGCTGTAGTCGTTATTGACGGTCTTGTAGGGAGCCGCGGGCGTATGGCTGTGGTCATTGGTCACCACACGCCACGGACCAAACGCGCCCATGTGCAGCCATACGCTCGAGGAGCCCGGGCCACCGTTGTAGAAGAAGGTGACGGGGCGGTGGCTTTCGCCCTTCGCTCCGCTTTTCACATAGGCGACGTAGAACATGCTGCCAGTCGGTTTGCCACGGTTGTCCTTCAGAATGATGGTTCCGGCGGTGGCCGTGTAGTCGATCTTGCGGCCCTCGATAGTCACGCTTCCCTCGGTAACCGACGCCATGTCCTTCGGCGGAGGCGACTTGGCGGCTGCTGCGGGGTTCGGAGCCGGCGGCTTCGCCGCCGCCAGCGAGAACGCTCCACATAGCGTGGCCACCGCGGTGACCAGCAGTCCCAGGCTTTTCTTCATGTTCGAGTCTCTCGCCAAAGTTGTCTGCGAAACATTACACGGTTGCTCGAAGCGGGCGGTCCTGCCGGGGTTCCCCGGCCCTCATTCGACGAACTGATCGCTCGTGCTGTGTTGCTTTTCATCCTGAAGCAGCAGGATGTCCGGATTGGTGTCGCTCGCGCCGAGCAGCCAGCGGGCGAAGAAATCCATGCGGCGCACCAGGACGTAGCTTGCCAGGGGAGCGTACGGGTGGCGCATGCCCGGAAACACGAGCATGTCGAAGCGCTTGTCCGCATGCATGAGCGCAACGGCCATCTGCATGGTGTTCGCCAGGTTGACGTTGTCGTCCATGTCGCCGGTGGTGAGCATCAGGTGGCCGCGCAGATTGGCGGCGAGCGATTCATTCTTCTCGATCGTGTAGATGATCTTGATGGCTCCCTTGGCCTCCTGCTGCTCGCGGACGCCATCGTATCTTTCGCTCCAGGCGCGGTTGTAGTTGTTGTTGTCGTGGTTGCCGGATTCGCTCCACCCCGCGGTATAGAATGTCGGGTACTGCAGCATCGCCGCCGCCGTCATGAAGCCGCCGCCGGAATGTCCCCAGATCCCCGCCTTGCCGGGATCGATGAATGAGTACTCGTCCGCCAGCTCGATGATCGCCTGGCGCTTGTCGGCCAGGCCGTAGTCGCGCATGTTCCCGTAGCCGTAGGAGTCGTACCACTTGTCGCGCAGCGGGCTGCCGCCGCGGCTGCCGACGAAAATCACCACGAAACCCAGCTGCGCCAGCGGCAGGTTGTCGGCCACGCTCGGATTGAAAGCCGTGGGCACCGACTCGGTCTGCGGGCCGGGATAGACATACTCGATCACCGGGTATTTGTGGCCGGGCTGCATGTCGAACGGCGTATACATGACGCCATAGAGGTCGGTGATGCCATCGGCGGCCTTAACCGTGAATGTCTTCGGATATTGATACCCGGCGGCCAGGAGGCGGCTGACGTCGGTCTGCGCCAGTTTGGCAACGTTCTCGCCGCGATCATTCACCAGCTCGGACACCGGCGCCGTATCGACGCGGGAATACGTGACGGCGAAGTAGTGAGCGTCATCGCTTCCCTCGGCCTGGTAGTCGAAGTTCCCGGGGGTAAGGTCGCTGAGGCCGCTGCCGTCGACTCCAACCCGGTAGAGGTGCTGGTAGTAGGGGTTTATCCCGGCATCCCGTCCGCCCTGCCGGGCGGCGCTACCCATGAAGTACAGGGCGCCGGCTTTTTGGTCGATGCCTACGATCGTGCCCGACATCCAGGGACCACTGGTGAGCGAATGCAGCAGCTCGCCCGTCCTGGCCGAGTACAGGTAATAGTGCGCCCAGCCGTCCCGCTCCGACCACCAGATGAGGTCCTGACCGTTGTTGACGAGTCGCAGGCTGACGCCCTTGAAGAAGACTCGAACTCGGAGATTGAGAAACTGGTTCGACGTCTCCCTGATCAGGATCGTAACCTTGCCCGTGGAGGTATCGATCACACCGGCGTCCGCGGAACGGAAGTCACGGTCGGTGATGATGAAATAGAGCTTGTCGGAGCCGGATGCGACCCAGCGCGAGGTGGCCGAGTAGGTGGGAAACCCCTTCAGCTTCAACTCTCCGCTGTCGAGCTCGAGCTGCGCGTCTCTTTCCCGCTCGGCGCCGGTGAGCGGCGCCTCCGCCAGCTCGATGGTCGGCTGTACCAGGGGAAAGTCCGACTGCGGCACCACGATTCGATTCTGCGTGCCCGGCGTGAAGATCTCGACTTGCTGCCCGGGGCTGTCGGCCTCGCCCGGCATGGCGTACGAATAGGTTTCGAGCTGCGGCCGCGGCTTGGCGAGGTTGTGAATGGTCCACAGGTCGGGCACCTTGCGGTCATCCTCACGCACCAGGGCAAATTTGCTGTTGTCCTGCGACCAGTGGATGGCGATGCAGGGCTGGCGCATTCCCTTGGGGTTATGTGCGTCCCCCTTGTCCTGTCTCGCCAGGGCCGCCTGCAGCTCCGGCACCAACGGCGCCGCATAGCCGTGCTTGGGGATGCCATCGGTGGTGAGCTGCGTCTCGGCCACACTGGGGTCGGCGGGATCCTTCAATGCCTTGGCATAGTTGTCCCGGTCCATCATGTAGAGGTTGCTGCCGCGGGCGAACAGCACGACCTGCCCGTCGGGCGAGATATTGGCCCACAGCGGCTGCGGCCGCCGCTTGTAGTCGTCCAGACGCTCGAGATGGCCTGTGCTCAGGGTATAGAGGAAATAGAGCTTGCGCGGCTTGGGCCGCGGCGCTGCCTTGAGCACCTGAGGCTGATCGGGGTCTTCCGTCCCGGGCAGCACGGCATCCGCACGGATCGTGACGTAGAAGCGGATGCCGGTGTCGTGATCCACCAGTTGCGGCGCCTGGATTTCCAGGTGTTGCGCGTCGTAGGCGACGCCGGTCTGCAACGAAAGTTGCGCCGCCATCTTCTCATTGTCCCACAGCGGCTTGCGCGACTTGTCGGCCGGGTCGACTACATAGTAATCAGTGCCCTGCGTCGTCTGGTAACTGAACCAGAAGCGATCCGAGTGCGTGAACCAGTGCGGCGTCACGGCGCTGTCGAACAGCAGCTGCTTCAGCTCCGCGGGCATGAAGCGCGCCGCCAGCGCGTAGTTGGGCGGAAGCTCGCTTAGCTCGGAAGGTGCGCCTTGCAGGTGAAGCGCTTGCGTGGCCGGCGTCGCGGCCAGCGTCGCCGCGGAAATGAATAGCGCACCGGCCCAGAGTAGTCTCGCGCGTCGCCGCATCACCCCTCGCCCTCCCTACGCCTTGATTGTCGTCTGGCTTCGGCTCGTCAGATCTTCACCGTGACGAGCCGAGCAGCTTGCTCAGAATGCGCTCGGACATGCCGCGCGCGTCCGCATTCGGGTCGCTGGCCAGGATGATTACCGTCGCGTGACGCGAGGGAATACGCACGAACGCTGCACGCTTGCCGTCTCTCGTGCCATAGAGCGCCACACGCTGCACGCCATCGAATGTGTCGACGGTCCATCCTTTCGAATAATCGGTGTTCGGCCATGTCCTCGGATACTCGAGGCCAAGATCGAATCGATAGAGCTCATCGACGTCCGACAGGATTTCACTGTCACCGGGCGGGACCGTGGTCCGATGCATGCCTATCGGGGTCGACAGCCGGGATACGCACTTTTCCAGTGCGGAGGAATAGTACGCCGGCCGCATGACTCCCCGCGGCGCGGCCTCCTTCGCCGGCAGCTGCGCGCAGAGCGAGGTGAATGCCTGCCTTATGCCGCCGATTGCGAACTGCGGGAAAGTGGTCCGCGGCATGTATCGGTCCTGCGGCGGAACTCCGAACGCGCGGTCGACGAAAACGTCGCCCTCTTGCGCAACAAGGACCGTTGCGCCGCCCAAACGGGGCGCGGAGTATTTCTTGAACAACGCCGTGACAAACTCACTCGTCACAGGAGATTTGTCAGCGGCGCGGCTGACGACCTGGCGGGTGTACAGGTTGTAGCTGTCACCCGGGTACAACGTCAGGTACGGCACGCCCTTGTCGGTCGGCCCATTGGCGGTGTAGACGAAGGCTTTGTCACGACCAATGATATGCCCCACATCGCCGTGAACGACCCACGCGGTTCCTTCGTCAGCGGAGATACCGAGCACATCCGGATATCTCGCAATGACGGTCGTCAGGTCGGGAAGACGCTCGCGGGCCACGACGTGCATGTCGGTCGCGGTATCGCGCAGATAGCCGAACCCCTTTTCGTATCCCGGATAATCCTCGATATAGTTGTTGTTGCTCGGCGCACCCCGGACCATGTAATCGCCGAGCACAGCCATGCCGGCCGATGAGCCGCCAATTACTCCGCCACGCTGCAGGACACCCCAGAACTCGCGCTCGCTCTTGGTACCGCCATAGGCCGCCATATCGCGATACTGGCGGCCACCGTCGAACCAGATGCCCTTGGCTTGCTTGATGATGGCGACGAACGCGTCGCTATCGGCGACGGCGCGACTTTGCGTAAAGAGCACACGGACGTTGCGCGCGCCGTTCTTACGAAAGCCCTCGCCCGCCCACCGGGGTGCAACGATCGTCGGCTCGCCGATGCTGTTATTGGGCACATCGAGAATGAGCGCGTCCGGTCCGCCTGCCGCATCGATGAATGCCTTGTAGATCCGCGGCCCCTGCGCACCGCCCCCGACGGCGATCACCGTCCCGTTCGGGGGACCGACTTTCACCGGTCCGCTGCGTGCGGGTTCGGGCTGGTAGGGCGCCGGCGCCGCGGCAAAGGCGGCGGGGAGAGCGAGAGTGAGTGCAAGAATGCTGCTTGCGGCGACAGAAGAGCTTTTTTTCATGACATTTTGCCCGTGAGGACCGCCACGTTTATTAGTTTAGTTAGGGAAGCCCGGCGCGCGTGGCCGCGCGCCGGGCATTGCGTCCTCAGAACTTCACCTCTAGCCGGGCGTAGAGGAACCGTCCCGGTATGCGATACCCCATCTCGCCGTAGAAGTTGGGGGGCGCACCGGCCGTGTAGCCAAGCGGGAATTGCTTGTTGAATATGTTCTGAATTCCGAGAGTGACGTTTGCCCGGATCGGCTCGATATTGTAGGTGAACGAGGCGTCGTTATAGATCGTCGTATTCAGCTCATGCACACCCGCGGTCGCCGTGGTCGGGTCGATCGTCTTTGGTGCCGTGCACTCCTGCAGCGAGATCGTCAGCGCCGAGCAGTTCTCGAAGACCTTGCCGATGTAGGTGACGTTCCACACGCCGGAGAAGTCCCCCTTGTTCCAGTTCAGGCCCAGAGTTCCTCTGACCTTGGGAATCTCGTTCGTCCCGGTCGCGTAGCCGAGCTCCTGGATCGAGTGGAAGCCACTCGCGGTGGTCGCCGACGGCAGGTCTTCCAGGAAGGACCGCACGATGGTCCAGTTCGTCGTGACGCCGATGTCTCCAAGGAATGTCGGCGGAAGCTCATAGGCCGCATCGAGGTCCACGCCGCTGGTCGATTCGCCGCCGATGTTCTGCGAGAGATCCTCAATGAGAGTGACCGCGTTACCCGTGAGGGTGATGAGATTGCAGTATTGCGGGCTGCTCTTGTCGTAGCACTCGCTGAGAATGTACTGCGACGGTACCGACCCTATCTCGTTGGTCAGGTCGATTTCGTAGTAGTCGGCGCCGAATCTCAGGTCATTGATCCAGTGCGGGCTGTATTCGAAGCCAATGGTGCGGGAAATCGCCTTTTCCGGCGTGAGCAGCACATTGCCGCCGGTCTGCGTCTGGATGCGGGTCGAGCCTTGCGTATGCTCTACACCCTGGCAACCCGCGGGCAGAGGAGTGCCCGCGACCCAGCCACCGTTCTGCGTTGAAGGCGCGCAGGGATCCTGCAGGATGTTGTAGCTCGCACCACCGGAGTTGTACAGGTCGGAGACACTGGGAGCGCGGAATCCCTGCGCCCAGCTCCCGCGTACCACCAGGTCGTTGACCGGCTGCCACCGGACCTGTATGCGGCCGGTGCTCGCCGAGGCAGAATTCATCGTTCCGGCACCTGCACTGCCCGGAACGCCGCCCTGCCACCTGAACTGCGACCACCGGTTCGCCAGGTCGATGCTGAGCGACTTGGCGAACGGAAGATCTTTGAGTACCGGAATGTTGGCCTCGAGGTACTCGGCATAGGTCCACGTGCGGCCGAAGGTCGGCTGGATGCACCTCAGAGACGTCAGACACTCCTGCAACAGGTTGCCGGGTATCTCGGATCCCATGTCGTTCAGGGACTCCACACCCGCCGCGACGCCGAGCGGACCCGCGGGCAGATTTACCAGCTTGCCGGTGATGTCGCCGGTGAAATCACGCATCGTCACCGAAGTGATGAAGTTATTGACCGCCTCGCTCCAATTGGCCATCCCCGGCGTAATGGCACTCTGGCCGGTAACTGAATTGAAGCCGCCGAAGGGATTGATCGGCACGCATCCCGGAATGAGGATCTGATAGTACTTGCCGTTGATCTGGTCCCACGTGCCCGAGCCGCCCGGCGCGGACTGACCCGGGCCGTTACACTGCAGGCCCCCGGGCGAATCGAGCTGCTCCGAGAGCCTCTGGATATTGGTAAAGCCGGTATCCTGCGCCGTGTCGTACGTTCGGCCGTAGTTGAAGACCCCTTCCCAGTGCCAGTCGCTGCCGATCGCATGGAAAACGCCGTTCAGGCCCATGCGCAGGCTCTCGGTATCGATATTGTCGCGTGAAACGCGGTCGTAGGCCGCCGGTATCGTTTCGTTGAACTGACTCAGCAGATAGTTCGGAGTGCATGAGGCCACCGCCACGCCACCGAGCGTTTTACCGTTCGGGCAGTACTGGGCGGAATTCCCCACCAGGTCGACGCCGAACTGGTTGTACGGGTTGTTCGCGCCGATGCCGTAGGCCGCGCCATTTACCTGGTACGCGCCACCCACACCCCCGCCCCAGCCGGATCCGATCTGACCCAACGAATCATCGTTGTTGTACGCCGCAAGGGTGGTGAACGTTATGTTGTCGCTGAGCTGATAATGCGCATTGAGATACAGCGATTCGTTCTGGTCCTGCTTGATGAGCATGAACTGACTGGGATAGTAGGTCGAATTGAACACTTCGTTGGTGAAGTTACCCAGTGTCGGATCGAAGTTCGGCCCGCCGCCGGGCTGCAGCGTGCAGACTCCCTTGCCCGTGCAGGTGCCGCTGCCGATCATCTGATTTGCCAGCGCCGGGCTCTGGATGCTCACGGTCGGCGGATCGAAGCCCGGCAGATAACTGCTCTGGGTGAAGGGTCCGGGACTGCTTTCGAAGCGATTTTGCGCGAAAACCGGCATCAGCGACTGGAACTCGCCGCTGATCATGATTCCAGACTTGGCGTCGCTCTTGCCGATCACGAAGTCGTATTCGTTGGTCTTGCCGTCCAGGCTGGCGCCCGGGCTGTCGTAGGCGCCCGTGTAGGCATGAACTTCGGCGCCATTGAAGTCGTTCCGCATGATGATATTGACCACGCCCGCGATGGCATCGGAGCCATAAACCGCGGATGCGCCGTCCTGCAGAACATCGACGTGCTCGATCATGGACGCGGGTATCGCGTTCAGATTCACGGTGCCGTTCAACTGCGGGGTCCATCGTTGACCGTTGACCAGCACCAGGGTGCGGTTGGCGCCCAGGTAGCGCAGGTTGATCTCGGTCGCATCGCCGTTGCTGCTATCGGACTGAGCCTGCGAAGTCAGCGAGTTGCCCGCCTGCGGGATGTTCTGCAGGACGTTGGCGATGGTCGTGAAGCCGGACTGGGCGATCGCATCGGCCGAAATGCTCTGGATGGGCTGCGACGCGCCGGCGCTCGATTGCAGGATGTGAGTTCCGGTAATCTCGACGGTCGCCAGCTCCTGGATCATGGGCGCCGGAGCGGTGGCGCCACCGGCTGGCGCCGCAACCGTCTGCGCCAGGCGGATGTCGGCGGACTTCTTTTTCGAGTGCTTGGCGGCACTCTTGCCCGGAGCTGCCTGGGCCAGCCGCGTGGCGACCGAAGCCTGATTGACGGCGCCGTTGGCCGATGCAGTCTGAGCCAGCGCAGCCGGTACCGCCAGGGCGGACAGGGCGCAACTCATCAATGCGTATTGAACACCGCGATGAACGTTTTTATTCACGGACGAAGCTCCTGAGGTGCTAGTCACGGATGAAGCTCCTATCCTTAGGATCGCCTCTAGGGATATCCAACACCCAATTAATTTGGCTGCCGCTCGGTCAGGCTGTTTATCGCCCATCTCGTCTCCTGCCCCACGAAATCGTAATCACAGCGGAAGCACATTCAGGATCGCATAAATCCACGGCGAGGGCTCAGTCGAGGTTGGAATGTAGTGATTCCGGATTGGAAACCACCGCATATCGTGCGCGGTCTAGTATGAAAAGCGGATAACCGCTCGGCACAACAACCAGCTCGCTAATGGTGGGTCACCCCGGCTCTTCGCGCCTCTAAGGACACCGGTTACGGCGTGCGGTGCAAGGTGACCAGGAGACAACTGTGTGAATCCAACGGCTAAACATGATCGGCTGCACTTCTGCCACCTGCCGACGCCGTTGGAGCCGATGGACCGATTGGGACGCTACCTGGGCGGCCCCCACCTGTTCATAAAGCGGGACGACTGCACCGGGCTCGCCACCGGCGGCAGCAGCTCGCGCAAGCTGGAATTCCTGATGGCAGACGCCATTGCCACCGGGGCGGATATAATCATCACCCAGGGTCCGGTCCAGTCCAATCACGCCCGGCAGACCGCCGCGATTGCCAGCAAGCTGAACATGCAGTGTGCCCTGGCGTTGGAAGATACGACCGAGAGCGATGACAGACTCTATCTGGGCTCAGCCAATGTGCTGCTCGATCGCCTGTACGGCGCCGATGTCTATCGTTTCCCCGGCGGATTCGACATGGAGGCGGCGGCCCGCGACCTGGCGAAGAGGTACGAGGCGCTCGGCCGGCGTCCCTACGTCATCCCGAGTGCCGCGGCCAACTCCATAGGAGCTCTCGGCTACGTGAATTGTGCCTTCGAGATCGTGAACCAGCTCAAGGAGCAGGGGCTGCGCATCGACCGGCTCGTGCATGCCACGGGCAGCGGCGGCACGCAGGCGGGCCTGGTCGTCGGGTTTCATCTGACGGAAATCAGGATTCCGGTACTCGGGATCAGCGTCGGCGCAGCCAAATCGGCCGAGGAGCAGAAGGTATACGGCCTGGTGCGGCAGACCGCGGAGCGTCTCGGCCTGGAGCAGGGTCCGCCGAAGAGCGATGTCGCCGTGAATGACGATTATGTCCGCGATGTCCATGGCTCCCTCGCCGCGGTCACCACGGTAGCGCGATTTGAGAGCATCTTGCTCGACCCCATTTACACCGGCAAGGCGATGGACGGCCTGATCGATCTGATCGTCAACAAGCGCCAGTTCATGCGCGATGAGAACATCCTGTTTCTGCATACCGGCGGCAGTGTCGGGCTCTTCGGCTGCGTCGCGCGCATCGACAGGTTTTTGACCGATGAGGGTTACCGGGCGTCACGCAACGCCGAAGCCGGCGGCAATGAACGCTAACAGGGCACAGCGCGAGACGCACGACCCGCAGGCGCCTGCCGGCGGCGGCCTGGTTCGGGCCGTGGGGGTCGTGGTGGTGGCGTTGTCCGCCGTCGCGCAGGAGTACGGCAGCGGCATCAACTTCGTGATGCCGCATAGCCTGGAAAGCTATCCCGGCGTGGAAGGGCTGGTGCCGTTGGCGATGCTGGTCGCCGGAATCTTGCTGATTCCACAGGTCGTGCTGTTCGCCCGCTTCTCGGTGGTAATGCCGCGCGCCGGCGCCACTTACGTCTGGCTCACGCGTGGTCTCGGCCCTTATGCGGGATTTACCATCGCGTTCCTCTGGTTCGTTGGCATTTGCGGCGCCATCGGCTTTCTCGCTTACGCGACGGGTACGTTTCTCAGCGACGCCGCACACGCGACGGGCTTTACGACGCTGTGGTTCAACACCCCCGTTGGACATCTGGTAACAGGCCTGGCCGCAATCTGGCTGCTCACCCTGCTGCACGTCACCGGGGTCAAGAACTACGGCTATCTGATCTACATAGCCGGCGCCCTGGTGTTCGTTGCAGCGGTAATCGTCACAGTCGCCGGTTTCACTGCGGAGCCCGCGAGCGCCATCGCCAAAATCAGCGCCGCGGCCGGGATCCATGCCACCCCGCGGGCGTCGCATCCTTCCGCAATGGCATTCGTTTCGGTGATCGGCCTGCTCATGTTCGCTTATGGCGGCCTGGACGCCTCGACCTCGCTCGCCGGCGAAGTCGCCGACGCGCAGCGGAACATGCCGCGCGGTATCGTCGCCGGGTGGGCGATCGCGCTCGTGCTTTATACGCTCGTCTCGTATGCGCTCTTTCACGCCGTGCCCTGGTGGACCGCGTTGCCGATCGTCGAGTCGGGCCACGGTTACCTGCTCACCACACCCGCACTGGTCGGGATGCTCACACCGCGCGCCGTCGACGTGTTCCTGAATGTGCTGGTGGCGATCGTGGTCGTCAAAACCATCGCCCCGCAGCTGCTCGATGCCAGCCGCTTTCTTTTCGCCTGGGCTCAGGACGGCTTCGTCGCGGAGCGATTTGCGGGCACCAATGAAGCGCGTGCGCCCGCCGCGGCCGTGGTTTTGTCCGCCGTGATCGGCAGCATTTTTCTATTCGATGCGGTGTTCGGGGGCTGGCAGATCGGCGTGACTCTGCGCGCCATAAGCATCGCCCTGGTGTTCGGCGGGCTAGGACTCGCCACCATGCTGCTCGCGTGGTGGCCAAGCTGGCGAGCACTGCGGGAGTTCGCGCTGCCATGCACACATGGCGTATCGGTGAAGGCAATGGGCGTGTGTGCGGTTCTCATCGGCGTCGTCCTCGCCTTATCCGTGATTCATGAGCCCGGCACGGCCTGGTATTTACAGCCCTGGTTCCAGCTCGCCGTGGCCGCTCTCGTTTCGATTGTGCTAGTCCTCAGAGCCCATAGCCGCACGACATCGCTAGGCGGTAATTTTTATGCACGTTTCCGGACCCCGCCGCCGCAGTAGTCCGGAGAGCAGTATCTGGAGAACAACATGAAGCTATTCGATTTGCCCAAGCGGAATTACACGGAGTTTGCCACGCCCCTGGAGCCGCTGCCGCGCCTGAGCAAGGCCCTGGGCGGTCCGGAGATATGGATCAAGCGTGACGACCAGCTTGGGCTCGCCGGCGGCGGTAACAAGACTCGCAAGCTCGAGTACGTGATCGCCGCGGCGCTCCAAGACGGCGCCAAGGCGGTCATGACCGTCGGCGCCGTGCAGTCCAACCACTGCCGCCTCACTCTCGCCGCGGCGAAGCGCGAGGGGCTGGCGTGTTATCTGGTGATCGAGGAGCGGGTCAAGGGCAGCTATTCGCCCGAGGCGAGCGGCAACAACATGCTGTTCCACCTGCTCGGGGTGAAGGGCATCTTCGTTTCTCCCTTTGGCGGCGACATCAAGGCGGCGATCGGCAAGGCCCGCGAGACGGTGCGCCGTGACACGGGAATCGATCCCTATTTCATCCCGGGTGGTGCCTCGAACCCGCTCGGGGCGACGGGCTACGCGGCTGCCATGCTGGAGCTGCTGGGACAGTGCGCCAAAGAGCACGTTTCCTTCGACAATCTCGTCGTCGCGAGCGGCAGCGGCGGCACGCATGCCGGACTGCTTGCCGGCAAGGCGCTCTTCGGTTTCCCCGGACCGATCGTGGGCATCAGCACCCGCCACGCGACGGCCGCGCAGCGGGCGCACATCGACTCGCTCGCGCGCGAGACGCTCGTTTTCCTCGACAGCAAGGCGACGCTGCCGGCGGAATGGGTGCGGGTCGGCGATGACTGGGTCGGGCCGGGCTATTCGATCCCAGACGAGCGTACGATCGAAGCCATCCGCCTGTTCGCCGACGAGGAAGGTATCCTTCTCGACCCGGTCTATACGGGCAAGGTGGCAGCAGGCTTGATCGGCATGGTGCGGCGCGGCGACTTCGGCAAGAGCGGCAAGATCCTCTTCTGGCACACCGGGGGCTGGCCGGCATTGTTCGCGTACCGGCAATATTTCGCGGATCACGGCAAATCGGCGTGAAAGGGCCGCTCGTAAAAATGCGACGGGCCGGCGTGCTCGGGGGGATGGGCCCGGAGGCGACGCTCGTCTTCCTGGAGAAGTTCTACGCACTCACGCGCGGCCGACTCGAGCAGGCGCGCCCTGCCCTGTTGGTCAACATCGACCCGCAGGTGCCGGACCGAAACAAGGCCTGGAGCGGCTTTTGCGTCAGTCCCGCTGCGGCCCTCGTGCAAATGGGGCGGAGCCTCAAACGAGCGGGTGCTGAGTTTTGCGTCATGGCCTGCGTCACCGCTCACGGCTTCGTGGAGTCCTTCGAGAAGGAAGTCGGCCTGCCGCTCATTCGCATGCCCGATGTCGTCGCCGATGCCTTGGGGGCCGGGGCAACCGCCAACGGCCCGGTCGGCCTTCTGGCGACTACCACGACACTCGAGATGAAGCTGTTCCAGAACGCCTTCGCGGCGCGGAACAGCGCGCTCATCGTGCCCGACAAGATCGGGCAGGAAGCCCTGATGCATGCGATCTACTCGATCAAGAAGGGCGAAGAAGCCCGCTCGAGTGTCCTCGCCGTGGCGAGATCACTGGTCGCACGCGGAGCCCGCACAGTGCTCCTCGGCTGTACGGACCTGAGTGTCCTCAGTCCGCTGCAGCTGGAGCGCTGCGCCGTGGTGGACGCGATCGACCTGCTCGCGGAGCGCACGCTGGCCGAGATCGAGAAACAGCAGACGGCGGCGGCCAGCCCGGCAGCAGGTTGACATGTTCGATGCAGAATTCAGCGGTGACATTGGCGATCCGGTCGCGGTAGCGGCCGACCGCTTCATAGACGACGCGCTGCGGGACATGATAGTCGCCGGGGTGCGTGCGCTCCTGGTCGTCCGCGCCGATAACGTCGTCGGGCTGATCACTTCCTACGATATCCAGGGAGAGCGGCCGCTGCAGTTTCTCGCCGCCGCGGGATTCTCCCGCCACGACGAAATCGGCGTCGCCCACATCATGACACCCTGGAGCGAGGTGCCGAAACTCGACATGGCGTGGGTATCGCGTGCCCGCGTGGCCGAAGTCGACGACTACTTCCAGCGGATGGCCGTATCGCACGTGGCAGTCATCGAGCGCGGCGCCAGTGGCGAGGAAATCGTCCGCGGTCTCTTCTCGCGCGCACGCATCGACCGTCAATTGGCCCGCGCGTCAGCCTGACGAGCCTTGCTCGTCACCGACGATCCTCAGCTCGGTGACGAGCTCGCAGGCGGCATTCAGCCGATGCAGATGATAGATGGGCCGGGTCCTCATCTGCGGCGGAAAGTCACCCTTGCGAAGCGTGGTGGCCGTGCAGGGCGCCACCATCACCGGAATGCTGCCGATGCGCCCACAGGTCGAGCGGTGCACATGACCGCAGAAGACGGCAACCACGCACGCCGAACGCTCGAGGGCCCGCTGCAGGGTGGCCATCGCCTCCGCGGTGACGAAGTTGAGCGGATCCGGCCCGACCTGGACCGTGAACGGTGGATGATGCATGAAGACCGCGGTCGGCTTGCGGGGCTGCGCCTCGATCAGCGCCAGCAGGCGTCGCGCCCGCTCGGGTGAGAAGTCACCCTTGTTGCTGACTCCGCTGAGGGAGTCCACCGCGACCAGCCTCACCGGGAAATCCTCGACCGCATAATCGAGCAGCGGGGAATCGGCCGCCGGCACCCATCGCGACAGCGAATGGCGCAGGTTGTCCCTGTCGTCCCGGTTTCCGGGCGCTACATATAACGGGGCGCGCGCCTTCGCGAGCAGGGAGGCCGCCGCCGCATAGTCCTCGCGACGGCCACCGTGGACTACATCTCCGGTGTGAATGATCACATCGGGGGCCGGATCGAGCGCATTGATATCCGCGAGCGTGCGCTCGAGATCCGCAGCCCTGCACTCGCCATCGTCTGCGCGGAGCGAGATATGCGTGTCGGATATCTGCGCGATGATCATGCCGCCGTGCCGGTTTCTCCCGTTCGCCCGCTTCTATAATACTCCCCGAGAATCGCGACCACCTCGGGCCGGCTGAACTCGGGAGGCACCTCAACCCCGTTCGACAGCATCTCGCGCAGCCGCGTGCCGGAGATGGCGATCTGAAACTGCGGATCGTGCGGACAGGTCCGCGACGTCGCCATCCCGTAGCATTTGCGGCAGTAGAAGGTCACGTCGAGCTTCAGCGCCTGGGTCTGCAGAGCGCCGTCCCACAGTTGATCGAAAATGCGCTGCGAATCATACGGGCCATAATAGTGGCCGACACCGGCATGGTCACGCCCCACGATGAGGTGCGAGCAGCCGAAATTCTGCCGGATGAGGGCATGCAGCAGCGCCTCACGGGGACCTGCGTAGCGCATCTCGATGGGGTAACCCGCCTGGATCGCCGTTCCCGGCCGGAAATAGTTGTCGACCATGGCCTGGACGGCCCGCGTGCGCACCTCGGCGGGAATGTCCCCGGGCTTGAGCTTGCCGAGCACCTGATGGATGAAGGCTCCGTCCAGCACCTCGAGCGCGATCTTCACCAGATACTCGTGGCTGCGGTGCATGGGATTGCGCGTCTGAAACGCGGCGACGCGTGACCATCCCTGCTCGCGAAACAGAGCTCGTGCCTCGACCGGCCGGATATAGAGCGCGGGGTAGCGGCGGGCGTATTCGCCTTCGCTCAGAACCAACACCCGGCCGGCCAGGTTGACCTCTCCCTGAGCCATGACTTTGGCAACCCCCGGATGCTTGGGGTCGGCGGTGCCGTAGACGTGCTTGGCCTCGATCTCCTTGTCGATCCGGTACTTCTCGCGGACCTCCAGGATCGCCAGAATCTCGCCATCCTCACTCCCGGTGAGAGCCACTTCCTGCCCCACCTGCATGCGCTCCGCGACATCTGCAGCGACGGGCAGCGTGATCGGGATCGGCCAGAAGAGGCCATTGGACAATCTCATGTCCACGCAGGTGCCGCGCCAGTCTTCCTGTCCCATGAAGCCATCGAGAGGCGTGTATGCACCCATCCCGAGCATGAGCACGTCCGAGACCGCGCGCGAGTCGAGCGGAACCCGCATGAGCCGCTCCGCCCGCTTCAGCTCCTCGGCCCGCACCGCCAGTGGCGCCAACAGCGCTTTGACGGCATCCGAACCATGGGGTGGCACGAGTTGTGGCATGCGGCGCCGCTCGCTCAGTCGATGATGTGGTACACGGGCGCTTTTTCCATTTCCCACCGGCCGCTGTCGCGGTCGTAGCGCGAGAGAGTGAAGCAGTGCCAATCCTTGTCGTCGAGGCGCGGATGGTCGGCCCGGTAGTAGTAGCCCGGCCAGCGCGTTTCCTGCCGAAACAGGGTGTGTTGCGTCACGCATTCCGAGGCCAGCACACGGTGCTGCAGCTCCCAGGCGCGCTGCAGCTGGTGCAGATCCTCCGCTCCGAGGAGAGCGAGGTCCTCCCTCAGCATGGTGAGCAGCTCGAGGCCACGGGTCAGCAACGGCTCATTGGTCGTGTAATGGGAGCTGATGCCGCCCACATACTCGTCCATGATCTTCTCCAGGCGCTGCAGTCCGTGAAGCGGCAGGAGGTAGCTCGGTGACACCGTGCCGCCCACGATCTCGTTACGGCCGATGCGGTAGGTCTCCAACGGCTGATAGATGACTTTTTTCAGCCGCGTGTATTCGGTTTCGCTGACTTCCGGCCGTTCGTTGCTCCGCTCCATGACGTACTTGACGGCTGCTTTGGCGGCAATCCGCCCCTCGGTGAACGAGCCCGACGAGAACTTGTGAGCCGTGCCTCCGATGGTGTCACCGGCGCCGAACAGCCCCTCGACGGTCATCATCCGGTTGTAGCCCCATTGGTATTCCGCCGGGGCGTAGTCTTCCGGTCCACTTGCCCAGGCGCCGGAGCAGGTCGCGTGCGACCCCATGACGTAGGGCTCTGACGTCGTGAGCTCCGGATTGGTCTCCTTGGGGTCGATGTTCTGCGAGGCCCACACGACCGCCTGGCCGACGGTCATACCGAGGAAGTTCTCCCAACCCACCGTCTCCTTGTGAGGATCCTTGAACGCCTCCTTGGTCACCATGCGGATCGGACCGCGGCCCGCCTTGACCTCCTCGAGCAGCGCATGATTGCGCAGACAGGTCGGCACCGGATGGTGGTTGACGTAATCGCCGACCATTTTCTCGATCGAGTCGCGCCAGAACGCTTCGTAATCCTGCCCGTAGGCGTTTTGGGTGTAGGTCTTGAGGTGCAGGAAGTAAGCGCCCACCGGGCCGTAGCCGTCCTTGAAGCGAGTCAGGACGATCAGGTTCTCCATCTGGGTCATCTTCGCTCCTGCCAGGATCGGCAGGGCGTAGGCGGAGGCGCTGCTCCAGGGCGCGTACCAGGTTCTGCCCATCCCTTCGCCGGCCGCGCGCGGCTTGAAGATGTGGGACGCACCGCCTGCCGCGACGATGACCGCCTTCGCGCGGAAGACATAGAAATCGCCGTTGCGGACGTTGAACCCAACGGCGCCCGCGACCCGGTTGGGACGTTTGCTGTCCATCAGCAAGTGGGTCACCATGATCCGGTTGTAGACGGCGCTTGCGGCCTTGCGCGCGGCCTCGGCGACGATCGGCTTATAGCTCTCGCCGTGGATCATGATCTGCCATTTGCCCTCGCGCTGGTATCTGCCGGTCTTGGGGTCCTTCATGATCGGCAGGCCCCATTCCTCGAACTTGTGCACGGTGGCGTCGACGTGCCGGGCGATGTCGTAGCCGAGGTCCTCCCTCACCAGGCCCATGAGGTCATTGCGCGCGTAGCGCACATGGTCCTCGGGCTGGTTCTCGTTCCAGTGCATGCCCATGTAGCAGTTGATCGCGTAGAGCCCCTGGGCTACCGCGCCGCTGCGCTCGATGTTCGCCTTCTCGAGGCAGACGATCTTGAGATCGCGTCCCCAGTAGCGCGATTCGTAGGTCGCGCCGCATCCGCCCATGCCGCCGCCGATCACAAGGATGTCGGCGTCGACATAGACGGTCTTGTGG
>JBOIAB010000333.1:0-5534 GCA_050738635.1 Steroidobacteraceae bacterium
CAGCGGAGCATGTCCCAGATGTCCTCGTGGCTGGTGCGCGCCAGCGCCGCGGGGTTCGCGGGCCGGATGTCGGCGAGACACTCGCCGAAGGTGCCGTCCCAGCGCTGGGCCCGATGCAATCGGCTGAAGGAACTCAGCGACTCGATGAAGGCGGCGTGGCTCTTCGGTTCCGGGTCAGCGTGGCTCTTCGATTCCGGGTCAGTAGAAAGCGATCGCATCGTCTCCCCTCCCGTTTCAGTTCGCAACCCCATGAAAGATGAACCGGGAGGCCGACGATGCCAGGGCGTCAGGTTCGACGCTGTGCACGGTGCGTGGCGGCGCTCGATGTCCCAGTCCCGTTACATTTAAGACGGTCATGACAGCGGATCGTTCAACCTGTTTCCCAGCCCGCCGTCCGCCTTGGCGCATGCCGCTCTTACAGCAAAATGCATGCCCAGTTGTGCCTGGATGCGGCGAGAAGGTGGCAGCGTGTCCGCGCGCATGGGGACATCTTATGTTCTGTCCACGGCCCGCGCTACTGCGCACGCGGCCGGAAAGCGAGCACTGCTTCAGAGTTTCCGTGATGCGCTGTCGCGTCCACCGGACAGGCCTGTCGGTAGTGTGAACTGCGGCACTGCGGTGCATCGGCCGCGCAATATGCTCCATAAACCCGCGTTTTGCGTGCGTTATCAAGCTGGTGGGCGCTCGACGGCCGGTACCTAAGGCAGATCGCGCGCGGCAGAGCTCCTTTTTCGAGCGTGGAGATCACGACCAGTGGCCAATCCAGCATCGAGTGCGCCTAATGCCGCAAGTTCCGCGGACGCACCATCCCCCACGCAGCGACCGACAGTCGACCTGACCGCACTCACCGACCGCGATGACTTCCTGCTCGAGCTGGGAGAGGCGCTCGGTGGACAGGCATCTGTCAACCCCGTCGACTCCATTGACAGTGTAATCGGGCAGCTCGCGAGCACCAAGCGCGGGCAGATGCTGGTGATCGACGCGCGCTCGGCACGCGATGTCCGCGCGGTCGCGCAGCGTGCGACACAGCAAGCACCCAACGCGGTGGTCGTCGTGTTTGCGGAAGCAGATTCCGAGAAACAGGTCGCCTCCGCGGTCAAGGGCACGAGTGTCTTTGCAGTGCTGACGATTCCGATCGAGGGAGCGAAGACGACCGCGGTGCTCGATGCCGCCATTGTCGATGCCGGCAACCGCAGCGCCGCTGCGCGTAGCTCGGGTACGGCTACCGGCGGAACAGTGACGTTGGATGCGTACCGGCCCGCTACGCCCCATTCCCCGGCGCAAGAGTCCGAGGAGTCCGCGGAACGCGGAGGCAAGTGGGCTTTGTGGGCGGGCCTGGGTTTTGCCGTCATCGCGCTCGCCGCGGGAGGCACCTGGTACTTCGTCCACGGCAAGGCAGCATCGGGCCCGGCGGCTCAGGCCTCAGGCGCAATCGCTTCTCACGCGACGGCGTCGCAGACTGCAGCAGTCCTCCCACAGCCGGCGGTCGACACTTCCATCGTGGCGGGCCAGGTCGATGATCTGCTGGAGAAGGCGCGGCGCGCCATGCGCGATCGGCGCTACACGGCTCCGACCGGTGACAACGCCCTCGTCTATTACCGCTCGGCGGTGGCCGCAGACCCGACCAACGGCGAGGCCAAAGACGGTTTGCGTCGAGTGGGCGACGTCCTGATTTCACGCTTCAATGACGCGATGTCGGGCATTCACTACAGCGACGCTGCGCTGGCGCTGGCCACCTTGCGGCTCGTCGAGCCGTCGGATTCGCACCTCGGCCCGTTCCAGCTGCAGCTCTCTTCCGCTGAGCTCTCCAAGGCATTCGCCGACGGCAACGCGGACCGCGCGGCTGCACTGCTGCATCAGGCGCAGCAGTCCGGTGCGGTTCCGGCCCCGCAGCTTGCCACCTGGCGCACCCAGCTCGCGCACCTGCAGCAGGTCGCCAAGGTGCAGAGTCTCGCTTCCCTCGTGCTCGATCGCATCCGCAGCGATGAGCTGACCGGCCCGGCGGGCGACAGCGCACAGTCGTACCTTGGCGAGCTGCGGGCAGCGGCGCCGACGGCTCCTGCTACCCAGCGAGCCGCCAATGCGCTGGTCGACGCTCTCTTCGCCAAGGCGCGGCAGAACGCACTCGCCGGCGACAGCAGCGACGAGGATCGCTGGCTTGCCGCCGCGCGTGCCAACGGCGCTTCTGCCGCCGACGTCGCGACTTTCCAACGGCAGCTCACGAGCGCGCAGGCCAAGGCCGCGCACGCCAAGACCGAAGGGCTGGTAGCCCTGGTCCGCGAGCGCTTGAGCACCGGCTCACTGACCTCCCCCGGTGGCGACAGCGCGGCGGATTATCTGCAGCAGCTCGGAGCCAGCCATCCCACGGGCTCCGCTCAGGCCGCAGCAGCGGAGGCGCGAAGCACGCTGGCAGGGAGGCTGATCGTGCGCGCCCGCGCCGAGATGCACTCCGGCGAGACTGCGCCGGCCCAGGCCGACCTGGCTGCAGCCACCACCTGGGGCGCCAGCGCAGCCGCGGTCGCGGCGGTGCAGGGCCTCGGCGCAACCTCACAGGCCCAGCCTCAGGCAGCAACGGGGCCGAACCTGGAGGCTCTCGCCGCCCAGCTGCAGCGCACGCGCTACGTGCCTCCGGAATATCCCGAGCGTGCGCTGTCGAATCGGATCGACGGCAGCGTAACGGTGCAGTACGTGGTCGATAAGAAGGGATACACGAAGGATGTACGGGTGATCGAGTCGCTGCCGAAGGGTGTCTTCGACAGTGCGGCGACCGAGGCCATCCGACGCTGGCGCTATCGACCTGCGCAATACAATGGCCAGCCGATGGAGGTGCCCGTGCGCACCCGCATCCGCTTCGAGCTGCCGAGCAACTAATTCCAATCAGGCCGTCAGGGAACCAACATGAAAGTCGCAGGCGCAGATCGCAACCGCCGGCTGGTCACCGCCGGCGCGGGTACCTTCCTCGCCGTGTTGATGGGCCTCGCGCTGCTCGTCGGCTTCAGGCTGGCGACTCAGATCCGCTCGAGCATCACCGCGCTGCAGACCGCTAGCGAGCTGCAGACCTACCCGGGTGTCATCGCCCAGCAGCTGACCGCCCTGCGCGAGCGGCTGGAGGCGCGCGAATACACCGGACAGGCGCACGGCGAGCTCGCAGGCACGGTGCAGCGCTTCAACGAAGACATCCAGCTGCTCTCGAAGCGCGCGCAATCGCCGCAGTTGCAGGCGGCAGTGCGGATGTGGCAGGCGTACACTCCGGTGCTCGCGCCCGTCGTCGCCTTCTCGGGTGAGCCGTACGTCGATACGGACTCCGGCAGCTCACTGTCCGAGAGCGGCCGGATGTACTACGACAACGTGCGTCAGGCGCAGCTGCTCGCGAAGCAGAATGTCGCCCGGCTGCATGGACTGCTCACCACGGTGAGCGGCTCGCTCGAGAGCCAGACTTCGAGCGCTGCCGCGCGGCTGCGGCTATTGCTCTCGGCCGGCGTGCTCGCGGCGCTGGTGCTCGCCGCCGCCGCGGTCTACCTGCAGCTCACCCGCGCCAAGCACGAGCGCGCCGCCCGCGAAGCGCAGGAGCAGACCCGCGACATCCTCAAGACGGTGCGCGAAGGCTTCTTCCTGCTCGATGCGGACTACCGCATCGGCTCCGTCTGGTCGGACGCGCTGACGCACATTTTCGGCCGCAACGACTTCGCCGGCCTGTCATTCGAGAAGCTGTTCGAGGAACGCGTGCCGGCCGCAACGCTGGCGACGGCGGTGAAGTACATCAAGCTGCTCTGGGGCGATCGCGCCCATGAGAACCTGATGAAGAGCATCAACCCGCTCGGGCAGCTCGAGATCCACATGGATAACGGCCGCGGCGGCAAGGAAACCCGCTACCTGCAGTTCGACTTCCACCGCGTCATCGCGCCCAAGGGCGGCGTCAAGCACGTGCTGTGCTCGGTGACCGACATCACTTCCAACGTGCTGCTGGCGAAGGAGCTGCAGGAGGCGCAGGAGAACGCCAACGCGCAGGTCGACATGATGGTCGGCATGCTGCACGTCGATCCGCTGCAGCTCGGCTCCTTCCTCGACACCACGGAGACCGGGCTGCAGATGATCAATGCGATCCTCAAGGAGCCGGCGCGCACCGACGGGGAATTCCGCAAGAAGCTCGGCGGCCTGTTCCGCGAGCTGCACTCCATCAAGGGCGAGGCGTCGGCCTTGAACCTGATGAGCATCGCCAACCGGGTACATCAGCTCGAGAACCTGGTGAGCGACCTGAAGAAGAGAGCGGAGATCTCCGGCAACGACTTCCTGCCGATGGTGCTGAAGCTCGATGAGCTGCTGGCGCACCTGCGCGGCGTGCGGGAAATGGCCACACGGCTCACGGCGCTGAAAGATCCCACAGCGGCCGCGGCCCAGGGCGCAGCCCCGCGACCGAAGGCCGCACCGATCGCCCGTACGGGCGAAGACATCTCGCCCACGCTGCAGGCGCTCGCCGAGAAGCTGGCGAAGGACCATCGCAAGGCTTTCAAACTGACACTTGCGGGACTTGCGGATGTGCCCGGAGCATACGTCACGACAGTAAAGGACTGCGTCATCCAGATGCTACGCAATTCTGCAGTCCATGGCATCGAGCCGAGCGAGGCCCGTCGTGCTGTGGCGAAGGCTGACGTCGGCACGGTGCGTGTCGACTTCCACCGCTCGGGCGACGGCTACGAGCTGATTTTCGAAGACGACGGCGCCGGTATATCGCCGCAGACATTGAAAGAAGCCGCAGTGCGCAAGAACATGGTCACTGCCGAGGAAGCAGCCGCGATGGATACACGCGCTACGATGTCGCTCATCTTCCGTCCTGGGTTCTCGACACAGGAGGAGGTCACCATGGACGCTGGACGAGGGGTGGGCATGGACTTAGTCGCCCGCACGGTTTACGGCCTTGGCGGCAAGATCGGCGTGAGCACGAATCCTGGTCGCTTCACACGCTTCAAGATCGTGCTGCCCGCCGAAGCCGCGAGCTCGGCGGTGGCGTGAAGAAAGAGGAAGGGGAGCGCGGATGACAGCGCAACGCAATGGGAGGGGCAGCCAGCGCTCGCTGAAGCTTTTGATCGTGGACGACTCGAATATCATGCGGCGGCGGATCGAGCGCTCGCAGCAGTTCGAGGAGCTCGAGGTGGTCGGCACGGCCGGCAACGGGCTCGAGGCGCTGGAGATGTTCCGCAAAACGGATCCCGACATGGTCACGATGGACCTCACCATGCCGCAGATGGACGGCATCGAGTGCATCTCGAAACTGGTGCAATTGAAGCCGGCGGTGCGTATCCTGGTAATCTCGGCGTTGGCCGACAAGGCCACGGCCGTCGAGGCGATGGAGCGCGGCGCGAACGGCTTCCTCAACAAGCCGTTCACGGATCGGCAGCTGAACGAAGCTATCGCCGAGCTGATGTCCTGAACGCGAGCCGGAGAGCGGGTAGATGTTGCGGGAAGAGGAGCTGAAAACCTTCGTCGAGGGAACGACGAACTACTTCGAGGTGGCGGCCCAGCAGCCGGCCACCATC
>JBOIAB010000334.1:0-9265 GCA_050738635.1 Steroidobacteraceae bacterium
GGCTGGCGAAGGTCGGCGCCGTGCCGACTGGGGGTTAATCGGGTGCTCGATGGTGTCACCCGACCCAATGGCTGCACCACGATTGCCGATCCCTCTCAAGGCTGTAACACGGGTTCGAATCCCGTAGGGAGCGCCAATAAAATCAGGGTCCGTTCTGAGCGGACGGGTGTCACGCACCGAGCATTCATCCGTGGGGAGCAAAATCTCTAAAGTCCGATCGCTCATTCCTCACCGTCGAGGGCAAGCGATCAAGGAGGCGACGGAAGCTTCGGTTCATGTGGCTCTGATCGCAGAAGCTCGCATCGTGTGCAATCTCACAATAGGACAGGTCGGTTTCGCGCAGCAGCCGCACGGCATGTTCGACGCGCAGACGCGTGGCGGTCTCCAAAATGCTCTCCCCAACGGCCTGCTTGTAGGCTGTTCCCAGCCAAGCCGGGTGCCGATCGACTTCTCTAGCCAGCTCGGTCACTCTCAGAGCGGCACCTTGCCTCAGCCGGCGAGTGACTTGATCGACCCATGCCGGACGCCTTTCCGCCGATTGCCCTACGGCGAGCGTGAGAAATCGCCGTAGCACACTCGCAATTCGTTCTTCGTCAAGGGGTTTGGCACAGGCGTGTATCACGGCGCGGGTCGCAGCGCCGATGCCTCCTCCGGTCCAATGAGTAACGGGCGCGCGCGGGAGCCCGGAGCAATTCAGCCACAAGGGATCAAATTCGATCTCGATCTGTTCGAATCCATCGGTCGAGGCGGTATTCGCATGATGGGCGCCGACGCCATAGAGGACGGCGGACGGCCCGCATATGTTCCGCTCTCCGACGTCGGTCCGATTGGAGTAAGCGCCGAGAACGAAGAACGACAGGAGAGGCCAGTCATGCGCGTGTTCCGGTACCCGCGAGTGGCTGCGATCGATAGTCCTCGATATGACGGCACCTGAAAATCTGTGCAGCAGCATTTATCTTTTCCCAATCGGTCTTCGTTCCGTTCAATAGCCTACCGCCGTGTACGTACCGGCAACAAGGGCAGGCCTCAATCGACCTTGAATTCGTCCAATACGGATTCGTTGCGGCGGCCCAGACTTGAATTCGTCGAGACAGATCATCACTGAATACCGTGGAAACCAATAGGTTGGTTCTGGAAATAGGCGAAGTACGATTGTCAGCCACGCTTCGCAGTGATTTGGCCCCGCATTCGTGCGAACGCTTAATCGATTTGCTGCCTTATCACGGCACTGTTATACACGCCCGTTGGAGCGGTGAGGCGCTTTGGTCACCGCTGGCCGCCGCCTGGCCCGCCGGCCAGCGCCTTCCGCGAGAACACGCGACTTCTGAGCCGAAGACCGGTGATATCTTGCTTTATGCCGGTGATCTGAGCGAGCCGGAACTCCTGATCCCATATGGCTCGTCCCGGTTCGCCAGCAAAGCTGGGTTGCTTGAGGGCAACCCCGTGCTGACACTCGACGATTCATTCTCGATCCTCCCGGAACTCGGCCGTCGCGCTCTCTGGAGTGGTGCGATGCCATTGCGAATCGAGAAGCCTCGAGCCAAGTGACTCGGCGACTCATTCGTCTGGCCCGTCTCTGCGCGCTTACGATGCTTGTCTGCCTTCTGATCGCGGGGATCGGAGCTGCCTACAACGTCTTGAGCCTCCTCTACTTCCGTCACGTCGCCGGAGTGCCCGGCAAACTCTACGACGTCGGCGGATATTCAATGCACCTTTACTGCAGGGGAACGGGCGCGCCAACGGTCCTCCTGAGTTCAGGGCTGGGCGATGACTTTACCGAATGGGCCAAGGTGCAGCCCGTGCTCGCAGGACTGACGAGGGTTTGCTCTTACGACCGTGCCGGCTTCGGCTGGAGTGAGTCGCGACCAGGGGTTCAGGACGCCAATGCCATCTCCTCGCAACTTCACCAGTTGGTTCAAGTTGCCGGTATCCAGGGTCCCCTTGTGTTGGTCGGGCATTCCATTTCCGGTATTTACCTACGATATTATGCCGCGCACTATCCCGGCGCCCTGGCCGGGCTTGTCTTCATTGATGGCGCGACGCCGCTCCAGGACAGCCGTATCCCAAAGGCGCTGCTTGAGATACAGCAGGATCAGCGACGGCAAATGCCATGGCAAAAGCTGCTCATGACGCTGGGATGGTACCGATTACTGGGCGACTGCACGTCTATTCCCTCGGGCTTTGACGCCTATACCGAGTGGATAAAGGCGGACTCCTGCGTGCCGTCGCAAATGGATGCGGTTGAGCAGGAGTTGGATGCGGAGCAGGCCTCGGGCCAAGAAACGATTCAGGCGGCCCGGTTTGGCAATCTTCCGCTCCTGATCCTTTCACGTGATCCCAGCGTGCTCGCTCCCAACTGGCCAGCCTCGGTCTCAAAGGCGAACGCCCTCGTGTGGAATCAAATGCAGGAAGAGGCAAAGGGTCTGTCAACCGATAGTCTGCGCATTATTGCCAAAGGCAGCCTTCATTACATCATGGACGACAGACCCAATCTGGTGAACCGGCGGATTGCCTCCTTCATCGTGATGATCAGGGATCACCGGTCCTTCGCCCACAATCACGCAACCATCGAAGAGTGACCGCCATTGGTCGCCAGGCAGCAATTCATCCACGGTACCGGACTCGCCGACGGACAGGGATGCGATCCGGCCGTCACGTGCCGCTCTTGGCCATCGGCTGGGAAAGTGGATCCTCCACTGCTTCCTGGAATTTGCCAAGGATCATGCCCCAGCCCCGATCCATCGAGGTGATCGTCTCGGCGACTTTGGGCGTATCGCCCATGCGCTCGAGATGACGATGCTCGAACTCCACCCGGGTGCTTCTATCGTCAAGCGCGATGAACTGGACTTCGACTTCAGTCAAAAGGGTCGGAACATAACCCCATTCGTGGCTGACCCTCCACGCCAGGATCAGACGATGCGGCGGCTCCCAAACCAGCACCTCTCCCCACGGCGCCTCCGAACCGTCCTCATGTGTGCTATACCACCGCCCTCCAACGCCCGGCTCAATTGTCGCTCGAACAAGCGGTGAAGCCCCTATGTAGTGCGTACGCGGCCACCAGCGGTCAAACCTTGCGGTGAAGACCTCGAAAGCCTTTTCGGGCCTCGCACGCAAGAGCAGGGTTTTGCGGATCGGGGCGGCGGGAATGGTGCGGTTCACAGAGTATCCTCCGACCCGGTCTCGGGGTCATCTCGTTCGACCTCGGCTTGGAAGGCCAGGAGCGCCGTTTCCCAGAACTGATCGAACCAGGCGCGGATCTGACCGAGCCCTTTCGGATCGACTCGATAGACCCTTCGCGTCCCATCTGCCTGATCGGTCACCAGGCCCGCCTTTTTCAGCACCTTGAGGTGCTGGGAAACCGCAGGGCGGCTGACCGGCAACCCCTTGGCAATCTCGCCGACCGAGCGAGGCCCACGAGACAAGCGCTCAAATACTTTCCGCCGAGTTGGGTCGCCCAGCGCTGCAAAGGCATTTTGGTGAGTCACGACTCATTGTCTCCTGGGACCACGCATTCTTTCATCGGCTGCGATCTCAACGTTGGTTAGGTTCGGGCGAGGCTGTCAGCAACGCACCCGGCGCCGAGGAGGAGGACGAGCACACCCGAAAAGACGATGGGCGCCGGAAAGAGGAAGCATGAGGTAATCACAAGGCCGCCGACCTGGCTTGCGAGCAGCGCCCAGGCGATCGGCCAAAGCGCGCGGCGTTCCTGGGGTAACCTGCCACCCAGAAACCAGGCGACCACCATCGAGAACAGAAAGAAAATCGTGTCGAGGTAGCCGAAGGCCAAGTAGAAGTCATACCAAGTCGTGCGCGCACCCTGAGCGAGCACTCCGACGGATTGCATCCTCGCGACCACCTGATCGCTCGCTGACCCCAAGCGCGGGGTGTTGACCAGCGCGCCGAAGGTGTGGCCGAGCGCGAATAGTCCCAAGGTGTAAGACGCCAGTCGATAGAAGTTGAAGTGACGCTGCAGGACTGATCTGTGCGCCGGTGCTTGGCCATGCACCCCGAGTCCCCCTGCAGTGTTGATTTCCATCGCTCGTTTGACACGATGAGTCTCAAGCGGCGCCATGGGTATACCGGCAAAGTCACTTCGATTCGCGACCTCGACGCTGTGGGACCATGTTGCGCGATCGGGACCATTGGTAAGCATAAACTTACTGTAGGTGATTACTTACGGTAAGTAAATACTTACACAGCCACGGATCAAAGAATTTGCCCGGCATAGCCCGGGCTGTATATAATCACAGCTCTATCCCGGCCGTACGACCATGGCAAACCAGTCCCCTGCGCTCATAGATCGGTCCATCGCCCAGCTGGAAAGCCTGGCCGCTTTTCTGGCAGATGAGGTACAGCGCCCTTGGACGACCGCTGTTCTGCCCCTCAGCGAGCGGCGCTTGTGCAAGGAAGCTTTGCTCACAATTTCTGTGCTGCTGCCGAAGCTTCAGGCCGTCCGACGGACACGGCTCTCTTCGTTTGACCAGCAGCTGCCGCGCTGTCCAACTTGCGAGGAGTAACTCGGAACACCACCCTTCGCGGACACGGGCGCAAACGTTGCTGCGCGACCAAGGACGGGGCGCTCCCGCGGCAATGGGCCATGCGCCTGAACGCCTGCTCCGCGACTGCGCGTAATCAACGCTGAGGATTGTCTATGGCAAGAGCTCTGTGGCGAGGCGCAATCTCCTTCGGCCTCATCTATCTGCCCGTCGAGGTACATACCGCCTCCCGGGACACTCCGTTGCCGCTGCACATGCTCGACAGGCGCGACTTCTCGCCCGTCGGGTACCAACACATCAACAAGCGCACGGGCAAGGAGGTGGAATGGAAGCACATCGTGAAGGGCTACGAATACAAAAAGGGTGCCTACGTGGTCCTCACCGACGCTGACTTCAAGCATGCGAATGTCAAAGCCTCCGAGACCATTCAGGTCGAAACGTTTTGCGACGCCAACGCCATCCCTTACGTTTACTACGAGAAGCCCTATTACTTGGTTCCAGCGAAGGGAGGCGCGAAGGTCTACTCGCTTCTTCGGCAGGCCCTGAGCGCCACCGGCAGGGTGGCTGTGGCAACCTTCGTGATGCACCAGCGCCAGCACCTATGTGTCGTGGCGCCGGCCGAATCGTCTCTCACGCTCCTGACGCTGCGCTTTCCGGATGAAATCCTGCCTGTCGAGAAGGAAGCGGCTTCAGCCAAAGTAACCCCGAGCGAACTCTCCATGGCGAAGCAGCTGATCGAGCAGATGTCGGGGAAATTCGTGCCCAGTAACTTCAAGGACACCTACCACTCCGACCTCAAACATCGCGTTCAGGAAAAGATTCGCAACAAGGAGACGCACTCATTGGATGTGGAGCCCCCCGAGAGCGCGGAACGACCGAAGGCCGAGGTCATCGATCTGTTGGCCGCGCTGAAGGCAAGCCTCGGTAAGAGCCGCGCTGACTCTCGCTCGCACGTGAGACGACGACGCTCGAGCCCGCGGAAACGGGCTTAGAGCGGCGCCGCCGCTAGGTTGGGAAAGCGATGCCGATCTCGCGGAAGACCGACCACCCCCGAAGCTCGCCAATATTCCGTTGATCGTCCTCGCTGAGGACAAGCCCAACATCCCATTCATGCACAGCATCTGGCGATGCTCAAGGTAGCCGCCTGGTCAAGTCAAATCCGCTTCTTCGACATGGATCTGACGCGCCGGATCGACGATCAACCAGAGCAGAGCGCCGATGCCCGCCAGCGCGGCGCCCAGCACGAAGGGAAAACTCCAGGCGTGGTGCCCGGAGAAATAGGCGACGATCGGAGTGGCAATGAGTCCGCCCCCGTTCCCGCCGGTGTTTAGGATACCGCTTGCAGCCATGGAGTCCGCGCCCGACACGTTCATCACGGCTGCCCAGTACGGTCCTTCGGTGAGCTCGATCGCCATGAAGCACAGCGCGAGCGCGATGGCAGCCTCGTAGGCGTTGACCGCGCTGATGGTCATCAGCAACAGAAAGCCGCCGGCCGGCAGGCCGATGAGTGGCACGATGCGCAGTCCCCACCGCGCCCCATAGCGTTTCATGCAAGCGCTTCCGATCACTCCGCCTGCTCCCGCGCCGATCGCCGAGCCGAGCGGCGGAACGGCGGCAAGCCAGCCGCTTTCCATCATCGTGACGTGGCGCTCCTGCACGAGGTATAGGAAAGTCCAGTTGGAAATCAGGTAAAAGGTATAGTTCATGCACAGGTACGACAACCCGAGCAACAACACCTCCCGATTGCGGAGCAGCTTGAGGATTCGAGGCCAGGAGATGCGCGAATCAACGCGCGCGCGCGCATGTGTTGCGAGCTCGGCAAGCTCTGCGCGTGAAACGCTGGGGTGCAGACTGGGCGCATCGCATCCATACCAGGCCCAGATCACGACCAGCGCGATCATCGGCAGGGAGCTCCACACGAGCGCCTGCTGCCAGCCGAAAATGCTCATGAGCCACGCAACAATGGGGGGGGTGAGCGCAGCACCGAGACCGAGTCCCGCGCTTTGCCCCCCCTGGACGAGCGACCACTGCACGGGCGGAAACCAGGTCTCGAACACACCCGCCGACAGAGGAAAGATCGGCGCCTGCGCGAGCCCTAAAAGCAGCTGCAGGCCCAATAGCGCAATGAAGAGGACACCGGCATGCAACACGAGCGGCGCGAGCGGTGTCAGCAATGTCGCCGCGAGCGCGATCCCACCCACGAGGGTGAAGGTGAAGCGCGCCCCCAGGCGCTGTCCGATCACCCCGCCGGGGAACTGCAGCGCGGCATAGCCTATGATGAATGCCGTCTCGAGCCACCCGAGCTGCATCTGAGTGAGTCCAAGCTCCGGCATCATGCGCACAGCGGCGACCGAGAGGCCGCGCTGCTGCACATAGGCCATGAGCCCGAAACCGAATATCAGCCAGAAGATCCTCCAACGGACCCGGATGCCCCGGAGAAAGACCGGGCGTGCGAGGTCCGGCCCAGGCTTCGATCCTTTACGGTAAATGGGGAGCGCCGAGGTTGGTGAGATTGATATTCTCGAGGTCCGGCGCTCCCATGATGGCCTGCATGGCCCAGCGCTCGCCTTCCGCCAGATCGGCGGCGTAGAGCTGGCGGGCCAGCGGCCCATTGCGCGCCACGATCGCATCCCTGATCTTGCCGGGACCCTCGCCCCAAAAATTGGCGACGTTGTCCCGAGTCGCTCCCAGGAAGAGGATGCGCAGCGAAAGATTCTGCAGATGAGCGATGGTGCGCGCGAGCAGAGCATTGCCGGTTGCCTCGGCAATCGCGATGTTGAAATCTCTGTTGGCCAGCAGGATGTGCACGACCGTGGCCTTCCCCTGTGAAGGCCACTCGGCCTCGCATACCTCGCGCAAGCGATCGAGGCGAGCGGAATCCATGCCGAATGTGGCGGCAAGCTCGGCGGCGGCAGGCTCAAGGAGGAAACGCATCTGATACGTCTCGCGAATTGTCCGCAGGGTCAAAGGTGCGACCGACGTTCCACGCTCGCCCGACCTCTCGATCAGTCCCTCCTGCACGAGCCGCGGAAGCGCGGCACGAATGGGGCCCACTCCCAGTTCGTAGCGCTCGGCCAATGATCGCTCCGAGGTCCGCTCACCGGGCTTCAGCCGGAACGTCAATATGTCGAAGCGAATGAGCTCGTAAGCCCTGTCGGTGAGCAGTGAAGAGTCCGCGCCATCGAGCCGCACCGCGCCATCGAGTACTCGCCATCTCGAATAGAGATCCGCCAACTGAGTAACCCCCGGTAGTGATAACATGTCCGTTGCATCATGCTTGACATTTCATTACAGTCTTTTGTGACTTGTCAAGTCGAACTGTTTAGACGTTGCGGTTTCTCAATACCGCCGATCGCAAGGGCGAGAGATATAACACTACCCCCATGAGCGACCCCGTCATCCCGATGCGCCGCGCCCGCGACAGCAAGCGCGCGCGGGCGCGTACGCCACCCGCCAAGTATCCCTACATCCGGCGGCACTTGCGGCCCGTGGAGCTGCTGAGCTCCGAAGCGATCGAGATCATCGAGACGAACGCCGAGACGATCCTCGAGGAAATCGGCATCGAGCTGCGGCGCGACCCGGAGTCGTTGCGCCTCTGGCGCGAGGCGGGGGCGGACGTGCGCGGCGAGCGCGTACACATCCCGAGAGGCCTGGCCCGCCGCCTGATCGCGACGGCTCCGCCCGAATTCACCCTCTTCGCCCGTAACCCCGCGCGCAACGTCCGCTTCGGCGGGGATGCCACCGTCTTCTCCCCCGTGGGCGGGCCGCCCTTTGTCACTGACATCGACCGTGGCCGCCGCTATGGCACGCTCGAGGATCTGCACAACTTCATCAAGCTCGCGCACATGGCGCCCGCCATCCACTTCTCCGGCGGCAGCATGTGCGAGCCGATGGAGATACCCCCCAACAAGCGCCATCTCGACGTGCAGTACGCCTTCTTCCGCTACTCCGATCAGGGCTGTGAGGCAACCCCGGAGACTGCCGGTCACGCGGCCGACGCCATCGCCCTGGCGCAGGTCCTGTTCGGCGCCGACTACCTCGAGGCCCACCCCGTGGTCCTCGGCAACATCAACTCGAATTCCCCGCTCGTCTTCGACGGGCGGATGCTCGGCGCCCTGCGGCAGTTCGCGGGTCACAACCAGGGTACGATCGTGGTGCCCGCCATGCTCGCCGGAGCCATGGGTCCGGTGACGACGGCCGGATGCATGGCCGAGCTCCTCGCCGAGGTGCTGTGCGGGATGGCGCTGACACAGCTCGTGCGGCCGGGAGCTCCAGTGATTCTCGGCTCGTTCGTCGGTGCGATCTCCATGCGCACCGGGGCGCCCACCTTCGGCACTCCGGAGGCGACGCAGATGATCTTCGCGACCGCGCAGCTTGCGCGGCGCCTCCGGGTCCCCTGCCGCAGCGGCGGCTCCCTGTGCGCGGCGAAGACTGCCGATGCTCAGGCCGGATACGAGAGCGCCCACACGCTGCTGCCCACCCTGCTCGCCGGCGTGAACCTGGTGACGCATGCGGCCGGCTGGCTGGAAGGCGGACTGGTCGCAAGTTATGAGAAGTTCGTGATGGACGCCGATCAATGCGCCATGATGCAGAGCCTCGCGCAGGGCATGGACATGTCGGAGCGCGGCCAGGCCCTCGATGCCATCCGTGAGGTCGGCCCCGGAAGCCACTTCCTCGGCTGCGCGCACACACAGGAGAACTTCGAAACCGCGTTCTATCAGTCGACGATCGCGGACTACTCCTCCTACGAGCAATGGTCGGAGGAGGGA
>JBOIAB010000335.1:0-12155 GCA_050738635.1 Steroidobacteraceae bacterium
GGCTGGTCGCCCTGGTGCTGCGCGAGAGCGGAGTGCACGGCGCAGCCAATCCCGTGATTGCGCTCACGCTGCTCATCGTCGGCTCGACCGGCGTCATCTCCATCATCCTTCCGTACACCGCAGAGAGCTATCCCATTGGCATCCGCGGTCGCGCCACAGGGTGGGTGGCGGGCGTCAGCAAGAGCGGCGGCCTGGTGTGTCAGGGCTTGGGCAGCCTCGCCCTGGTGCCCGCACGAGACCCGTGGCCGCGATCTGCGGGAACTGGAGGTGACGCGCATCACCGACAGGGCGCACCGTGCCGGTACTATGTGAAACACCGCACACATCGGAGCCGCGACCCTGGCATGAAGCGCATTCTCTTCGTCGACGATGACTTGCGATTTCTCGAAGCGCTGCGCGTCGGGCTGGAGCCGCGCGCCGCCGAATGGATGATGACCTTCGTGGAGAGCGGCGCGCGGGCCATTCAGGAGCTCGAGCGCTCACCGCAAGACGTTCTCGTGGCTGATGTGCGCATGCCGGAAATGGACGGTGCACAGCTCCTGCGTACCGTTCGCGAGCGCTGGCCCGATACGGTGAGAATCGTGCTCTCGGGCGGCGCGGACCTTGGCGATGTCGTGCGGCTGCTGCCCATCGCGCATCAATATCTCAGCAAGCCCTTCCAGGCGAAACGGCTCGAGGAAGTCATCGAGCGATCCCTGGGCGTGCAGGCGATCCTGTCCAAGCAGAGCCTGCGGGCGTTGATGGGAAGCACCGACCGCCTGCCGGCCCAGCCGCGCGTCTTCTCCCGGCTGCGGGTGGCGATGGCGAACGAGAAAATCAGCGCGCGAGAGGTGAGCCGGATCATCCGCGCCGACGCCATGGTCACGGCCAAAGTCCTGCAGATCGTCAATTCGGCGTTCTTTGGCCCTGCCAGGCGCGTCACGAGCATCGAGCAGGCCGTGATGTACCTCGGATTTCCCGCCGTACGCAATCTCGCGATGTGCGCGGAGGTCTTCGCACACCGGCCACGCACTGGTTCCGCTGCTCCATTGAACCTGGAACGGCTGCAGCAACACGCAAACCGGGTCGCCGCGGTCGTCCACGCGCTTACTGCAGATACCGCGTGGAACGACGACGCGGTGCTCGCCGCGCTCTTGCACGACATCGGTTACTGGGTGCTCGTGCAAGAGTGTCCGCGCGAGCTCGGCAAGGCCCTGGAAATGGCGATTGCGGAGCGGATACCGATACACCAGGCGGAGATGCACGTGCTCGGCGCGTCACACGCCGAGGCGGGCGCCTATCTCCTGGGGCTCTGGGGTCTGCCGTATCCCATCGTCGAAGCAGTCGCCCGCCACCATGCACCGGAGGATGTGCAGGGCGCGAAGTTCGATGTGCTGGCGGCGGTTGCGGTCGCCATGGCGCTATCGGGAACGGACGACTCGGACGTCTTTTTCAAGACACCCCCGCGAAGCAGCGGCGTGGGAGAGTCATATCTCGCAGGCCTCGACGCGCCATTTACCTGGGATCAAGCCGAGAAGCGCGCGGTAGAGTGTCTCGGCAAAATCGAGCGCGAAGGTAACCCCGGGGTCGCCTGAGCACTACCGAAGATCCATTCGGTCGATGCGCTCCAGGCCCGTATAGTCTGAAACGATGACGCGCTCCCCGGGCGCGATACCAGCCCTGCCATGGCGCTCAGATACGAGTGAGCGCCGCGCGAAATTCGTCAGCCTGACTCTGCAGAGATTCGTTGGGCAGTTGCTGCGCGCACCGCGTGGAAACGCGCGCTCAGGCCTCGACAGGGACAGTTAGGACGCCGCCTCCGCCGCGCGCAGTTCGTCCACGAGCCGCCGCACCGCCTCCGGGTCGGTCTGCCGCCAGTCGGCGTCGAGCCCCCGCAAAGCACCGTGTTGCCGGCTCGTCGGGGATGTCCGCCGCGCCGACGCCGAGGCGTGAATCTCGCGCACCCCGGTCGCCGCTACGAGCCGCCTCACGTCCTCCGGCCGGATGCCGGCCCCGGCGATGACGCCGATCCGGCCTGCCGCCTGGCGCACCACGGCGGCGATTGCCGTCGCACCCTCCGGCGCGCTCGAATGCGCGCCGGAGGTGAGAACCCGCTTGCAGCCGAGGCCGATGAGCGCCTCGAGCGCGGCCTGCCGATCGCGTACGACGTCGAAGGCCCGATGGAACGTGATCGACATCGACCCCGCCGCTGCGATGAGGTCACGGCACGCCGACAGATCGACGTCTCCGGCGGCATCGAGCGCACCGATCACGACGCCGTGGCAGCCGAGGCGCGCGCACTCCTCGACATCGGATTGCATGACACGCATCTCTGCCTGCGAATAATAGAAGTCTCCGGCGCGCGGTCGGATCAGGACGTGCACGGGCAGGGCGAGCGCAGCGCGCGCTGCTGCGATGACTCCGAGCGACGGCGTGACACCGCCGTTGGCCAGGTCAGCGCACAGCTCAACCCGGTCCGCGCCGCCGGCCTGGGCGGCGAGCGCGGAGCCGATCCCGTCGGCAGCGATCTCGAGCAGCCGTGTCGTCATGTCGACCCCATCCGGGAATGTAGGCAGCTGCGGTCATGGTAGCAACAGCGGCGCTTGTGAGCGAATCGGCGCACTGCTAGGATGTCGCGACCCCGGACGACAAAGAAGATGCAGTGCATGAAGCCAGTAGTGCGTGTGTCGATTCTGCGGTGTGCACCGGAGCACTTTGCCGAGCTCCGGCAAATGGCGGCGGAGGCCGATCCCGTCCTGCGACCCGGTATAGAGGCCATGCCTGGATTGCTGGCCTTCTACTTCGGTGCGGATGAGGCGACATCTTCGCTGACGAATGTCAGCCTCTGGAGCAGCCTCGAAGCCGCCAAGCAGTTGGACACATTCCAGCCGATGCTGGACCTGGGAAAGCCATTCATTGCAAAGGGCGCGACGTTCGAGCGCCCCATCATGAACTACGCCACGCTGTGGCAGTTGAAGGGTTCAGCGGCGCCCGGGGAAGCAGCGCCGTAGCGGTTCGTGTCGAGACAACGAAGCTGCACGGATCGGAACGAGAGTTCCGATCGCTGTTGCAGCACCGTCACAGCAAAGGTCGCGCAGCCGAAGCTGCCGTCTTCAGGCGTTCGCGGCCGCCTTCATCTCAGTAACTGCGGCAATCACGTCGTCCGCCACATTCTTCGGCACCGGCTCGTAGTGCGAGAACTCCATGGTGTACGAGGCGCGACCGCTGGTCATCGAGCGTAGCTGGCCGATGTAGCCGAACATTTCCGACAGCGGCACGATGGCCACGACTGCGACATTGGCGCCGCGTTCGAGCTGATCCTGAATCGTGCCGCGGCGGCGGTTGAGATCGCCGATGACATCGCCCAGATAGTCGCCCGGCGTCACGGTCTCGACCTTCATCACCGGCTCGAGCAGGATGGGGGAAGCCTTGCGCATGGCTTCGCGGAAGCATGCCTTGGCCGCGATTTCGAACGTCAGCGCGTTCGAGTCGACATCATGATAGCTCCCGTCCGTCAACGTGGCACGGAAGTCCACGGTCGGGAAGTGTGCCAGCACGCCATCTTCCTTCTGGAGCTTGAGCCCCTTCTCCACCGACGGCACGTACTCGCGCGGCACGGAGCCGCCCTTGGTCGCATCGACGAATTCAAAACCCTTGCTGCGCTCGAGCGGCTCGAACGTTATCCACACTTCGGCAAACTGACCGGAGCCGCCAGTCTGCTTCTTGTGCACGTGCTTCTCTTCGATCTTGCGCGTAATGGTCTCGCGATAGGCGACCTGGGGCTCGCCCATGATGCCTTCGACGTTGAACTCGGTGCGCATGCGATCGAGCGTCACCTCGAGGTGCAGCTCGCCCATGCCGCGCAGAATGGTCTGACCGGTTTCGCGATCGGTCTCCAGATGGAGCGAAGGATCGGCACGAACCATCTTGCCGAGGGCGGCGCCGAATTTTTCCTGCTCGGCCTTGAGCTTCGGTTTCACGGAGACGCTGATCACCGGGTCCGGGAAGCGCATGCGCTCGAGGATTACCGGATTGGCGGAATCACAGAGTGTGTCGCCGGTCTCCGTCTCCTGCATGGAGACGAGCGCGATGATGTCGCCGGCGCGCGCCTCTTCGATCGGATTCGCTTCCTTGGCAAACATCTCGACCATGCGGCCGATCTTTTCGCGCTTGCCGCGCGTCGTGTTCTGTACCGAGGCGCCCTTGGTGAGCACGCCCGAGTAAACGCGTACGAACGTCAGCGCGCCGTACGCGTCGTTGATCACCTTGAATGCCAGGCCGCTGAACGGCTCGTCATCCGAGCACTTGCGTTCGCCGGTGACGTTGCCATCCTCGTCCAGGGTCTTGATGGCCTGGACGTCCGTCGGCGCCGGCATGTAGTCGACAACGGCATCCAGTACCTGCTGCACGCCCTTGTTCTTGTATGAAGAGCCGCACAGCACGGGGTTGAACGCACCCGTCACAGTGCCTTTACGCAGACACGCACGCAGCACGTCCGCGGAAGGAGCATGACCTTCCTCGATGTACTTGTGCATGGCGTCATCGTCCATCTCGAGACAAGTGTCGACGAGCTCCGTACGGTACTTCTCCACCTGCGCGAGGATATTGCGATCCGTCGGCATATGGATATCGAGCTTGTCGGCGAGATCCGGTGTCACCTCGAGCGATTGCCACTCCGCATCCTTGTCATCCGAGTCCCACACCAGCGCCTTCATCTCGACGAGGTCGATCATGCCCTTGAAGTTGTCTTCAGAGCCGATCGGGATCTGCACCGGCAGCGGGCGCGCGCCGAGGCGCTTTTTGATCATATCCACGCAGCGCGTGAAGCTGGCGCCGCTGCGGTCCATTTTGTTGACGTAGCAAACGCGCGGCACGCCATAGTTATCCGCGAGACGCCAGTTGGTCTCAGACTGAGGCTCTACGCCGGCAACGCCGTCGAACACCACCACGGCGCCGTCCAGCACGCGCAGCGAGCGATTCACCTCGATGGTAAAGTCGACGTGCCCGGGGGTATCGATCAGGTTGATCTTTTTCTCGCGCCAGAAGCAGGAGACCGCCGCGCTCTGAATGGTAATGCCGCGCTTCTGTTCCTGCTCCAGATAGTCCGTCGTCGTCGACGTCTTCAGATCCTTGGTGTCATGGATGTCGATGATCGTGTGCTTGCGCCCGGTGTAATAGAGGATGCGCTCCGTCGTCGTCGTTTTGCCGGCATCGACATGGGCAATGATGCCGATGTTGCGGATATCAGAAAGAGCGGTTGTGCGGGCCATGGCAAGTTTCCGTATCGAAGTTTCGGTTCACACTGTAGAGCAGGCGGGCAGGTATGCCGGCCCGGCTCAGGTATCCAAAATGAGCTGCGCTGCAGAGAGCAGCGCCCTCCTCGATCCCATGCCTGATGCTGGTAAGTCCCGGGAGTCGAGGGCAGAAAAGGGCGGCATCCTATAGATATGGCATCAGAAGTTCAATCGTATCGTGCCAGCTCTGTGAAATGGGGATGCCGGCCAATAGAAACAATGGCTTGTGGCAGGCGGAGGCGCAAGCACATGGAAGGCGGGTGCGCGCGGCGCCGAGCCGGCCGCACGCAAGGATCGAACTTTGGTAACCTATTGATTCAGTTACGCATATTTTCTTAATCAGTTGCCGGCCAGGGCAGCTTCGACCCAGTAGGAGACCGATCCGCCATGCGCGCTCGAATCATTCTTCTCGTCCTTGCGGCAACTCTGGGCGCACAGGCCCATGCGGCTTTGCTCGTCAATGTGCCCCTGAAATGGCTACCGACTTCGGACCTGCGACTGGGCGCCATGGAAATGTCGCATACGCCAGTGCAGTTCGAGGCTTTCCGCGACGTGCGCGCCGACAAGCAGGCAATCGGGGAGAATCGCGAGGATCCGACGCCAAAGCCCGTGACGACGACGGACGACGTCGGTTCATTCGTGAGCACGCACATGCGTCAGCTCTTCAATAGCGCCGGCCTGACGACGGTCGACAGCGGCGGCACCGTGACGATCAAGGGCGAGGTGACCCAGTTCTACGTGAGGGAGACTTCTCTCTACCGATCCGAGGTAGCGGTCCACCTGACCGTGGTGGGCCGGGATGGGAAAGTGCTCTGGAGCGGTACCGCATCCGGCGAAGCGAAGCGATTCGGACGCTCCTATAAGCTCGAGAACTACTACGAGGCCCTCTCGAACGCCGTCGTCAACACGGTGAGCTCCATGCTGCAGAGCGCGCAGTTCCAGAAAGCATTGTCGGGGAGCTGACTGCAGTTGGCGCGAGACCTCACACCGCAAACCTGAACGTGGCGCCGTCGCGGACGATCCGGCCGGCGGTGGGGGCGGCGAAGTGGGTGCCGATGACGAGGATCGGCTGGTCGGCCCATTCGGCGAAGAGGCGCGAGCGGGTGAGCACGGCGGCCTTCCTATCGCTGTCGCCGAACGACCAGTCGGGGTGCGCCATCTGGCAGGGGTGGTGGGTCATGTCACCGGTGATCACCGCCCGCTCGCCCTCGGACTCGATCATCACACTGACGTGACCCGGCGTGTGGCCGATCGACGGTATGAGCCGGATCTCCGGCGAGATCACTTGGTCCAGCTCAACCAGTTGGACCAGGCCGGCGTCGCAGATCGGCTTGACGCTGTCGCCGAGCATCGTTTGCTGCTCCTCGTCATCATGGGTGCTCCAGAAGTCATACTCGCGCCGACCGATGAGGTAGCGCGCCTTCGGGAAGGTCGGTACCCACTTGCCATTCTCGAGCATGGTGTTCCAGCCGACATGGTCGACGTGTAAGTGCGTGCATACCACCGCGCCAACTGCGTCGCGCGACGCACCCGCCTCTTCAAGATGCTGCAGGAAAGGCGTCGCCAATGGCTGGCCACCCGTGATCTCGCGCGGCCGATCATTCCCGACACAGGTGTCTACGAGCAGCTTCAGGCCCGGCGTCTCGACCAGAAGCGCGTGGACGCTGAGCTTGAGTAGGTCGTCATCGCCGCCGACGAAGTGCGGATAGAGCCACGCCAGCCGCCGCAGCTCCGCAGCCGTGGCCTGCGGTATGACTTGGGCCGGCACCGGCAAATCCATCTCGACGATGCGCGTGATCTTCACCCGGCCCACTTGCCAGCTCAGCATCGCGGTACCCCCTTCGTTCAAGGTCCGACCCGAAGGAGTTTAGGGTCCCGCGGCTTGCGTTTTCAACGCGCTCCCGGCTCAGGATCGTTGGCGTTGATTGCCAGTTGCACGACCGAGCCAGGCGCCGCCCCCAAGGGAGCTGCATTAGCCACCGCCTGACGCATTATTCCCTGCAAGCGCTCGTCGCCGCACTCGACCGGGAACCCGGGCACCGGCTGACCGCCGCGGTCTACCGTGACGGTGGCCCTGCAAGGTCCGGTGGGCAACCTCACCGGGCCGCCTCCGGCCGCCATCAGTCGAGCTTCCGCGGCGACCCGCAGTCGCCGAACCTCATGCGCCACGATCGCGGAGTCGGCATCATCAGTCGCAGCCGCCTGAATCGGCCCGGGGCGGCCAGCCACCGTCATCGTGGGACCCACCCAGCGGCCGTGAAAGCACCGCCTCCTGATTTCAGGTATCAGCGGCGCGAGAGCCGCCGGCGGCCGAGACTGGTGCAACTCGTCGGTCAGCTCCGCAAGCTGCCCCACCGACATCCGTGCCGCAATGATGCCGTAGACACAATTGGCCTCCACCTCTGCCGGTCCGGCCGGACGCCCGTGTCTTATGGCCGCCGCCACGTACGAGCTGACGAACCCCCCTCTTGAAGGCAAGTTGCGCCTGCTGCCCGACCGCCTCGTGGGCCGGAACCGAAGACACAACGATGCCAAGCCCGATCGCCCAGATCGCCTTTCCAACAGCGCGCATCGACACACTGCCTGTCACCTTGAAATCCTCCGAGTGCTTCCACTGTGTCCGCTGAATCCCCCGGGGAACGCAACGGTCGCCTATCGTCTCCCCGCCTGAGCTATTCCGCCAGAGTGGCGTTTTCGGGGCTTGATCCGCGTCACATCTGTGCCGGACACATGCTTAAGCCGTGGCATTTTCGAGCGCTGCGATGAGCGGACAACGGACCTTGCCGCTGTTGCTCCTGCACCTCCGGACCAACGTCGCCAACGCGCTTTCGATCGTCTGAAGTTGAGCGATCCGTTCGCGTACCGTCGCCAGCTTCTGCCCGGCGATCTGTTCCACTTCATGGCAGTGCAGACCATCCTCCAGAGACAGCAGCTCCGCAACCTCCTCAAGGCTGAAACCCAGCTGCTGCGCCCGCTTGATGAAGCGCAGCCGCTGCACATGTTCCGGTGCGTAGTTGCGGATACCACCCAAGGGCTTCGTGGGCTCCGGCACGAGCCCGCGCCGCTGGTAATAGCGGATGGTCTCCACATTGACCCCGGCTTCTCGGGCAAGAGCGCCGATGCTGCATCGCTCAGCCATATTGACTCCGTAGTTGACTACGGTCCTAAGATTACCGCGTTCACAGGAATCGCAACACCCTTTGGCACAGCTCTCCGCTACTTCAAGATGAGCGATAAACCCAAGATCCTCGGCGCTACCGGCGGTGCCGTTGCGCTGAGCGCATTGGCGCTCGCCTTTGGGGCCTGCTGCGTTGCGCCCTGGGCCGTGGGTCTGCTCGGCGTAGGCGGGGCTGTCATGCTCGCAAGGTTGGCGGGCCTACAGTCTCCCGTGGTGGCGGTGACGTTCCTGCTCGTCGGGCTGGGATTCTGGTATGCCTATCGCACGCGGGCCGGCGCCAAGGATGGGGCGTGTCCGGTAGAGGATCGTAAGGGCTTGCGAATCGCGGTTTGGGTCGGGGCACTGATCGTCATCTGCCTCGACATCGCTTCCTACCTGCCGCAGCTGGCCTCGTTCTGGTGATGGAGCGATCGATGAAAGCGTCCAAGATTCTGCCTGCCGTCCTCGCAAGCATGATGGCGCTGGGTTTCGCAGGTTGTAGTCATAGCCAAGGTGCCAACGCTGCCAACGTCCAGTACGCCGTTCTCGGGGCAGACAACGGGCCGCTGCGCGAAGACTTCAACCGCGACCACGGCGATGTGAGGCTCGTATTCCTCGTAGATCCCGTCTGTCCGGGCTGCCTGCGCGGGCTCGCGGATATGGGTGACGATCTCCTCGCCAAACTCGGCGCCAACGCGCCGGTAAAGGTGTACGTCGTGTTCGAGCCCGTCATCGGCGGTCAGGCTAAGGACATTTCGGCCGCCGCGGCGTTACTGCGGTCGTCGACCTCGAAGCTCTACTGGAATCCGACAGGCGATTTCGGCCGAGAGATGTCGCATGTGCTCCACTACTGGAACGGCCACCGGTGGGTGTACGCATGGGATACATGGCTCATCTATCGACCCGACGCGGTCTGGAGTGACGCGGCGCCACCCGAGCCTGCCTTCCTGATGCATCAGCTCGGTGGTTTGCCGCACACGCCACAGTTCCCGCATCTCGATGCACGTGCCTTCGCTGCCCAAGTGCACGCCATGATGAATGGGATCGGCCGAACGGCTGTCCCCCAATGACCTCCGCAGCATCCTCGAGCGTACCGGTCATCAGCTCGGAACTGATCTGCCCAATCTGTAGCGCACGACACACGGAGATCATGCCAGTTGATGCCTGCATCTATTTCTTCGAGTGCACTGCATGCGGCTCTATGTTGAGACCCAAGCCGGGCGATTGTTGCGTGTTCTGCTCATACGGCTCAGTAGCGTGTCCGCCCGTTCAACTGGCGCGGACCGAAGGTGGTCGGAGATGTTGCGGGTGACCAGGGAATGACTACGAGTTACGCACCCATAGGTCCCGCCAAGTCCAGAGACCTGGTACGCCAGCCGATCGGCATCATCTTTTGGTGGGCTCTGCCAATTGCGCTCGGGGTATCCACAAACTTTTTGCGTCTGCCGCTCACGCAGACAGGCCTAATATGGGGTCTCGCATTAGCGTGGATGGGAACGGGATGCGCACTCAATGCGCTACGCTGTGGCCGTCGCCATTGCTTCATGTCGGCCCCCGTGCTGTGGCTTGGTGCGATAGCCGCAGGGCTTGTCGGCTTTGGAGTCATATCCAGTCCGAATGCCCTCGGCGAGGCGGTTAATGGCGCCCTTGCCTTGACGGCTCTATCCTTCCTCTCGGAATACTTCTGGGGCCTCTACGCCGAAAGGAAATGACGCCTCGCCCAGGTCCTGATCGGCCTGTCAGGAGGTAGGCGCTCTGGGAAAATCCGACTCTCCCCGTTAGAGTGACTGCCGGAACTTTACCGGAAGCGATTTTCCAGTGAATCTTGGAAGGCGGATTGCATACTGCATCGCTCTCCTGGTGTTCGTCACCGCTGCCTGCCGCTCCTGCCATCCAGCGCACGCAGCCCGAGCTGGATCATAAATTCACTCGACCAAGTCGTAGTCGCGGTCAGATCAAGTGCCACACTCCAATAGCGTTCGCCAGAGACACCCATGACACACCGCCAGTCTAGAAATTCCGTTTTGATCATGGTCCTGTCAGCCATGCTCACTGCGTGTGCGTCCACTCCACCACATACAGCCATCCCATCCCCGGCGACGGGCCTTATGGGATATTTTGTTGGGTCTCACACCTACTATCCGGCGCATTTGCTCCTGGCGGGCATTTCAGGTCGGGCGCTGGTCGCTTATTCGGTAGGTCCCAACGGAGTCCCGGAGCGTGTGAAGGCAATCCGCCCGTATACGTCAAATTTCATTGTGGATGGAGTATCGGCCGAGACCCGTTGATCCCGCCTCAGTTTCGTTCCAGGTTGCCGCGGGCACAGCAGTCTGCGCCCTCGAGGTGCAGGTCAGGGAGGAGGGACGAAATGCATGCCGGCGATCCTCTCGGCGGAATCGAAGGTCACCGCGATCCCCAGCGACCGGCTTTTGAAATCGGCCTTGACGACCACAGTCGTGAATCCTTTCTGAACAACGGTCTTGCTGTTGCCGGTATCCTGAAGCGGCCCGACCTGGCTGATCAAGCGCTGCCAGACCTCACCGAGCTTGGGCGGCGGCGCGGCCTGCTTCATCTGATCGGTGAAATCTGCCTCCGCGGTCTTGAAATCGTTTTTGGCTAATGTTCGGACGAACGATACTGCCTATGCCTTGGACACTAGGCTTCCCTGAACCGCCTGACCGCCTGCCGCTTGCCCGGCAGCGGAGACCAAAAGCGCCAGCGCGAAACCGCACACGACTGAGGTTCTTCTTCTATCAGTTGTCATGGTGTGACTCTCTCTCCGAGGTCAGATGAACTATAAACCCGCCGATGGAGCGGGCCAACGTGGCGTCTACCCCGACATCAGGGATGCGGGGTTATGGCGATGAAAGTGATCTCGCCTCTGTTGGGCCCGTAACACCAAAAAATCCTGTACGCGCCGGGAGTTTGGTTCTGCACGTAGGCTTCAAACACCTTCTCGTTCGCGTTATAAGGATTCGGGATGGAGTTGTACTCGTGCGTTTGAAGGCCCGGATGCCGTGGATTCTGGAGGAGCAGAGTCACGCACTTGTGGACCTGCTTGAAGAGGCCTTCGACTTTGCTGGCCTTTGAGCTCTTGTCCTTCGCGCGATTTTGCGCGGAGGCGACCGCCGCGGCTTGGAGCTCTTGGAATTTTGCCTCCGCTTCGGGCGTCCAGCGGGGCGTGAACGGCACTACTCGTCCTGAAGTTGTTCAGCGACCGTTGCTGCCGCGCCAAGGTCCGGCCCCGCCGCGAACTGGCGCTTGGCGGCCTGCTCCAGGCCCCGGCGAACGGATGTGAGAGCCGCTTCGTTGGCGTAGAGCCATGCTTCCCGTTCGGGGATCACGCGAGCGCGCCTCACGAGCACTTCACCCTCTTCACGCATTTCCACTACTACGGTGCGATTGGCGAAAGCTTCGCCAAGCGTCAGGCGCCCCTTGGAGTCGACGCTCTTGGTCACAGTGGTGTATTTCATAGACGCCATTGTCGCCCACTTTCCCACTTTGCGCAAGTGGGGCCATGGGACTCCTATTCCTGCTGCCAGGAGCCCGCTGTGCCTAGCCTTAAGGCTGGATGGTACATGATTAACATATTGTCTTTAAAGGTTATTTTCCTGGGTCGACAGATTCCGCGCACGCATCGGTGGGGGACTGCTGCGTATTCCGGCGATTGTGACCGGTTGTTCCGGCTGAACGTGACCGGGCATTCCGCCGGGTCGGCGCTGTGA
>JBOIAB010000336.1:0-5817 GCA_050738635.1 Steroidobacteraceae bacterium
CCCCTGAATCCGTCCAGTGGTGGATGCCACGAATCTCCGGCTGCGCCGCGATTCGCCAGAGCGTCTCCGCCAGGGAGCGCGCCGCGGTCGGTGTTCCCACTTGGTCCGCGACCACACGTGCCGCCCCATTCGCCCGCATGATCCGCAGCATGGTGCGCAGGAAGTTGGCGCCGGTTGCAGCATAGATCCAGGCGGAGCGCACGATGGTGGAGCGCTCGGGGAGCGCCGCCAGCACGGCCTGCTCGCCATCCCGCTTGCTGCGCCCGTAGACGCTGAGCGGGTGCGTGGCGGAATCCGCTCGATAGGGCACGGATGCCTCGCCATCGAACACGAAATCGGTCGAGATGTGGAGCAGGCGGGCGCCACATTCACGGGCCGCGGCGGCCAGATGGCCGGGACCCTCGGCGTTGATCCGCTGCGCTTCGTCCGGCTCCGACTCGGCCTTGTCGACCGCCGTGTACCCCGCGGCATTGATGATGACCGCCGGCCGGCAGCGGCTAACGTAGTCGCGTACTGACTGGCCCGCGCCGATGTCGAGGTCAGCGTGAGTACAGGCAATTGCCTCGAAGTCGTCCGGCACGGCATCGAGCAGCGCACGCCCGACTTGCCCTCCCGCCCCCGTGATCAGGACCTTCGTTTTCGGCGGCGCAGGCAAACTCAAGGATAGACCTCCGCATCACGAAAAGCGGTAGCCACGGAGTCCTTACCCGAAAGCACGGGCTCCGCGCCCACGGGTAGCGGCCACTTCACGCCGATCTCAGGATCGTCCCAGCGGATCGCCCGCTCGTGCGCCGGGGCGTAGAAATCGGTGACCTTATATATGAAGTCGGCATGGTCACTGAGCACCAGATAGCCATGCGCGAAGCCGGGAGGCACCCAGAGCATGTCGTGGTTTTCCGCCGAGAGCACCACGCCAACCCACCTGCCGAATGTTGGCGAGCTGCGGCGAATATCGACGACGGCGTCGTAAACGGTACCCGTCACGACGCGCACCAACTTACCCTGCGGCTGGCGTATCTGGTAGTGAAGTCCCCGCAGGATGTGCCGTGCCGAGAAGCTATGGTTGTCCTGGACGAACTTCACGTCGAGCCCTGCGGCCGCGAACTTGCGCTCCTCCCACGACTCCATGAAGTAACCGCGCGCATCGCCGAACACTTTCGGGCGGATGAGCATCACCTCGGGGAGGGCGGTCGGAACCAATTCCATATCAGGCGCTTCCCTTCAAAATGTCGAGCAGGTAGGCGCCGTATGCGGTCTTGGCGAGCGGCTGCGCCAGTGACAGCAACTGATCGGCCGATATGTAGCTCTTGCGATACGCGATCTCCTCGGGGCAGCAGACCTTCAGCCCCTGCCGGGTCTCGATCGCCTCGATGAACATGGAGGCCTGAAGCAGCGACTCATGGGTGCCGGTGTCGAGCCAGGCCACGCCGCGACCCAGCTGCTCCACCCGCAGCTCGCCACGCTCGAGATACTCGCGGTTGACGTCGGTGATCTCGAGCTCGCCACGCGCGGAGGGCTTGAGGGCCGCGGCGATGTCGAGCACCTGATTGTCGTAGAAATAAAGGCCGGTCACCGCGAAATGCGATTTCGGCTGCGCGGGCTTCTCCTCGATGTCGAGCGCCCGGCCCGCCGCATCGAACTGCACGACACCGTACCGCTCCGGGTCCCGCACCCGATAGGCGAACACCGTCGCGCCCTCGGCGCGCCCTGCGGCAGCCTCGAGCTGCTCCGGCAGCCCGTGGCCGTAGAAGATGTTGTCACCGAGGACCAGCGCGACGCGCTCCTTGCCGACGAACCGCCTGCCGATGAGAAACGCTTGCGCCAGCCCCTCCGGGCGCGGCTGCTCAGCGTAGTTCAGCGAGATCCCCCATTTGGCGCCATCACCCAGCAGCCGGCGAAAGAGCGGTAGGTCCTCGGGCGTCGAGATGAGCAGGATGTCCCTGATCCCGGCCAGCATGAGCGCTGCCAGCGGGTAGTAGACCATCGGCTTGTCGTAGACCGGCAGGAGCTGCTTGCTGATGCTCAGGGTCACCGGGTGTAGCCGCGTGCCCGCGCCGCCGGCTAGAACGATGCCTTTCAAGTTCTTGATACCTCTGCTGCGCTTTAGCGAGAGCTTGCCACGAAGGACCTGGCACAGGCGAGCAGATCATCGTAGACGGCGTCCGCTTGCGCCGCGGCCTGGTCGGACAGAGCGCATCCCGTCCGTACGAGGAAGCAGCGGCCTATGCCAGCAGCGCGACCGGCTTCGATGTCCGATAGCCGGTCACCCACGAGAAGGGACGCCCCGGGCTCCAGATCGAGGGCCCGGATGGCGCGGCGCAGCATGCCGGGCTTGGGCTTGCGGCAGTCACAATCGAGGCGGTAACGCTCGACTGGCGCGTCCGGCAAATGGGGGCAGTACTCGACCGCATCCAGGACGACCCCTGCGGCTGCAAGCTGCGCGCGCATGTACCCGGTAAGGGCCAGGTAGTCGGCCTCCGAGTAAAGCCCGCGCGCGATCCCTGATTGATTGGTGATCACCACCAGCCGATATCCCGCAGTCTGCAACAGCCGCAGCGCCTCGATCGCCCCGCCTATGAGCGCAAAGTCGGCGATCAGATGAACGAAGGCGCGCTCCTCATTGAGCACTCCGTCCCGGTCGATGAACGCCGCCTTGCGGCTCACGAGCCGCCGCGGATACGTTTGACGAGCGCGCTGGTCGAGTAGCCCTCCACGAATGGAATGGTCACGGAGCGGCCACCCCAGCTGCGCACGAGGCGGGTTTCCTCCAGTGTCTCGATGTCGTAGTCACCCCCCTTGACGTACACGTCAGGCCGGCAGCGCCGCAGCAACTCACACGGAGTTGGCTCGTCGAAGGTGGTGACGAAGGAAACGCTCTCGAGCGCCGCGACCACCAGTAGCCGATCGCCGTGCCAGGTGAGCGGCCGGCCGGGCCCCTTCCCGAGCTGCCGTGCCGACGAGTCGCTATTGACTGCGACGAGCAGCGCGGTGCCCAACTCGCGAGCGGCCGCAAGGTAGACGACGTGACCGCGATGCAGAACGTCGAACACGCCGTTGGTGAAGACTAGCGGGCGCGGCCAGTTCCGGCTGACGATTTCAGCCGCCGGGACGAGCTTGTGACTCAATGAGGCCGGTAGCTCCGACATCGATCGCGATCAAGCCGCGGCGCCAGCCACGATGGTGAACGTGCTCAGAAGTCGATGAGCGATCGCATCGACCACCACGCCAAAGCCTTCGAGCGTGCGGACGCCGAGCAGATGCATATCGCCAGGCTCGGCAAAGACCACCTCGTCGGTAGTAACGAAACCTTGGGCTTCCAGAATGCAATACCCCACATCCCGGCTCATGATTCGGCCGTCGGCCACGCGAAAGTCTCTCTTGCGACGCGAAGTGATGCCAGCGCGCGTGAGTGCGTCAGCAGGCATCCAGCTGAGCTCCGAGCCGGAATCCACCATGACGCGCACGGGCTCCGAGCGGATCTCTTCCCGCTTGGGATTGATCGCAATCATCTCCAGGTAGAACGCACTCATAAACGCTCCTCGCGGCGGGCTCTGCCGGATCACCTCCGGCCGTGATCATCATCTCGCGACGAAGCGAGCACCGCCACCCCACATTTCGGCCTGAAGCACGCAATTGTGGGGCCATTCGCCACATTTCAGGGCGCGAGTTGTCCTTTCAACCATCCCGCGTATCGCCGCACACCCGTCGCCACATCGACGAACTCGACGTCGCAGCCGGACGCGCGAAATGACGTCAGGTCAGCCTGGGTGTGGCACTGATACTTGCCGACCAGCGCCTCTGGGAAGGGGACGTATTCGATCAGGCCCTGGGAGACTTGCTGTTCCAGGCTGAGCGGCGCCTCGCCACGCTGCGCGCGCGCCGCATTGATGGTCGCATGCGCCACGTCATTGAAGGGTTGTGCCCTGCCGGTGCCGACGTTGAAGATACCGCTGCGCTCCGGATGCCGAAGGAACCACAGATTCACCGCGACGACATCGTCCACGAACACGAAATCGCGCATCTGCTGCCCCGGACCGTAGCCGCCATACTCACCGAAGAGCTTTACCTTGCCGGCCTCGCGCAACTGCTCGAGGTGATGGAACGCCACCGACGCCATGCGCCCCTTGTGCTGCTCCCGCGGTCCATAGACGTTGAAGTAGCGGAAACCCGCCACCTGGAACCGGGCGGTCGGCAGCGCGCGGCGCACGATATTGTCCAAGAGGAGCTTCGAGTAGCCGTATACGTTCAGTGGCTTCTCGTTCTCCGGCGCCTCCCGGAACACGGAGCTGCCGCCGTAGGTGGCGGCGGACGAGGCGTAGAGGAGCCGCGTCCCCCGGCCCTGGCAGACATCGAGCAGGTCCCGCGAGCAGCGATAGTTGCTCTCCAACATGTAGCGGCCGTTGTGCTCCATCGTGTCGGAGCAGGCCCCCTCGTGAAACACCACATCGATGTGGCCCAGCTCCCCCAGGGCGAAGCGATCATAGAATTCGTTGCGATCGAAATAGTCGCTCAGGCTCGCGCCGAGCAGATTGCGGAATTTCGCGCCCTCGGTGAGATCATCCACCGCGATCACATCGTCGATGCCGATCGCGTTGAGTCCGTGCACCAGGTTGCTGCCCACCATGCCGGCGGCGCCGGTTACCACGACTTTCATTGGAAAAGCTCGTCGTAGCTCACCGTCGCGGTACCGAACTTGCCGACGACGATGCCACCCGCGCGGTTCGCGATGGGCATGGCCTCTCGCAGGCTCATACCGCAAGCCAACATCGCGGCAAGCGCCGCAATGACCGTGTCGCCCGCGCCAGTCACGTCGAACACCTCCCGCGCCTGTGCAGGTACCTGGATGTGGCCCGAGGCATCGAAGAGCGACATCCCCTCTTCGCTGCGCGTGAGCAACACGCCCCCGAGGCGATGCGTCTCGCGCAGTTGCCGCACCCGCTCTTCGAGCTGCGCCTCGGACTTCCAGCTGCCGATCACCTGCGCCAGCTCGGCGCGATTGGGTGTCACGACCGTCGCCCCCGCATAGCGGCCGTAGTCATCGCCCTTCGGGTCCACCAGCACGGCTTTGCCCGCCGCCCGCGCCAGCTCGATCATGCGCGGAATGTGCGTCAAGCCACCCTTGCCATAGTCGGAAAAGAGCACGGCGTCATGGTGTGGCAGCACGCGCGCGAAATCCGACAGCATGTCGGCCAACACCTCGTGGTCCGGCTGGTTCTCGAAGTCCACGCGCACCAGTTGCTGCGCGCGGCCGATGACCCGCAGCTTCACGCACGTGAACAGCTTCGGGTCTCTGCCCAGAACGACTTCCACCGCCTGAGTCTTGAGCAGCCCTTCGAGGGTTCGCGCCGGCTCATCCTGTCCCACGACCGTGACCAGCGTCACCCCCGGACCGAGGGCCTTGACGTTCAGCGCGACGTTCGCCGCGCCACCCAGTCGATGCTCCTCTCTGGTGACACGGACCACCGGCACCGGCGCCTCCGGCGAAATCCTCTCCACCTCGCCGAACAGGTAGCGGTCGAGCATCGCATCGCCAACGACCAGCACCCGCGCCTTGCGCAGCCGCGCCTTGAGGTCCATTTTGCCCCCACTCATCTGATCTCTCCGCGTCGGAAACCTCGCCGTTCAGGGCGAGCAGGAGACGCGCTCTTAGTCACTCCCGCGGCTGTACATTGACCTCGAATGAAAGGTATCAAGTCGCGTCGCCGAGTGACACTGTCAGGGCCGTTGCACATACACTTCACGCCAATGTGGCTGCACTTCTGACACTAAAGCCGGGGGATTGAGGACGTGAAATTCCCAGGAAAATTCGGCGTCCTG
>JBOIAB010000337.1:0-13403 GCA_050738635.1 Steroidobacteraceae bacterium
GTCGAGCTCTTCGAGCGCGACCCTGGTACCGAGGGCATCATCCTGGTGGGTGAGATCGGCGGCAGCGACGAGGAGGCGGCCGCGCAATTCATCCGCCACTACGTCAGCAAGCCGGTGGTGGCATACATCGCGGGCGTCACCGCACCCCCGGGCAAACGGATGGGCCACGCCGGGGCCATCGTCGCTGGTGGCAAGGGCACGGCGGCAGACAAGTACGCAGCGTTTGAAGCGGCGGGTGTGCGCACCGTCAAGTCACCCGCGGAGCTCGGCAGCGCGATGAACGAGCTACTGCGTCGCCGTCGCGCCAGCGCCAAGGCCAAACTCATGCGTCCCGCGGCAACTCCGCCGGTGGCGGCACGACCGGCGCCCAAGGCGGCGCGCAAGTCCAGGAAACCTGCGGCAACGCCCGTGAAGCGGGCGGCGAAGCCGGCGCCGGCGTTGCGGCGCAGCAAGGCCGGCCGCACGGCCGGCAAGAAGAAATCGGCCGCCGTGCGCAAGGGCAAGCGCCGCTAGGGGTCGCATGACCAAATCGTCGGGAGCGATTTTGGACGGCGACAGCCGGCCCGAAGGGCGAGGCGCAGGGACGGGGCCTGGCAACGAGTCGCTCCGCATCGCGCTCGCGCAACTCGACCTGCTGGTCGGCGACGTGCACGGAAATGCGGCGCGCGTGATCGAATGCGCGCGCGCCGCACACAGCGACCACCAGGCCGATCTGGTCGCATTCCCCGAGCTGACGCTCTCCGGCTATCCGCCGGAGGATCTGCTGTTTCACCGCGGCTTCCGCCGTCAGATCGAGTCGGGATTGGACGAGGTCTGCCGTCAGGTGCCGGGCGTCAGCGTCATGGTGGGCTATCCGGAGTACACGCGCTCGACCATCTACAACTCCGCCGCGCTCATCGCGGACGGTGCGGTCGCAGCAATCCACCGCAAGGCTGAGTTGCCCAACTACAAGGTGTTCGACGAGAAGCGCTACTTCCACGCAGGCGCGCAGCCGACAGTGGTGGAGTGCAAGGGCTTTCGGGTAGGCCTCCTCGTCTGTGAGGACGTTTGGGAGCCGGAGTCTGCGCAGCTTGCGCGGTCGGATCGAGCGGAACTGCTGGTCGTCATCAACGCATCCCCCTATGAGCGCAACAAGCAGCGCGAGCGGGAGTCCGTGGTGCGCGCGCGCGTGGCCGACGTGGCCCTCCCCATCGTGTACGTCAACATGGTGGGCGGGCAGGACGAGCTGGTATTCGACGGCAATTCCTTTGTGATGGATGCGCAGGGAGAGCTCGTCATGCGCGCGCCGGCCTTCGAGCAAGGGACCTACTTCATCGATTTCCAGCGTCATGGGCGCGGGAAGGTGGTGCCTGTCCCGACGGACGTTGCCCCGGAGTTGGGCGATGACGCGACTGTCTACAGTGCGTTGGTCCTAGGGGTACGGGACTACGTCAACAAGCACGGCTTCCCGGGCGTCGTGATGGGACTTTCCGGAGGCGTCGATTCCGCATTGACACTGGCAATCGCAGTCGATGCGCTCGGCGCGGATCGGGTGCATGCCGTCATGATGCCCTCGCGCTACACCTCTTCCATGAGCCTGCAGGATGCGGCCGAGCAGGCGCGTCTGCTCGGCGTCAAATACAGCGAGCTCTCGATCGAAGGCATGTTCGAGGCGACGCTCGCCGCGCTGCAGGACGAGTTCGCGGGGCGGCCAGCAGATGCGACGGAGGAGAACATCCAGTCGCGCTGCCGCATGCTGCTCCTCATGGGCATCTCCAACAAGACCGGCCGGATGCTGCTCACCACCGGCAACAAGAGCGAGATGGCGGTGGGCTACGCCACGCTCTATGGCGACATGGCCGGCGGCTTCGCGCCCATCAAGGATTGCAGCAAGCTGCTGGTCTACCGTCTGGCGGCTTACCGCAACGGCTTGCGCAGGGTCATCCCGCAGCGGGTGATCGACCGGGCGCCGTCGGCGGAGCTGCGTCACGAGCAGAAGGACTCCGACTCCCTACCGCCGTACGAGATCCTGGACCCGATCCTCGAGGCTTTCATCGAGGAGGATCTGTCGGTGGATGAGATCGAGGCGCGCGGCTTCGATCGTGCCACGGTCGGCAGGGTGCTCGACCTCGTCAAGCGCAACGAGTACAAGCGTCGCCAAGCGCCCCCGGGAGTCAGAGTGAGCCGCCGCGCCTTCGGGCGCGACTGGCGCTACCCCATCACCAATGGCTACCGGCGCTAGCGCCTACCAGAAGTGCCACCAGTGCCGCTGGACCGCGGCCGCGACCACGGCCACCTGACCTGTGTAGTTGGCCGCGTAGACCCTGCGGGACTCGTCGGCGAGAGCCGTCATGCCGAGCCGGTCGTAGGAGACGATCATGATCGCGAGCGCGTCTCTCGTGGCGGGCGCGCCCTCGTAATCGTCGATGACCAGCTTGGCCCGGCGCGCGGCGCCGATGTAGGCACCCCGCTTCAGGTAGTACCTCGCGACTTCGACGTCGTACCGGGCCAGCCGGTCGCGAAGGTAAATCATCCGCTGCCGGGCGTCGTAGGCGTAGGCGCTCTTCGGGTATTCGCTCACGACCGTGCGGAAGGCGGCGAAGGACTTGTTTGCCGTGGTGGGAGGGCGCTTCGAGAGGTCGACGTGGAACAGCTTCTCGATGGGGTTCGGCTGCTTCTCGAAGTTCACCAGGCCTTCCATGTAATAGGCGTAGTCGACGCGCGGATGGGTCGGGTTCTCGCGGATGAAGGTCTCGCAGGCGTCGATGGCGGAATCGGTCTCGCCCGCGCGGTAATATGCGTAAATGAGATCGAGCTGCGCCTGGTGCGCCTGATCGGTGAACGGGAAGATCGCCGTCAGCTGCTCGAAGGTCTTGATGGCGCCGTTGAAATTGTACTCGTCCATGTCATGCGTGGCCCGCTGGTAGAGCACCTGGGGAGTCGACTGCTCGTGCTTGCGATGGGCGCAGCCGGTCAGCACGAGGGCGCTGGTGCAGAGGGCAAAGATGAGAACACGTACGGGGCCTGCCGTCCGTTCGGAGCGGCGATGACGGGAAACGAGATTGAGCATGGCGCGGGAGTATAGCGAATCCACCGGCAGCCCTTCGGACTCAGCGGACTCCGGGGAGTTCCGCAAGCATTCCCTGGTGCTGCCCGGGGATGCCACCGGCCTGCGGCTCGATCAGGCCCTCGCCCGCGCGCTGCCGCAGTATTCCCGCGCGCGCCTGCAGGGATGGATCGAGGCGGGAGCCATTCTCGTGGACGGGCGGCGGCTGCGAGCGAAGGACAAGGTACTGGGGGGCGAGCAGGTCGAGGTTGCGGCGCGGCTGGAGCCGGACGCGCGGGTAATGCCGGAAGCGCAGGCGCTGGCGGTGGTCCATCAGGATCGCGCCCTCTTCGTCATCAACAAGCCGGCAGGAATGGTCGTGCACCCTGGCGCCGGGAACCCTCGCCGGACGCTGCAGAACGCATTGCTCGCCCTCGATCCGAAGCTCGCCCTGGTGCCGCGCGCCGGGCTGGTGCATCGCCGCGACAAGGATACGAGCGGGCTGCTCGTCGTCGCGCGGACGCTTGAGGCCCACTCGCGGCTCGTCGCTGCGCTGGCGGAGCGGGAAATTGAGCGCATTTACCTTGCGATTTGCAATGGCGCGATGACGGGCGGCGGCACCGTGGAGGCCCCAATAGGGCGTCACCGTACGCAACGCACGCGCATGGCAGTGCGCAATGACGGACGCGAAGCCGTTACTCACTACCGCATCGTCACGCGATATCGCGACCACACCCTTCTACGCGTGCAACTCGAGACGGGGAGGACGCATCAGATCCGCGTTCACCTCGCTCATATCGGTTATCCCATCGTGGGTGACCCGGTATATGGCGGCCGCCGGCGGTTACCCGCTGGCTGCAGCACGGCTCTGACTGAGGCGCTCAATGCGTTCCCGCGTCAGGCACTGCATGCGGTCCGGCTGGCTCTCGCTCACCCCATGACGGGTCGCGCCATGGCGTGGGAAGCCCCGCTTCCCGATGACCTGGCACGACTGGTGTCGGCGCTCGATCAGGATCAGCGGCTCGCGGAGTCTGAGCGGTGAGCGGCGCTGATCTCATCGTGCCTGACTGGCCGGCGCCCGCGGGCGTGCGCGCCGCTTTCACGTTGCGCACGGGTGGTGTCAGTCAGCCGCCGCTGGACTCCTTCAACCTCGGATCGCGCGTTGACGACGAGCCGGGCGCGGTGGCGGAGAATCGCCGGCGCCTGCGCCAGCGCCTCGACCTGCCAGCCGAACCGGCGTGGCTCACGCAGGTGCACGGCGCGCGTGTCGCTGACCTCGAGGCAGAGGGCTCGGACGGCACCCTCGCGCCGGCGGATGGCGTGGTGACGCACGCGACCGGCCGGATCTGCGCCATCCAAGTGGCCGACTGCATGCCCGTGTTGTTTGCCGCCGCTGACGGCGGTGTGATCGGCGCGGCGCATGCCGGCTGGCGCGGCCTGGCGGGCGGTGTGTTGGAAGCCGTGGTGCGGGCGATGCGCGTGCCGCCGGAGCGACTCTTCGCCTGGCTGGGGCCGGCGATCGGACAGGCGCACTTCGAGGTCGGGGAGGAGGTCCGCGCCGCGTTTCTCGCCGCCGACAGACAAGCCGCGGCCGAGTTCACGGCAAACCCGCGGGGGCGGTGGCAGTGCGACCTCTACGGGCTCGCGAAGCGTAGACTGGCTGCTGTCGGCCTCGAGGCAGTTTACGGCGGAGGCTGGTGCACCTACGCGGACCCCGGGCGCTTCTTCTCCTACCGTCGCGACGGCCGCTGCGGCCGCATGGCGGCCTTGATCTGGCGCGTCCCAGCGCTTGAACAATAGGCGATTCACCCCCAATTTTGGCGCTATCCGAACCCCCTTGAAGGTCTCCCCCGATGCGGCAGGACAAGCTCACGAGCCGATTCCAGCAGGCGCTGGCCGATGCCCAGTCGCTCGCTCTCGGCCGCGACCATCAGTTTCTCGAGCCCGCCCATGTGCTGCTCGCCCTCCTCGACAGCCAGGGCGGTACCGTTCGGCCGCTGCTGATCAAGGCGGGGGCGGACGTCAACCGGCTGCGCTCCGAGCTGGGGGCAGCCCTCGACCGCCTGCCCAAGGTTGAAGGCACGCCCGGAGAGATCCACGTCTCCAGCGACCTCAATCGCATCCTCAACGTCACCGACAAGCTCGCGCAGCAGCGCGGTGACCAGTTCATCTCGAGCGAGCTCTTCGTGCTCGCCGCCTTCGAGGACCGCAATCTGGCGCGCATCTTCCGCGACACCGGCGTGGTGCGCGGCGCGGTGGAGAAGGCAATCGAGGAGGTGCGCGGCGGCGAGAAGGTCGCCGACCCCAACGCCGAGGAGAGCCGGCAGGCGTTGGAAAAATACACCGTCGATCTGACGGCACGCGCTTCCTCGGGCAAGCTCGATCCGGTGATCGGCCGGGACGACGAGATTCGCCGCACGATTCAGGTGCTGCAACGTCGCACCAAGAACAACCCCGTGCTCATCGGCGAGCCGGGCGTCGGCAAGACCGCGATCGTCGAAGGTCTGGCGCAGCGCATCATCAACGGCGAGGTGCCCGAGGGACTGAAGAACAAGCGCATCCTGGCGCTCGACATGGGTTCGCTGATCGCGGGCGCGAAGTTTCGCGGCGAGTTCGAGGAGCGTCTCAAGGCCGTGCTCAACGACCTGGCCACGCAGGAAGGGCAGATCATCCTCTTCAGCGACGAGCTGCACACCGTGGTGGGCGCCGGCAAGGCCGAAGGCGCCATGGATGCTGGCAACATGTTGAAGCCGGCGCTGGCGCGCGGCGAGCTGCACTGCGTCGGCGCAACGACGCTGGATGAGTATCGCAAGTACATCGAGAAGGATGCTGCGCTGGAGCGGCGCTTCCAGAAGGTGTTGGTCAACGAGCCCTCCGTCGAAGACACCATCGCGATCCTGCGCGGACTGCAGGAGCGCTACGAGGTTCACCACGGCGTCGACATCACCGACCCGGCGATCGTCGCCGCGGCCACGCTGTCGCACCGCTACATCGCGGACCGCCAGCTTCCCGACAAGGCGATCGACCTGATCGATGAGGCCGCCGCGCGCATCCGCATGGAGATCGACTCCAAGCCCGAGGCGCTCGATCGCCTCGAGCGGCGCATCATTCAGCTCAAGATCGAGCGGGAGGCGCTGAAGAAGGAGCAGGACGAAGCCTCGCGCAAGCGGCTGGCAGCGCTGCAGGAAACTCTGCACGGGCTGGAGAAGGAATACTCCGACCTCGAGGAAGTGTGGAAATCCGAGAAAGCGACCCTGCAGGGCGCGGCGCACATCCGCGAGGAGCTGGATCGGGTGCGCCTGGAGCTGGATGCAGCGCGCCGCGCCGGCAATCTCGGCCGGATGGCGGAGCTGCAATACGGCAAGATTCCGGAGCTCGAGAAGCGCCTGGCCGCCGCCGCGGCGGCCGAGGACAAAGCGCCGCAGCTGGTGCGCAACAAAGTGACCGAGGAGGAGATCGCCGAGGTCGTCGCCAAGTGGACCGGCATCCCGGTCTCGAAGATGCTCGAGGGTGAGAAGGAGAAGCTGCTGCGGATGGAGGAGGCGCTGGGGCGCCGGGTCGTGGGTCAGGACGAGGCGCTCAAGATCGTCTCGAATGCCATCCGCCGCTCGCGCGCCGGCCTTTCCGATCCGCGTCGGCCGAATGGCTCGTTCCTCTTCTTGGGGCCCACCGGGGTCGGCAAGACCGAGCTCTGCAAGGCGCTCGCCGAGTTTCTCTTCGACACCGACGATGCGCTGGTGCGCATCGACATGTCGGAGTTCATGGAGAAGCACTCGGTGGCACGGCTCATCGGCGCTCCGCCGGGCTATGTCGGTTACGAGGAGGGCGGCTATCTGACGGAAGCCATCCGGCGCCGCCCCTATGCGGTGATCCTGCTCGACGAGGTCGAGAAGGCGCACCCCGACGTCTTCAATGTGCTGCTGCAGGTGCTCGACGACGGCCGCCTGACCGACGGTCAGGGACGCACCGTGGACTTTCGCAACACGGTCATCATCATGACTTCGAACCTCGGCTCCCAGGTGATCCAGGAGCACGCCGGGGAGAAGAACTACAGCCGCATGAAAAGCGCCGTGATGGAGATCGTGCAGCAGAGCTTCCGCCCGGAGTTCATCAACCGGATCGACGACATCGTCGTCTTCCATCCGCTCGGCACGCAGCAGATCCGTGCGATCGTCGACATTCAGATCATCTACCTGCGCAAGCGCCTGCAGGAGCGGGACATGGACCTGACGCTCGACGACAAAGCGCGCGACCTGCTCGGCGAGGCGGGCTTCGACCCCGTGTACGGCGCCCGGCCGCTGAAGCGCGCCATCCAGCAGCAGATCGAGAATCCGCTCGCCCAGCGGATCCTCAAGGGCGAGTTCGCCCCGGGTGCGCGCATCCGCGCCACGGCGCGCGATGGACAGATCGTCTTCAACAAGGCGGCCTGACTATAATCGCGCGGGACCTCTCCCCGGACCTACAACTCAAAGCCATGCCGTTCTACGAATACGAGTGCCAGAGCTGCAAGTTCTACACCGAGCTGATGCAGAAGATCAGCGATCCGCCGCTCGTGAAGTGCCCGTCCTGCGGCAAGCGAACGATGCAGAAACTGGTGTCCGCGCCGGTGTTTCGCCTGAAGGGCAGCGGCTGGTACGAGACCGATTTCAAGACCGACAAGGAGGGCAAGCGCAATCTCGCCGTCGAGCGCGACGAGGCAAAGCCCGCCACGGAGGAGTCGAAGGCGGAGAGCAAGACGCCCGCCGCCGAGACTCCGGCCAAGCCGGCGGAGCCCAAGGCCGGCAGCGGAACGAGCAGCGGAACAGCAACCAGCGTGACGACCGGCGCCGCGGCGACAAAGCATCATGCCGCGGCGCCGCGCAAGCGCCCGGCTGCGACTAAGGTAAGCCGGCCGGCGGCGTCGCGGGGCAAAGCGAAGCCCGCGGCTCGGGCAAAGCCCGCGAAGCGGGGCTCGAGGCGGTAAGCCGTTGAGCACTCCGACGAAGAAGAAAGGCTCGCCGCTGCGGCGCTATCTGGTGGCGGGCGTGCTCATCTGGCTGCCCGTCATTGCCACCCTCTGGGTCGTGAGCTTCCTCTTCCACCTGGCGGACAGGACGTTGCTGCTCCTGCCGTTGCCGTCCAGCTATCGGCCCGAGGGGCTCATGGGCCTGGCGCTGCCCGCGCTCGGCGCCGTCTTCGTGCTCATCGTGCTGCTGCTGACCGGTCTCCTGGGAACCAATTTCATCGGCCGACGCTTGCTCGTGTGGGGCGAGGATCTGCTGCACCACATTCCGATCGTCGGCAGCGTGTATGGCGGCGTCAAGAGCTTCGCCGAGAGCGTTTTCTCGCAGTCGAATTCCTTCCGCAAGGTGGTGATGGTCGAGTACCCGCGCGCGGGCGTCTGGAGCCTCGGCTTCCTGACCGCGGAGGACGTCCCGGAGATCAGCGAGAGAACGGGCGAGCCGCATGCGTGTGTCTATATCTCCGCCGCCCTCAACGCCACCGGCGGCTATCTCGCGATCCTGCCGCGCCGGCAGATCGTCGAGCTGCAGATGAGCGTGGATGCCGCCATGAAGATGATCATTACCTGTGGTGTCGTGGTCCCACCAGCCCCCCACAAGCGCGAGCTGGCGAAGCCCGCCTGAAGCTCGAGGCGGGGCCGCACCCCCAATGAAAGCGATGCGACTCCCGGCCGCCGGCAACCCCCTCCGTCTGGAGGAGATTGCGCTGCCGCCCACTGGCGCGCAGCAGGTACGTATCACCGTCGAGGCCTGCGGCGTCTGCCGCACGGACCTGCATCTTCTCGACGGCGAGCTGCCGCACATCCACTACCCCATCGTCCCCGGGCACGAGATCGTCGGTCGTGTCGCCGAGGCCGGCTCGGCGGTCACGCGCTTTCGGCCCGGCGACCGCGTCGGCGTGCCTTGGCTCGCGCAGGCTTGCGGCCTCTGCCGCTATTGCAGCGCCGGTCAGGAGAATCTTTGCGAGTACGCGCGCTTCACCGGTTATACGGTGGATGGCGGCTACGCCGAGCAAGTCCTCGCCGACGCGCGCTTCTGCCTGCCCCTGCCCGCCGCCGCGTCCGCCGCGCAGCTCGCGCCGCTCCTTTGCGCCGGCCTCATTGGTTATCGCGCCTATCGCGCGGCCGGTGAGGGCACCAATCTCGGACTCTATGGATTCGGCGCCGCCGCGCACCTGCTGGCCCAAGTCGCACGCGCCCAGGGCCGACGGGTGTTCGCCTTCACCAAGCCGGGTGATCTCGCCGGGCAGGCGTTCGCGCGCGATCTCGGCGCGGTCTGGGCCGGAGACTCCGACCGGTCGCCGCCGGACTCCCTGGATGCGGCGATCCTCTTCGCGCCGGCCGGCGCCCTGATACCGGCGGCGCTGTCCGCGGTACGGCGCGGCGGCCGGGTCATCTGCGCCGGCATCCACGTGAGCGACATTCCCCGCTTTCCCTATGAGCTCCTCTGGGGCGAGCGGTCGCTCAGCTCGGTCGCCAATCTCACCCGGGCGGATGGCGAGGAATTTCTTGCGCTGGCGCAGCGTCTCGCCCTGAAGCCGACCGTCGAGGCGTTTCCGCTCAGCGACGCCAATATTGCCCTCGAGCGGCTGCGCAAGGGCGCGCTCCAGGGCGCGGCGGTTCTGGTTGCGGCGCCTCCGGGCGGTCCGTAACATCGCGCGTTCTCATGCGCTCACACTATTGCGGACAAGTAGACGGCAAGCTGATCGGCCAGACGGTCGAGGTGGCCGGCTGGGTACACCGGCGGCGGGACCACGGCGGCATCATTTTCGTGGATCTGCGCGATCGCGAGGGGCTGCTGCAGGTCGTCTTCGATCCCGATGCGGCGGCGCTCTTCCGCGAGGCGGAGCGCCTGCGCAATGAGTTCGTCATCCGCGTCAAGGGACGGATCCGCGAGCGGCCGTCCGGTACGGTGAACGCCAATCTGGCGTCCGGCGGCGTGGAGCTGCTGGCGGGGGAGCTGGAGCTTCTCAACCGCTCGGAGCCGCTGCCCTTCCAACTGGATGAGCAGGTGGGTGAGGAAGTCCGGCTCAAGTATCGCTACCTCGACCTCCGTCGCGACGTGATGAACCAGCGTCTGCGGCTGCGTCATCGGATTACGCGTGCCATGCGTGCGTTTCTCGATGGGCACGGCTTCATCGACCTGGAGACGCCGATGTTGACGAAGGCGACTCCTGAAGGCGCGCGCGATTACCTGGTCCCGAGCCGCACGCACCCGGGAAAGTTCTTCGCGCTGCCGCAGTCGCCGCAGATCTTCAAACAGCTGCTGATGATCGCGGGCTTCGACCGCTACTACCAGATCGTGCGCTGCTTCCGCGACGAGGACCTGCGCGCCGATCGGCAGCCGGAATTCACCCAGCTCGACGTTGAGACCTCCTTCCTGACTCAGGATCAGATCATGGAGCTCATGGAAGGTCTCACGCGCTCCTTCTTCAAGGAGGTGTTGGGTGTGGCGCTGCCCGACCCCTTCCCGCGCATGACCTTCGAAGAGGCGATGCGCCGCTACGGCTCCGACAAGCCTGATCTGCGCGTTGCGCTCGAGCTCGCCGACATCGCCGACCTCGTCAAGGACTGCGATTTCAAGGTGTTCGCCGGTCCCGCCAAGGATCCGAAGGGCAGGGTGGCGGCGCTGCGCGTGCCCGGCGGCGGCGCGATGCCGCGCTCACAAATCGACGGCTACACGGAGTTCGTCAGCCGCTATGGCGCCAAGGGCCTCGCCTACATCAAGGTCAACGAGCGTGCGCGCGGCCGTGACGGCCTGCAATCGCCCATCATCAAGTTCCTGAGCGATGCGGCGGTCGCAGGTATTCTGGAGCGCACGGGTGCCGCGGACAACGACCTCATCTTCTTCGGCGCCGACAGCGCCAAGGTGGTATGCGATGCCCTCGGCGCGCTGCGCCTGAAGATCGGCCAGGACCTGAAGCTCGTGCAGCAGGGCTGGCGGCCGCTGTGGGTGGTCGACTTCCCGATGTTCGAGTGGGATGCCGACGAGCGGCGTTGGGTCGCGATGCACCATCCGTTCACCGCGCCCAAGATCGACGATCCGGCGGCGCTGCGTGCCGATCCGGAGAAGGCGCTCGCGAAGGCCTATGACATGGTGTTGAACGGCTCGGAGATCGGCGGCGGCTCGGTGCGTATCCACCGGCAGGAGATGCAGTCCACCGTGTTCGATCTGCTGGGGATCGCGCCGGAGGAGGCGACACGCAAGTTCGGCTTCCTGCTCGATGCGCTCAAGTTCGGCGCGCCGCCGCACGGCGGCATCGCTTTCGGAGTCGACCGGCTGGCGATGCTGATGGCCGGCGCGGACAGCATCCGCGAGGTCATCGCCTTCCCGAAGACGCAGACGGCCGCGGACCCGATGACCGATGCGCCGACGGAAATCGGCGAGGCTCAGCTTCGCGAGCTGCACATTCGCGTGCGCACGCCGCCCCCGGCATAGCTTCATTGGCCGGCGCGCGGCGCGGTAAAATGCCTGCGCCATGAGAGACGATGCTGCGCACCACGTGATCTACGTGCACGGGCTATGGATGCCCGGCGGTGAGTCGCTGCTGCTCGCGCAGCGGCTGCTGCGTGACTTCGGGCTGCACGTGCACGCCTTTCCCTACTCCGCCGGCACCTGGGGCATGGAGGAGATCACCGGCCATCTGTGCAGCTTCGTGCGCTCCCTCGAGCTGCCGGCAGTGCATTTCGTCGGCCACAGTCTCGGCGGGCTGGTCATTTACCGCTATTTCGAGCACTACCCCGAGCAGCCGCCCGGCCGTGTCGTGTTTCTCGGCACGCCGTGCCTCGAGAGCCGCGCCGCGGTGCAGGCGGCGCAGTTGCGATTCGTGAGTGCCCTCATGGGGCCGTCGGTGGCGGATGAGTTGCTGCGCCCACGGGAACGGCACTGGACCTTCGGCCGACCGCTCGGAATCATCGCCGGCAGCCAGTCGATCGGGCTCGGGCAGTTCGTCGCCGGTTTCGATGAGGAGTGCGACGGGACGGTAGCTGTCAGCGAGACCCGCCTGCCGGGCGCGGCAGATCACATCACGCTGCCGGTCAGCCACATGGGTATGTTGGTGTCACCGCGAGTGGCACGGGAGACGGGCTCGTTCCTCAGGGACGGGCGATTTTCCCTGAGGTGAGACTGCTGCTCACTCGAGCAACCGCCGCAGAATGTAGATTGCCTCCAGCGCGGCTTTCGGGGTCATCTCGTCGGGAGCCAGCGCGGCCACGGCCGCGCGCAGCGGATCGGGCGGCGCGGGCGCGGCGAACAAGGGCAATTCCTTCTGTCCCTGATCGCCGTGTCTTCCATTGCCGCCGGCGCCGTCGAGGCGATCCCGCTGTGACTCCAGCGCCTCGAGGTAACGGCGGGCCTGGGCAATGACGTTGCGCGGCACACCCGCAAGCTGAGCAACCTGCAGCCCGTAGCTGCGGCTCGCGGGTCCCTCCTTCACTGCGTGCAGAAAGACGATGCCGTCGCCGTGTTCGGTGGCATCGAGATGAATGTTGGCACAGCCCTCTACCTCAGTTGCGAGGCTGGTCAGCTCGAAGTAATGCGTGGCGAACAGGGTGAACGATTTGATTCGCGTCGCGATGTGATGCGCCATCGCCCAGGCGAGCGACAGACCGTCGAAAGTGCTGGTTCCGCGTCCGATCTCATCCATTAGGATCAGGCTGCGGGCGGTGGCGTTGTGCAGGATGTTGGCGGCCTCGGTCATCTCCACCATGAAAGTCGAGCGGCCTCCCGCGAGATCGTCGGCCGCGCCTATGCGGGTGAAGATGCGGTCGACGGGGCCGATGACCGCGCGATCCGCCGGCACATAGCTGCCGAGGTGCGCCAGGATCGTGATGAGCGCCGCCTGCCGCATGTAGGTGGATTTACCGCCCAGGTTGGGGCCGGTGATGATGAGCATGCGCCGGGCGGAGTCGAGCTGCAGATCGTTTGGCACGAAGGGACTCGCGAAGCGCTCGACGACGGGATGGCGGCCGCCGCCGATAGCGAGCAGCGGCTCCGCCACGAGCTGCGGCGCAGTCCACTGTAGAACGCAGGCGCGCTCCGCGAGTGCCGCCAGCGCATCGAGCTCGGACAGCGCGGTAGCGGTGGCCTGTAGCGGCGCGAGCCAGTCAGTGAGCCGAGTCAGGATGTCCTCATAGAGCGCTTTCTCCCGTGCGAGCGCCCGCTCGCGCGCGCCGAGCACGCGATCCTCGAAGCTCTTGAGCTCCGCGGTGATGAAGCGCTCCGCGGACTTGACCGTCTGTCGCCGGATGTAATCCTTCGGGGCACGCTCCGCGTCCTTGCGCGAGATCTCAATGAAGAAGCCCTGCACGCGGTTGTAGCCGAGCTTCAGCCCCGCGATGCCGGAGCGCTCGCGCTCGCGCTGCTCGAGCTCGAGGAGG
>JBOIAB010000338.1:0-14392 GCA_050738635.1 Steroidobacteraceae bacterium
ACATCAGGGCACGCAAAATCGGCATGGCGGTCGCCGGCAATACCTCCAACGTGGCGCGCATTGCCGGATTGCGGCTGCCCATCGAGAGCCACGTGTTGCAGGCGTTCGTGTCGGAGGCCATCAAGCCGCTGGTTCCCGGTGTCGTCACCTACGGCGCCGGACATTTCTATGTCAGCCAGTCGGATAAGGGGGGCCTGGTCTTTGGCGGCAATATCGACGGCTACAACTCCTACGCGCAACGCGGCAACCTACCGACCGTCGAGGACGTCTGCGAGAGCGGCATGGCGCTGATGCCTGCCATCGGGAGAGTGCGCATCCTGCGCTCCTGGGGAGGCATCATGGACATGTCGATGGACGGCTCGCCGATCATCGACCGCACGCCGATCGACGGACTCTACCTGAACGGCGGCTGGTGTTACGGCGGCTTCAAAGCCACCCCGGCGTCAGGTTATTGTTTCGCTCACCTGCTCGCGCGAGACGAGCCCCACGAAGTGGCGCGCGCCTACCGTCTCGACAGGTTCGCCACCGGCCACCTGCTCGATGAGAAGGGGCAGGGGCCACAACCGAATCTGCACTGACTCGGCCATGCGCATCGAATGCCCTTTCTGCGGCGAGCGGGATGTCAGCGAGTTCACGTATCTCGGCGACGCGGGCTTCCGCCATCCGCCCGCCGATAGCGAGAGTCGCGCCGACCGCTTCTACGAGGCTGTGTACCTGCGTGACAATCCCGCCGGTCCGCATCGGGAGTTGTGGTATCACGCAGGTGGCTGCCTCTCCTGGCTGCGAGTCACGCGCAACACCCGCACTCACCAGATTCTTGCCGTGCAGCTCGCAACGGAGACGGCGCGCGAATGAGCCCAAACCGCCTGCCCGGGGAAGGGGCGATCCGGCGCGACCGGACTCTCGCCTTCACTTTCGACAACAAGCGCTACGCCGGCCACCCGGGCGACACTCTGGCTTCCGCATTGCTCGCAGCGGGGGTCAGGCTCGTCGCACGCTCTTTCAAGTACCACCGGCCACGGGGAATCCTGACGGCCGGCTCGGAAGAGCCCAACGCGCTGGTGGAGCTGCGGACCGGGGCGCGTCGCGAGCCCAACACACGCGCGACGGTGGTGGAGCTCTTCGACGGCCTCGAAGCCCGCAGCCAGAATCGCTGACCGTCGCTCGCCCTCGACTTGGGCGCGATCAACTCCTTGCTGTCGCCCGTGTTCATCGCCGGCTTCTACTACAAGACCTTCATGTGGCCGGCGGCCTTCTGGGAAAGAGTCTACGAGCCGGCCATACGGCGGGCCGCGGGACTCGGGCGCGCGAGCCTCAAGCCCGATCCGGACTCGTACGAGAAAGCGCACGCCTTTTGCGACCTGTTGGTCGTCGGTGGTGGCCCTGCCGGCCTTGCCGCCGCGCTCGCCGCCGGCAGGACCGGGGCGCGCGTGATCCTCTGTGACGAGGACTTTGTCCTCGGCGGACGCCTGAATGGCGATCGCCACGAGATCGACGGCACGGGCGGCGCGCTTTGGGCGCGGCAGACCGCGACCGAGCTGGCCGCACTCCCCGAGGTGCGGGTGCTGACCCGAACCACGGTTTTCGGCGCCTACGATGGCAACATATTCGGGGCGCTCGAGCGCGTGGCGGACCATCTGCCTGCGCCCGCCGCGCACCAGGCCCGGCAGCGACTGTGGAAGATCGTCGCCCGACGGACGGTGCTCGCCCCAGGTGCGCTGGAGCGGCCGATCGTGTTTGGCGGCAACGACCGGCCCGGTGTCATGCTCGCCTCGGCCGTACGAACCTATGTGAATCGCTTCCGGGTGACGCCGGGGCACCGCACCGCGGTCTTCACTACCTGCGATGACGGCTGGAAAACAGCTTTCGACCTCATCGATGCGCATGTCGATGTGCCCGTGCTGGTCGATGCGCGCCGGGAAATTCCGGCGACGCTGCAGAAGCAAGCCTCCCAGCGTGGCCTGCGCATCATGTTGGGCGCACAGACACTCGACGCTCATGGCGCCAAAGGAGTCGGCGGGATGGATGTGCGCGATGAGCGGGGGCGGATAACGCGCATCGCAACGGATGCTCTCGCGGTTGCTGGAGGCTGGAATCCAAATACGGCGTTGTCCACCCACTTGGGAGGCCGCCCGCGGTGGTCCGAGAGTGTCGCGGCGTACGTGCCCGCCGACTTGCCGCGAGGCATGATCGCCGTTGGCGCGGCGGCCGGGGACTTCTCATTGGCGGGTGCGCTGCGCACGGGGACGGCGGCGGGCAGGGAGGCGGCAAGCGCCGCCGGATTCGCGGCAACCGCAGAATGGTCCGCGCGCGTCGCCGGCGAGGCGGTCGCTGGAGCACCGCTCTGGTTCGTGCCAGGCTCGCGGGGTAAAGCGTTCGTCGACCCGCAGCACGACGTGACCACCGACGATGTTGCCGTCGCGGCGCGCGAAGGCTTTCACTCGGCCGAGTTGCTCAAGCGGTACACCACGCTGGGCATGGGTACCGATCAGGGGAAGACGTCGGCTCTCAACGGGCACGCCATCGTTGCCGGCCTCACCGGGCGAAGCCCCGCCGACCTCGGGACGATCACCTCCCGGCCGCCGTACACGCCGGTTGCAATCGGCGCGCTGGCGGGGATGCACCGCGGCCAGGAATTCAGGCCCTGCCGCCTCACGCCGAGCCATCGCTGGGCGGAGAGTCGCGGCGCAACCTTCGTCGACCTGGGCGAGTGGCGGCGGGCGAAGGCATTCCCGCTCGCCGGCGAGAGAGACTGGAAGCGCACGCTGGTACGGGAAGTTCGCGGCGTACGCACGGCCGTTGGTGTCTGCGACGTCTCGACGCTGGGGAAGATCGACGTACAGGGCGCGGAAGCCGCCGTATTCCTCGACCGGATCTACGCCAACATGATCTCGAGCCTCCCCGTGGGAAAGACCCGATACGGGATCATGCTGCGTGAGGACGGAATCGTATTCGATGACGGCACCGTGGCCCGTCTGGCGCCGAATCACTTCGTGCTCTCGACGACGAGCGCTCACGCGACCAAGGTGCTGCAGCACCTCGAGCATGCGCGGCAGGTACTCTGGCCCGAGCTCGATGTGCAGCTCGCCTCGGTGACCGAGCAGTGGGCGCAGTTTGCGATCGCCGGTCCGCGCTCGCGCCCGCTCATCGAGCGGCTGCTCGGCGGCAGCATCGATGTCGCGAATGCCGCCTTTCCGTATCTCGCCTGCGCCGAATTTCCGTTCCAGGGCCGGCCGGCGCGACTGTTCCGCATCTCCTTCTCGGGCGAGCTCGCCTACGAGCTGGCCGTGCCCGCGCGCCTCGGGGATGCGACCGTACGCGCCATCATGACGGCCGGCGAGGAACTGGGAGTCATACCTTACGGCATGGAGGCGCTCGGGACGATGCGCATCGAGAAAGGTCATGTCGCCGGCGCTGAGCTCAATGGCACCACGACGGCGCAGGACCTGGGACTCGGGCGAATGATGTCGGCGAAGAAGGACTACATCGGCCGGGTGCTCGCGGGCCGGCCGGCGCTGAGCGCGCCGGATCGACCGGCACTGATCGGCGTGAAGCCCGCGGCGCCGGACGCGCGACTGCGCGCCGGTGCCCATTTCCTGCGCCTCGGTGCCCGGCCGAGCCTGGCGAACGATCAGGGCTTCCTCAGCTCGGCGACCTTCTCGCCGACCCTGGGCCACTGGATCGGGCTCGGTTTCCTGGCTGGCCCGCAGCGTATCGGCGAGCGTATCGGCGAGCGGATCGTGGCGCATGATCCGCTGTCAGGCGCTGATATCGAGGTCGAAGTCACGAATCCGGTGTTCTACGACCCGGACGGCCAGCGGTTGAAGAGCTGAGAATGCACGCACAACCAACAGGCATTGCGACCTCGGCGTTCGAGGGTTTACCAACGGCGGTCGGCAGCGGCCGCGGCGTGCTCGCCGGCGAGATCGAAGGGCGCGGCATCGCGCGCATCGCGGCGCGCAGAGGGCAGACCGCCAGAGTGTCGGAGCTCATTGGCGGGCACTTCGACCTCGAACTGCCGAATGCGCCACGACGCGCGAGCCGCGGTGACTTCGGAATCGCGGGCGTGGGCCCGGACGCTTGGCTCGCTACGTGCGACAACGCGGGCAATGAGTTGGTGCAATCCTTGCGGTCGTTGCTCGGCGACTGCGCCTCGGTTGCCGACCAGAGCGATGCCTATGGCATCCTTCGGCTCAGCGGTCCGAAGGTGCGCGAAACACTGGCCAAGCTGATCCCCATGGATATCCACAGCCGAAGCTTTCGGGTGAGTGAGGTCGCGCAGACCGTGTGCGGCTACGTCAATGTCATCTTGTGGCGCCTGAATGACACCGCGCAGAGCGAGCCGGCATTCGAAATCTGGGTCGGGCGCAGTCTCGCGGTGAGCCTGCATCAGGCAATTGCCCACTGCGCCGCGGAATTCGGCTTCATATGCCAGCCAGCCGGCGGGCGTGCAGGTGCGGGGAGACGGACCGCATGAGCGACGTACAGGCTAGCGTGGACCCGGTGGTGATCCCGGACGAGCGCACCGGAGAGCGCAAGTCTTCGCTGGCGGAACGCTGGTACGCCGCCATCATGATGTGCCTCGTCTACACGCTCAGCATCTCCGATCGCTACTCGATATCCACTGTCCTCGAGCCCATCCGCAAAGAGCTGCATCTTTCGGATGCAAAGATCGCTTTCCTCACCGGTGGCTCGCTGGCCATCTTCTATGTCACTTTCGGCTTTCCTCTTTCGTGGCTGATCGACCGCCGCAGCCGGCGCAAGATCATCGGGCTCTCGCTCATCGCGTGGTCCCTGTTGACGGCGGCCACGGGGGTGGCGCGCACTTATTGGCAGCTCCTCTGGGCGCGGATCGGCGTGGGTGTCGGGGAAGCCGGGGGCACACCCGGCGCCAACTCGATGCTGTCGGATTTCTTTCCGCCGGCACGCCGGCCCATGGCATTGTCGGTGTTCTCCCTGGGAGCGCCGATCGGCGCCTGGCTCGGCTCGCAGGTGGCCGGGGCGATTGCCTACCGATTCGGCTGGCGCGGCATGTTCCTCGCCCTCGGGATCCCGGGAGTGCTGGTCGGGCTCCTCGTTCTGTTCGGCATCCGCGAGCCACGGCGCGGCTGTCTCGATGAGTGCGACGATCGCCGCGCGGCGCCGTCCTTCCTCGAGACGATGAGCTTCATGTGGCGCCAGCGCTCGGCCGTGCATTCGATCCTCGCCCAGGCGTTGAGCGCGCTGTGGGGTTGGGGTCTCATGTGGTGGACGCCCGCTTTCCTGATGCGCAGCTATTCGCTCAATGTCGCGCAGGCCGGCGGTATTCTCGGGCCGATACACCTCTTCGGGGGCTGCGCGGCGATGGTCGGAAGCACATGGCTGCTGTCCCGTCCGTGGCTCTCCGACGCGCGGCGTGTTCTACGCCTCCTCGCCCTCAACATCGCTCTCGCCACCGTCGCGACGGCGATTATCTACTCGAGCCATTCCCTGGCGCTCACGCAGGCGCTCTTCTGGGTATACGTGCCGTCCATCTACGTGTATCTCGGTCCGGGCTTCGGAATCCTGAACAATCTCGCGCAGCCGAAGATGCGCGCCATGTACTGCGCGACGCTGCTCTTCCTCGCCAACGTCTGCAACCTCGTCATCGCGCCGCAGGTGGTCGGGCTCCTGAGTGACTGGTTCGGGCCCCACCACGTGGCCAACGCGGAATCGCTGCGGCTCGCGATGCTCTGTCTCGTGCCGACCGGCTTCTGGGCGGCGTGGCACTACTGGCTGTCGGCCCGCGATGTGTTGGCAGATGAGAGACTCGCAGCGGCCGCCGCGGCGACTGGCGCGGCCAACGCTCAGTCGGCCTGAGCATGGGCCCTGGAAGGCGAGCCCAGGAGTCCCTTGGCCTCGCGCCGGGTCACGGCGATGATCCAGTCGAGCACCTTGCGAACCGCGGAATTGCGGCGCAGCTCCGGCAACACGAGGATCCAGATCTCGCGCACGATCAGCGGCGCCGGCCCGCTGAGGCGCTGCAACTGCGGACGGGCGTCGCCTTCGATGCAGGTCAGGAGCCCGGCGCCGTAGCCTCGCGAAACCACTTCCGTGTAGGCAGGGCCGCCATTGACGGTCATGGCGACGCGCTCGGCGGGGACATTCGCCTCGATCCAGCGGAATTCCGGCCAGCGATCGGCGATATGCGCAAATCCGATCCACGGCAGCTCCCGCCGCCAGTCGATCCCGGGACGAAGGAGCGTCTTCGGCGCGTATGCCGCGGATCCGAGCTCGCCGATCTTGCGCACGGCGGACTGACCCTGTGCCGGACGCACGTAACGGATGGCGATGTCCGCTTCGCGGTGCTCCAGCACCGAATCCCGATTCTCGCAGATCAGCTCGAGCCCGATGTCCGCGTGCCGCGCCTGGAAGTCGGCGAAGTGGCAGGCGAGGAAGCCGGTGACGAAGGTTTGAATCACGGAGACTCGCACGATCGGTCGGCCGTGCGCCGGGTCGTGTGCCAGGTCATCGTGCAGCGAGAGACTCGCCGATTCCATTTCCTGCGCGCGGCGCAGTACGACCATGCCGCGAGCGGTCGGTGTGAATCGACCATCGATACGGTCGAAGAGTCGTGTTTGAAGACGCGCCTCGAGCGCGAAGATGCGCCGACTGAGAGTCGTCTGATGGATACGTAGGGCGCCGGCCGCTGCCGCCATCGTCTGATGCTGCGCAAGAGCGAGGACGTGCCGCAAGTCGCTCCAGTCGAACTTTCCGGAATGCACTCGCGCTGACCCCCGGGAAAACAAAAGTGTACGGCGCCGCAATCGCGCCGAGTGCACACGAGCGGCTGCATTTTTGCAAGGCGAACTTGCAAGCTTTTGAATGGTAAGCGCTCCGGGGCTGCCGCATCATCGGCCCGAATCAATTCCGTTGGGGGACATCGGTGGCGCAGAACACGTACGCTGGCCTCGAGGCGGGTCCGGGCCTCTGGCTCACCGACACCGAGCCGGCGAGCGTCGATACCCGGCGTCTGCGCGCGGACAGGCTCGAGCGAGTGCGCGCCATGATGCGCGAGAAAGATTACGCGGCGCTCCTGCTCTTCGATCCGTTCAATCAACGGTATGCGACGGGCTCGCGTAACATGTTCGGCTACTTCCTGCGCAATTCGACGCGCTACTTCTTCGTGCCGACCGAAGGGCCGGTGCTGCTCTTCGAGTACCCCCAGAGCGCGCACGTCTCGACCGGACTCGAGACCGTGCAGGAAGTGCGGCACTCGAAGATCGTATGGTCATCGGTAGGGGGGCGGGACGCCGAGACCGCGCGCCCGTTCGCGCAGGAGATTGCCGATCTGGTGCGCGAATACGGCAGAGGCTCGAGGAAAGTCGGCCTCGACCGGTGCGCGCACCTGCTGGCGCTGGCGCTCGAAGCCGAGGGCTGTACGGTGACGGACTGCCAGCAGGAGCTGCTGCACGTCCGGCGCATCAAGACGGTGGAGGAAGTCAGCTGCCTCAAGCTCAGCATGGCTGCGACGGAATTTGGCGTCGCCGCCGTGCGCGAGGCGCTGCGGCCGGGCATCTCCGAGCAGGAGCTCTTCGCGGTGCTTTACGGGGAGGTCATTCGCCAGGGAGGAGAGTTCATCGAGACGCGGCTCCTCACCTCAGGGCAGAGGACCAACCCGTGGTTCAGCGAGGCGAGCGGCCGGCGCGTGCGGCCCGGGGAGCTCGTGGCTCTCGATACGGACGTCATCGGTTGCTTCGGCTACTACGCGGATTTCTCACGCACCTTCTTCTGCGGCCCAGGGCGGCCACGCGGCTACCAGAAGACACTGTACGCGCTCGCCTACGAGCAGATTCAGCACAACGCCGGGATCCTGCAGCCGGGAATGAGCTATCGGGAGGTCGCCGAGCGGGCCTGGCGGATTCCCGAACAGTTCGTCGAGCGGCGCTACACATCCGTTCTGCATGGCGTCGGCATGCACGGCGAGACCCCATACATCGCGCACCTGCAGGACTTCGCCAAGTTTGGCGGCCAGGGCGTGCTCGAGGTCGGCATGGTCGTGAGCGTCGAGAGCTACATCGGCGAAGTCGGCGGCAGCGAGGGAGTGAAGCTCGAGGAGGAATTCCTCATCACCGCGACGGGCGCCGAGCCCATTTCACGCTTTCCCTACGAGGAAAGCCTCCTCGGCCGGGAGATGTGAGAGTGCCGATGGCATAGGGGGGCAGAAGAGCCCGCCGCTGCTTCAGATCAACTTGGGGGATGAGTCGTGAAGTCGAAATACAAAGCTTGTCGGCGGGCGGAGGTCGGCGCATGAAATCGAATCACAAGCTCTCACGGATGATTGCGGCCATTCTGAGCGCGTCTGCGGCGCACGTGGTGCTGGCTGCCGATGCCGCTGCTGTCGGACCGGTCGCGCCGGTGTCCGCGGACGCCGCCACCAGCTCCACCTTGCAGGAGGTGATCGTCACTGCGCAGAGACGCTCGGAGAACGCGCAGAATGTTCCCATCACGATCCAGGTGCTGACGGGCCAGACGCTGCAGCAGCTCAACGTGCAGACGCTCGCGGATTACCTCAAGTACGTGCCGAACGTCACCAACGGTAGCCTGGGTGCCGGCAACGACATCGTGACCATGCGCGGGCTCTCGTCGACCAACGAGGACCCGGAAGGGCAGGGCTCGGTCGGACCCTTTCCGAACGTAGCGACTTATCTCGACGATCAATCGACCCTGCTGCCGGCCCGCAACCTGGATGTCTACGCGGTCGACCTCGAGCGTGTGGAGATCGACGAAGGCCCGCAGATGTTCTTCGGCGCGGGAGCGGAGGCGGGAGTGATCCGCTACATCACCAACAGGCCGCGGCTGGATACGACGTCGGTCGACGTCAACGCGAGCTACGGCACCACGGCGCACGGCGATCCGAACAACAGCGAGAGCGCCGTCCTCAACGCGCCGCTGATCGAGGGCAAGCTGGCGGGCCGGCTGGTCATGTTCATCGACCGCCGCGGTGGCTACATCAACAATTTGCCGGCGACCTTCGCGCGCAACTCCACGGATCTGGGCCTGGCGGACGAGAACGGTGGCATCGTTCCGCAGAGCCCCACGATCAACAATTACAATCAGACCGGGAAGGCGATCAATCCGCTCACCTACCAGGGAGTTCGCGGTGAGCTCCTCTACAAGGTGAACGACGACTGGAACGCCGTCCTGTCGGTCACGACGCAGAACATGGACGCAGAGGGCGTCTTTTACGACATGCCGTACGGCACCGAGGGCGAGGAAACGAACGACGTCACCGGTGCGCCCGTCGGCACGGTGGCGCTGCCGGCTCTCTCGGTGAACCTGTTCAACCCGTCCTACGACAAGGACAAGTTCATCGATACCGCGCTCACCGTGAACGGCAAGCTGGGACCGCTGAGCCTCGTGTACTCCGGCTCCTACCTCGATCGCAACGTCGACCAGACTCAGGACCTCACCAGCTACGCGCGCGGCAGGTTCGGCTACTACTACCAGTGCGCCGGAGTGTCCTACAGCGCGACGTCGGGCAACGCGAATGCGACCTGCGCTTCGCCCAGCTCGTATTGGAACGAGACCGAGCGCAACACGAACGTGCAGCAGGAGCTGCGCTTGAGCACGCCGGACAGCTGGCGGCTGCGCGGCCTCATGGGCATCTTTTATGGTGACCTCGACATCTGGGACGACACGGCGTGGGGCTACAAGACCCTGCCGAACTGCGCCCCGGGCGGTCCGACCTCCGGCTGCTTTCTCACGGTTCAGTCGTGGCCGGGCGCGCCGGCGTACATTTATGGCAATCGTCCGAGCGTCGGCTTCTTCGACGACTTCAAGCGAGTGGTGAAGCAGCGGGCGGCATACGTCTCATCGAGCTTCGACATCATTCCCAATACGTTAACGATCTCAGCGGGTATCCGCTATTTCGACATGTACGACTCGGAGACCGGTGGCGACGTGGGCAGTTTCTACTGCAAGATATTCAGCGCGAGCCAGCTGGCGAACGTGCCGATAGTAGGCGGCAACTACGCGCCTTGCGGCACGGACGGGCAGCCCGATGGGGCGTCTTCTCCCTACGGCACGGACTTCAACAACCAGATTCACACGCTGGTGCAGACCGGCCACCTGGGCCGGGGCAATCTGACCTGGCATATCACGCCTCAGGCGATGGTGTATTACACGTATTCGCAGGGTTATCGCCCGGGTGGATTCAACCGAGGCAGCTCCGCGGAGGAGCCGGATGCGAAGGGAATACCTCAATACCTGACGCCGCTGGCATACAACTCGGACATCCTCACCAACCAGGAGGTGGGCTGGAAGACGGTCTGGTTCGATCAGCGCCTGATGTTCAACGGCTCCATCTACAACGATATCTGGAGCGACGCACAGCAGGAGTTCTTCTGCCCGCAATGCGGCTTCGGCAATCTCATTTTTGCAATCAATGGACCCAAGTACCGCGTGCGCGGTACGGAACTGCAGCTGGCGGTGAGGCCGATGCGTGGACTCACGGTCGATGCGTCGGCGGCGATCAACAGCGGTCATCAGCTCAACTCGCCTTTCCTCACGGACAACAATCCGGCGAGCCCGAATTACGGCAAGCCGCTTACCACGCGCTACGTCGGCGGGGTACCGACGTCGATCCAGAATCCCTACGGTCCCGAGGGTCAGGATACGGCCCTGTCGCCGCCGCTCAAGTGGAACCTCCGGGCCCGGTACGACTGGCCGGTGGCGTCGTATATCTGGTTCGTGCAGGGAGGCCTGCAGCACCAGGCGCAATCGATCTCTTCGACCACCTATTTCACCGGGTTCAGGATGCCGAGCTGGACGACCGTGGACGCGTCCGCGGGCGTATCGGAAGGCAACTGGACCGTTTCACTCAACGGCTCAAACCTCACGAACGTGGACAAGAGCCTGTTCACCACGGACACTGAGATCATTCTGACCGAGACGCCCATCAGGCCGCGGGTGATCTCGCTGAATTTTGGCTACAGTTGGGCTCAGCATGATTGAGGGCGTGAATGCGCACAGCAGTGACCACGATGAGAGTATGCCGCAGCGTGGTGGCGTTATGGCTGGCGATGCTCGCGCCCTTGGGGGCCCACGCCGCAATCAGTGAGGCGTATCTCCAGCGTTTCGATGCCGGCAAGCACCTGATTGCACTGAGCGATGGCGAGACGCTGGCGTACGTCGACATCGGACCGCGCGATGCGGTACCCATCGTGCTGCTCCATGGCTACACCGACAGTGCGCGGGACTGGGCGCCCATCGCGCCCTTCCTTTCGGGACGGTTTCGTCTCATCATTCCGGACCTGCGGGGCCAGGGGGCATCGAGCAAGCCGGACTGCTGCTATTCACGCTTCGACTTTGCTTACGACATCAGGTTATTGCTCGAGCGGCTGCAGGTGCCGAGCGCGGTGGTCGTCGGACATTCACTCGGCAGCATCGTCGCGCAGACGTTTGCCGAGGAATGGCCCGGGCGCACGCGCCAGCTCATTCTCATTTCCTCGACCGGAACATACTTCGGTGCCGCCTCGGGGCAGGACTGCGCGTCGGTCGAGACAGTGCTCCCCGCATCCCTGGCGGGCGCCGAGAATCTCAAAGACCCCATCGATCCGAACGCGGCCTTCATGAAGAGCTGGTGGCAGGAATCGATGCGCATCAACCCGCCTTTTTTCTCCAGCCGGCAGAGGCACGACGCGGCGTTGATCCCCGCGGGAGTATGGCGGGCGATCGCCGAGCAGACCCTGCTCGGGGTGGACTTACGTTTCATGTTGCCTCGTATCCGCGCGCCGACGCTGCTGATCTGGGGCGGACGGGACAGCCTGGAGGGCCCCGCGGGACGGGCGGCATTGCTGTCGGGGATCAAGAGCGCGCGGGTGCGGAATTTCCCCTCTCTGGGGCATGATCTGATCTGGCAGGACCCGCCCGGGGTCGCGCGCGCCATGACGCAATTCATCGCAGGGCCGCGGTGAGCGTGTCGTCGGCGGAGGCCGCGCGGATCGAATACGACGATGCGCCCGTGCGGCTGTTTCATTTCAGGGTGGCCGTTGGCGCCTCCGGCGGCGAGTTCAGTGACGGCTTCGGGCTGGGCATCATCGGCATCGCGCTCAGCCTCGCAACACCCGCGCTGCATCTCACCGCGCTCTGGACCGGGCTGATCGCAGGCGCGTCGTTGGTCGGCATCTTCTTCGGCGCCCTGTTCGCGGGGCCGGTCGCGGATCGCCTGGGGCGGCGACCGATCTTCGCCGTCAACATGGCGGTGCTCGGCGCGCTCTCGCTGCTGCAGGTGCTGGCACAGTCGAGCGCTCAGCTGCTCGCGTTGCGGCTCGCCATCGGGGTCGTTCTCGGAACCGACTACGCGGTAAACAAGCCGATGCTGATCGAGTTCACGCCGCGTCGCATCCGCGGCAAGCTGCTCGGCATGCTCTCGGTTGCCTGGGCGGTCGGGTACGCCTGCGCGTACTTCGTCGGCTTTGCACTGCAGTCCAGGGGTCCGGAAGCCTGGCGCTGGATGCTCCTGTCGAGCGCGGTGCCTTGTCTCATCGTGCTCCCGCTCAGGATCACGGTACCCGAGACTCCGCTGTGGCTCCTGCGTCATGGGTACGAGGAGAAAGCGGTTCGTACGGTGCGCGAGCGTCTCGGTGCGAACGTGGCCATCCCCGTGAGTCATCCCGACGCTGGCACGGATCGGGGCCGATGGGCGCAACTCTTCTCGCCCGCCTGGCGGCTGCGTACGCTCCTCGGCTGTGCGTTCTTCAGCTGCCTCGTCATTCCTTATTTCGCCGTCGGAACCTTCGTGTTTCAGGTGTTGTCGGCGATGAAGCTGCAGAGTCCTTATAGCGGCGGGCTCGTCTACAATCTGACGCTGCTTGCCGGAGGCATCGCCGGCATGCTCGTCGCCGACCGCCTTTCCCGACGACGCTTCCTCATCGGAAGCTTCGCGGTTGCCGCGGCCACGATGTTGCTGCTGACAATCTGGCGGACGGCGCCGGCAATAGCCGTCATCATCCTGTTCGCCCTCTTCGCCGGGATCCTGTCCGCGGCTTCCAACCTGGTATACGTGTATCTGCCGGAGCTCTTCCCGACGGAATTGCGGGCTTCGGGGATCGGACTGTCGAGCGCGGTGAGCCGCATCGGATCAGCGGTCAGTACCTTCCTGCTGCCGGTCGTCGTCGCGACATACGGCATTCATGCCGCTCTCGGTGCGTGTGTTGCCGTGCTGGTGCTCGGCACGGCGATCTGTCAACGCTGGGCGCCGGAGACCGGTCAGCTTCGGCTCACGGAGCTCGATGAGGCAGCGTCCGCATGTTAGTCCGCCGGCAACCCGACCTTCCGGCTCCCAACGAATACTTTCGCCCGCCTGCCGGCGCTCGCGCCGCGGCGGAATTCTCGGGACTGCTGCACATCGCGCAAGGACGAATCGAGACGCGCCCCCGGCTCAGCAATCCGCGGATCGAAGGTCGCGACGCGCGGCTCTTTCCGCGTATCACACTCGGCTTGGTGTCGACCGGAGACGTTCTGGTGCCGCTGCAGCGCGGCCAGATCGTCGCCGAGCGTGGTTCGCGCGAGACTCCGAGCTACTGGTCCGTCATCCCGCAATTCGGCCGGGTCTGGCGCGACCCGGACGAGGACGGCTCCTGGTCGCGTGCGGCTCTGCCGCTGATGCTCGTGTCGGATACGGAGAATCATGCCCATCAGGGTATGGCCACGTTCAGGTATCGGGGAGGGGAGGTTAGCGGGCTCGAGTTTCAGTTCGTGCAGCAGACCGCGCCCTATCTGCTGCATCAGCATTTCATCGGCTGGGGCCGCGCACGAATGAAGGTTGCACCGCTCGCCCCGCGGGAGGCGGCGCGGCACCGCGCAGCGGCGCAGGCGGAGCTCGCGCGGCGACTACCGCAGCGGCCGTGGGCGGATCTCCTTCGAGGCGTGCCGCCGAAATCGCTCGACGGCTTCGGTGGACCGGTGCTGGAGCGGTGGCGCGTCCTCACGGCCCTGGTCCGGGACGGCACGATCTATCACCAGGAATCATCGACCCCGTACGGGGACTATGCTTATCCGCTCGAGATGCGCTTTGGCGTCCGCTCCGTCATGAAGAGCATTGGGGCACCGCTCGCTCTGCTGCGGCTCGCGCAAGTATACGGTCCCTACGTCCTGACGCTGAAAATCGGCGATTACGTCGCCGGGCTCGACCCGAAATACCGGGCGGTTCGCTTCATCGACGCGGCAAACATGGCGACTGGATTTGGCGGCACGGGAAGCTGGACGACGCGCCCAAACGATCCGCTCGACGGTTATCTCGAAGGCGATTACGACGCGTGGTATGCCGCGCCTTCTCACCGCGACAAGGTGAAGCAGATCAGGCGATCGCTGCGCCCGTATCCCTGGGAGCCGGGTACGGTGATGCGCTACCGCGACCAGGATTTCTATC
>JBOIAB010000339.1:0-29217 GCA_050738635.1 Steroidobacteraceae bacterium
GGGTACGGTGATGCGCTACCGCGACCAGGATTTCTATCTCCTCGGCGTCGCGATAGATCGCTTCGTCAAAACCGCACGGGGACCGCATGCCGATGCCTGGGACATGCTGCAGAGCGAGGTATTCGAGCCCATCGGCATCGCGCAGGCTCCCGCCGTCCGCACCCGCGAGCCCAGGGGCCGGCGAGGGCTCCCATGGTTCAATGCGGGTTACTACCCGACCCTGGACGACCTGGCGAAGATCGCGCTCCTCTACCAGAGCCGTGGCGCACACCGTGGCGAGCAGATCCTGCATCGCAGCCTGACCGAAGAGCTGCTCGCCGCCCGTGGTGCAATGGCGAAGGAGGGGGATCTATCGCTCGGACGCGAGGCGAGCAGCGACGCCGTCGGGGCCGGTGGTGAGCTCTACAAAATGGGATTTCACTTCCGGCCCTACGCCGGCAGCGGAGGCAAGCGGTACTATCTGCCGACCATGTGGGGCGCGGGCGAAAGCGAAGTGATCCTCTATCCGAACGGCTTCATCTCGATCGTGATCGCGAAAGCCCTGGAGTTGGGCCCCGGGGAGACGGCCAGCTCGGATGCGGGTCCTGAAACCGTTCGGGCAGTGGAGCGCCTCAAACCGTTCGACTGAGAAGACGAGCCCGTGACGCATCCGAAATCTCTCTCATCGGCGCATGCGTTCATCCGGGCTCGCGAGCAGCTCCTGAGCTTACGGGACGACCCACGCACGGCACAGCGTGACTTCCGCTGGCCGGCTCTCGAGACCTTCAATTGGGCAACGGATTACTTCGACTCTTTGGCCCGCGGCAATGACGCGCCGGCACTGCGGGTAGTGAGTGATGCCGTCCCGGAGCAGGTCCTGTCCTTCGCGCAGCTCGCGCGCCGCTCGGCGCAAGTGGCCAACTTCCTCACGGCTCAGGGTCTGCGGCCAGGCGATCGTGTGCTCCTCATGCTCGGCAACGTCGTGCCGCTCTGGGAGACGATGTTGGCCGCGATCAGGCTGGGCGCGGTGATCGTGCCCGCGACGACGCTGCTCGGTCGGGAGGAGCTTCGCGACCGCCTCGAGCGCGGACACGTCAAAGCAATCGTGACGCACGACAGTCTGGTGGGACGGTTTGCCGACCTGGAGGGCGCGCCGGTGCGGATCGCGGTCGGCGAGGAATCCGGCAGGTGGGCGTCCTATGCGCAGTCGCATTCGGCGCCGGAAGAATTCTCTCCCGGGCGAGCGACGCGGGCGGACGACCTGCTGCTCCTCTATTTCACTTCGGGCACCACCGCCCTACCGAAGCTCGTCGCCCACACGCACGCAAGCTATCCGGTGGGCCACCTCTCGACGATGTACTGGCTGGGTCTCAAGCCGGGAGACGTGCACCTCAATCTGAGCTCTCCGGGCTGGGCGAAGCATGCCTGGTCGTCGTTCTTTGCTCCCTGGAACGCCGGCGCCTGCATCCTGAGCCTCAATCAGGAGCGCTTCGATGCGCGGGCGGTCCTCGATCAGCTCGTCCGTTGCGAGGTGACGACCTTCTGCGCGCCGCCCACTGTATGGCGTCTCCTCATCCAGCAGGACCTGGGGCGTTGGAAGGTCAGGTTGCGGGAAGTGGCGAGCGCCGGGGAGCCGCTCAACCCGGAAGTCATCGAGCGCGTGCGCGCCGCCTGGGGACTGGTCATCCGCGACGGCTACGGCCAGACCGAGACCTCGGCACAGATCGGCAATCCGCCCGGGGCGATCGTCAAGCCCGGCACGATGGGCCGACCACTGCCGGGCTACCGCATCACGCTCCTCGATCCGAACGGCGTGGCAAGTGAAGAGGGGGAGATCTGCATCGAGTTGGCGCAGCGCCCGCTCGGCTTGATGAGCGAGTATCTCGACGATGCGGAGCGAAATACCTCTGCGCTGCGGGATGGCTACTATCATACGGGCGATGTTGCAAGGAGAGATGCGGACGACTACCTCACCTACGTCGGCCGTATTGACGATGTCTTCAAATCGTCCGACTACCGGATCAGTCCCTTCGAGCTCGAAAGCATCCTGATAGAGCATCCGGCGGTGGTGGAAGCGGCGGTGGTGCCTTCCCCCGATCCGGTGCGCCTCGCGGTGCCCAAGGCCTTTGTGACTCTGAAGGCCGATTGCAGCCCGAGCGCGGCGACGGCGACTTCGATTTTTCAACACGTCCGCGCTCGCCTGTCGCCCTTCAAGCGCGTCCGGCGTCTCGAGTTCGGACCGCTCCCCAAGACGATATCCGGGAAGATCCGCCGCATCGAGTTGCGCGCAGTCGAGGAGGCGCGCGAGCCGAATGTTGCCCGACGCCCGCACGAGTTCTGGGAAGAGGACTGCGGCGGGGCCGGGTCCTGATGCGCTCGATTCCGGTACTCGATGTAGCGCCGCTCTTCGATGCGACACAGCCGTCGTGGGAGACTTCTGACCGGGCGCTGGCAGCGGCGGCTCGGGACATTGGTTTCGTGTGCATTCGCGGACTGCCACGCCAGGCGGCGCCCGCGCCGGACGAGAGAGCGCGGCTGCTCGCCATCTTCGGGCTGGATGAGGCCGGCAAGCGCCGTCTGTATCGGCGCAAGTTCGCGCTGGAGAACAGCAATGTCTATCGCGGCTGGTTCCCGCTGCAGCCGGGCAACCTGACCTCCAAGGAGGGTATCGACATAGGCGGTGACCTCGTATACGGGCCGGCCATGACGGTGCCCGCAGATCCGCTGCGCGAGCCGAGTCCATTGCCGGAGGAGCGGCAACTGCCCGGATGGCGCGCGGCTGCCGCCGCCTATTACCGGGCGTTGCAACAGGTGGCCGAGGTGTTGATGCGTTCGCTCGCGCGCAGCTTCGGTCTGCGCGCGGACTACTTCGATCACTCGTTCCGCGACGGACTGTCGACCCTTCGGCTGATCCGCTATCCCGCCCGCAGTCCGGCGGAGCTCGCGACGGTGCAGGATTGCGCGTTGTGGGTGGAATTCGCTGGCACGCGGCGCCATCTCATCGGTGCGCCCCATACGGATTCGGGCTTCGTCACGCTTCTGGCACAGGACGGTGTCCCGGGGTTGCAGGCACGATCGCGCGGCGGCGAGTGGGTCGATGTGCCGCCGCTCGAAGGCACGCTGGTGGTCAATTTCGGCCAGGTGCTCGAGCAGTGGTCGGCCGGGCGTATCCGCGCGACGGAGCACCGGGTGTTGGGCTCGGGGCGCGAGCGCTTCTCCATCCCGTTCTTCTATGAAGCGCGCGCCGATGCGACCATCGCACCCTTGCCGCTCGACCGGCCCGATCTCTTCGCCCCTTTCGATTACGGTGACTTTCTGTGGCGGCGCATGGCATCTTTCGTCGAATTCCGCGGCATGGAGCGCGAGCGGCCTGAGCAGCGGAACCGCTGAGCGAGCCAGTCGAGAGAGGTCGATATGTCCGAATCAGCATCCCCCGGCCAATCCCCGGGCGCAGTTGCGCGTGGCCGTTGTCAGTGTGGCGGCGTGCGGTTCGAGGTCCGTGGCCCGCTGCGGCCCGTCATCTACTGCCACTGCAACATGTGCCGCCGCCTGCACGGGCATTTCGCCGCTGCCACCGCATGCGCGCCCGAGCACTTGCGCCTGCTGTCGGAGCAGTCGCTGCGCTGGTACGAGTCTTCGGCGATCGCGCGCCGGGGCTTTTGCGGCACCTGCGGCTCGCAGCTCTTCTGGCAGCCTGCCCACGGCGGCCACATCAGCATCTGGGCCGGAACGCTCGATAAGCCGACGACCCTGAGCCCGTCGGTGCACATCTTCGTGGCCGAGAAGGGCGACTACTACGAGATCGACGACGGCCTGCCGCAGTGGCCGGAGGACTCCGCGCCGACCTGAACTGATTGTTGACAATTAACAATCAGCCTGCTTGAATCACGGAAAACCGCTCCGGGCAGCCATGCGCACAGTCAGCTTCCGGCAAATGAAGGATGGTACCGAGGCCGAGTACCGGTTCTTGAATCGCCTGGAGCGCGATCACATCCGGCGATTGCCGGATCGCATCCTGCATGCGCTGCGCGATCTGGACGACGGATTGGACGGCTATCCGGTCACCCGCCTCGCGCATTCCCTGCAGACGGCCACCCGCGCCGAGGCGGACTGCGCTGATGAAGAGATGATCGCCGGCGCACTCATCCATGACCTGGGCGACAGCCTGGCGCCGGAGAATCACTCCAACTATGCCGCCGAGATCATTCGACCCTACGTCAGGGCCGAGGTGACCTGGGTGGTCGAGCATCATGGCCTCTTCCAGAAGGTCTACTACGCGCACTTCTTCGGCGAGGATCCGGAGTTGCGCGCCGCTCACCGGGGCCACCCCTACTACGAGAGTTGTGTCCGCTTCTGCGAGAGATTGGATCAGGCGGCCTTCGACCCCGCCTATCCAACGCAACCACTCGCGCATTTCGAGCCGCTGGTGCGCAGGATCTTCTCGCGCCGGGCATTCGATCCCGCCGTCATCGGTCGTAATGTATGAGGCGCGCGCGATGATCATCGGCTTCATCGGCCTGGGGAACCTGGGCTCGAAATTGGCGGCAACACTGCTGCGCAATGGACGCCAGTTGCTCGTGCACGACCTCAGCGAGAGCGCGGCGAAGCCGCTGCTCGATGACGGCGCGCAGTGGGCCGCGACTCCCAGGGAGCTCGCGCTCAGGTCGGATCTGGTCATCACCTGCCTACCGTCACCGGCCATCAGCGCGCGCGTCCTGGAACAGCCCGAGGGCGTGCTTGCGGGCCTGTCGGCCAACAAGCTCTGGCTGGAAATGAGCACCACGGAGGAGGCCGAGGTCAGGCGATTAGGTGAGCGGGTCATGCGCACAGGCGCCAAGGCTCTCGATGCGCCGGTGTCGGGCGGCTGTCATCGGGCCGCAACCGGCAACATCTCGATCTTCGTCGGCGGCGAGCGCGACGCGTTCGAACAGGCGTTGCCGGTACTGCGCATCATGGGTCGCAGGATCATCAATATCGGGCCCCTGGGGAGCGCGTCGGTCCTCAAGGTGATCACCAACTACCTGGCGTTCGTCCATCTGGCCGCTCTGTCCGAAGCGTGGATGGTGGCGAACAGGGCGGGGATGGATCCCAAAACGACGTATGAGGCCATCAAAGCCTCATCCGGCAATTCTTTCGTGCACGAGACCGAGAGCCAGGTCATCCTCAACGGCAGCTACGACATCAACTTCACCGTCGATCTGGTGCTGAAGGACATCGGACTGTTTCTCGACCTGGCCGAGAGGAACGGTGTGCCGACGGAAGTTGCCGACACGGTGACGGCGATGTTTCGCGATGCGCAGGCGCGGTATGGCCCGCGCGCTCTGTCACCGCGCATCATCCAGCGGCTGGAGGACGATTGCGGCATCCTGGTGCGCGCACCCGGCTTCCCGCCCCAGCTCGTCGATCAGGAGCCCGAGGAGCCCGGTCAGGAAGTCGTTCCCTCCGAGACCCGCTACGTGTTCGCCCCGGAGGGGACGGAGTGATGGAGACGATCAACAAACAGAGTCTCGAAGCGCAGGCGGCCGACCTGCTGCGGCGGCAGATCCTGCGTGGCGAGCTGCAAGCCGGGCAGCGATTGCTCGAGACGCCGATCGCCGATCGGTTCGGCTTGTCACGCGGCACCATCCGCGCGGCGCTGCGCCGCCTGATAGAGGAGGGGCTGGTCTGTCACATCCCCTATACCGGCTACCAGGTCATTGACTTCAGCGATCACGATCTGTGGGAGCTCTACAGCCTGCGCGGAGCGCTCGAAAGCCTCGGCACGCGCCTGGCCGCGCTGCGGATCGATGCCCACGGCATCAGGCAGCTGCGCGCGGCGTTCGCGCAACTGCTGGCAGCGGCGGAGTCGGCGGATCACGAGGGCGCGGATCGGTTGGATCGCGAGCTGCATAAGCTCATCATCCAGCTTTCCGGCCACGAGCGGCTGCTGGATCACTACACGCGCGTGGAGAACCAGTTCAGGGTTTACATCGCGCTCTCGAACCGCGAGGTCGATGCGCGGGAGATCTGCGAGTCCCATCGTGAGCTCGTGGAGAGCGTCTGTGCGGGGGACGCCGCGCGCGCGGAGAAGCTGGCGCGCGCGAACATCGTCCCGCCGGAGCAGATCCTGGGAAGAGGTGTGTGATGAACGGCGTGCGCTTCAAGCTCGAGACGGCGCCGCCGAGAATACTCGCCCAGGCCGGCGATACCCTCATCGAGCTGCCGCCGCTGTGGCTGCGCGAACGGTGCCAGGACCCGCTCAGTCTCGATCCGCACACTCAACAGCGTCTTTTCGACCCGCACCGATTGCCGGACGATCTGTCCCTGGTCCGCGTCGAGTCGCGCAGCGACAATCGGGTCAGCCTCGCTTTCAGCGACGGCTACACGGGCGAGTACGAGTTGCACCGGCTTGCGGCTGAGCTCGACCTGGAGGACGGTCTGCCGGGGGAGGTCCCATGGCGGGCGGATCTCGCTCTGGACACGGTCAGTGTGGATGGAGGCACCCTGGACGATGACGCAGCGCGTCTGCGGTCCATCGAGTCGTTCCTGACCCATGGTTTCGTCATCATCCGTAACCTGCCGTCCGATCCCGAATGCATTCTCCAAGTGGCGCGTCGCTTCGGCTACGTGCGAGAGACCAACTTCGGCCGCCTGTTCGAGGTCTATTCACGGCCCGGCTCGAACGATCTCGCCTATAGCTCCGTGCCCCTCGGAGCGCACACCGACAACCCGTACCGCGAGCCGGTGCCCGGGATCCAGCTGCTGCATTGCCTGGTGAACGAGACCACGGGCGGCCGGTCGACGCTGGTGGACAGCCTGTCGGTCGCGGCAGCACTGCAGGCAGAGGATCCGGAAGGCTTGCGGCTCCTCGGCTCCACGCCGGTGCGCTTCCGCTTCATCGACGCGAATGAGGAGCTGGTCGAGCGCCGTCCGATCGTGCAGCGGGATGTCAGCGGCCGGGTGACCGGCATGCACTACAGTCCGCGACTCGACTATCTGCCGTTGCTCGATGCCGCCACCACCCGGCAGTTTCAGCGGGCGCGGCGCCGCTTGAGCGAGCTCTGCGCCGATCCACGCTTCGAGCTGCGGTTCCCGCTCAGGGCCGGTGAGCTCATGATGTTCAACAATATTCGCCTCCTGCACGGGCGGACCGCCTACGACCCGAACGAGGGGCGGCGCCACCTGCAGGGATGTTATATCGATCTGGACGGTCCCAGGAGCCTGTATCGCACGCTCGCCAGGAGGCTCAGGCCGGCGCCCGGGAGCGGATGACGCCACCGGCCGCAAACACCTCGGCAAGTCGTGCGCTCAGGGTTCGACAGGCAGCGGTCGTCGCGCTTCTCTTTGGCGGCTATGCATCACTCTACTTCTGCCGCGCCGATCTCTCGGTTGCCACGCCGCTGCTGGCGAAGGACCTCGTCGCGCGAGGCGTTTCCTACGATGAGGCGCTGGTACGCATCGGCGCCATCACCTCGCTCGGCATTCTGGCGTACGCGCTGGGCAATCCGCTCATTGGCGCACTGGGTGACTACTGGGGCGGTCGGATCAACCTTCTCGTCGGGCTTGCCGGCGCGACTCTGTGCACGCTGCTCTTTGCCGTATCCGGCGCACTGCCGCTTTTCACGCTGGCCTGGTTCCTGAACCGACTGACGCAGTCCGGCGCCTGGGCCGGCCTCGTCAAAGTCTCGTCCCGCTGGTTCGACTACTCCTCGCACGGGGCAGTCATCGGCGTCCTGAGCCTGAGTTACCTGTTGGGAGATGCCGGCGCGCGCGCGTGGATGGGGCGGCTGATCGCTCATGGCTATGGGTGGCGAAGCCTGTTCCTGCTTGGCGCTGCGGTCTGCGGTACGATGTTCATCGCCAATCTCGCCTTCCTGCGCGAGTCGCGGGTCGCGGCCGGCCATGACGAAACGCGCGCGAACCCGCTCAATGTCTTCGCCCATTCGCCGGCGAAGCCGACCACCGTCATGCAGCGGCTCGGATCGCTGATGAAGAGCCCGGCTTTCCTGATGGTTTGCGTGTTGTCGCTCGTCTGCACGGCCGTCCGCGAGACCTTCAACGACTGGACGCCGGTGTACATGCGGGATTTCGTCCATCTCAGCATGAGCGACGCCGCGGCGCTGAGCGCCATCTTTCCGGGTGTCGGCGCGGTTTCTGTCCTCGTGACCGGCTGGCTCGGCGATCGGCTCGGGGACAATGGCCGGCCGCTGCTGCTGGTCCTGGGGCTGACTGCGACGGTCGTCGCGCTTCTCCTGTTGGCGATGCTGCACCGTCACGGAGCGGGCGCGATGCTGCCGATCGCGCTGATCGGCACCGTCGCCTTTTGTCTGCTCGGACCTTACGCCTACCTCGGCGGTGCCATGGCGCTGGATTTCGGCGGTAAGGCGGCGGCCGCCCTGGCCTCGGGTATCATCGACGGTGTCGGCTATCTGGGCGCGGTGTTCGCCGGCTTTGGCGGCGCCAAGCTCGCCGTCACGTTCGGCTGGCGAGGCCTGTTCGCGGCTGTGGCGGTGATAGCTGCGGTGGGCGCTGTCGGCGCCGGAGCGTTATATGGGATGGAGCGGCGTGCGCTCGTGGCGCGCAGGACCGCCGCAGCACGTACGGCCGTGGCCGACGCGGGTTCATGAGGACTCAGACTATGCAAGCAATGCGGGCCATCACAGAGATACATTGGACGCCCTCGGCATTGATACTGAAGTGGTCTGACGGCGACCGGGTCGAGCTGGCGAGCGTCTGGCTGCGTGACAACTTGCGGCAAGACCGAGATTCGGGCAATGGTCAGCGCCTGATCGACGTCGCCGATCTCCCTCTGACGCCACGGATCCGACACGCCGCCCTGCAGGCGGCGGCGGTGCGTGTCGAGTGGGAGGATGACGCGGCTGATGACGCGGCTGGGGCGTCGTTCGACCTCGATTGGCTCGCAAACCAAGTGGCCGCAATAGACGGTGCGCGGACGCTGCCGCAGCCACGGCTCTGGCCGGATGGCGGCAGTCGCGACGCGGCTCGCGATTTCGCCTGGGCAACGCTCGAGGCGGCGCGTGACACTGTCGCCATTCAGGTCAGTTGGCTCGCGCGCCTCGTCACGGATGGCCTTGCATTCCTGTCGGAAGTTCCTGCCGAGCCAGGCGCCATACTCGCTACGGTGCCGCTCATCGGGCAGGTCGCGGAAACCAATTACGGCTTGTTGTTCGACGTGCGCGCCGTGCCCGAGCCCGAGAACCTTGCGTACTCCGATCGAGGGCTCGGGCTGCATACCGACAATCCCTACAGGGAGCCGGTGCCGGGATTCCAGGCGCTGCACGTGCTGGTCGCGGCGCCGGATGGCGGCGAGAGCCTGTTCGCTGACGGGTTCGCGCTTGCGCAGCGGCTGCGGGAGGAGGATCCGGATGCATTCGAGATTCTCGCGCAAACGCCGGTGCCCTTCGCCTATCGCTCGAGGAATGCGGCGCTCAGCGCCGAACGACCGCTGATCCAGCTCTCCTGCCGCGGGGAGGTCGTCGCCGTCCACTACAACAACCGCTCGATCCAGCCGCTGCCGCTCGCGGCCGAGGCGGCGGAGCGGTACTACCGCGCATATCGGCGCTTCGCGCTGCTGCTGCGGGAGCCGCGCTTCATGCTGCGCTGCATGATGCGCAGCGGCGATCTCGTCGTCTTCGATAACCAGCGGGTCCTCCATGGCCGCACGGGCTTCGCGTCGGCCCGGTACCCGCGCCACCTGCAGGGATGCTACCTGACGCGCGACAGTGTCTTCAGCCGCGCGGCGCTGCTCGCCGAGGGGAGCGGCGGATGAGCGTCATCGACGAGATATTCGCCCTCTACACGGCTCGCGGCTCCGCGGCCTATTTCGGCGAGGCCGTCTCGATGACGGAGCACGGCTTGCAGGCCGCGCATTTTGCGCAGCTCGAAGGCGAAGGGGAAAGCGTCGTCGCCGCCGCGCTCTTACATGACATCGGCCATTTGATCGCAACTGTGCCCGATGACATCACCGAGTGGCGTGTTGACGCGCGGCATGAAGCTACGGGTGCGCGATGGCTCACCGAATGGTTCGGCGCCGATGTTGCGGAACCCGTTCGCTTGCACGTGAGAGCAAAGCGATACCTCTGCGCGGTCGACCCGGCATACTGTTCGCAGCTCAGCCCTGCCTCCGTCCTGACATTGAAATTGCAAGGCGGCCCGATGCCGGCCGCTGAAGTAGCCGGCTTCGAGGCCGAGCCCGGTTACCGCGCGGCGCTCGTCGTGCGCCGCTGCGATGATCGCGGCAAGGTTGCCGGGCTGGCCACCCGACGGCTGGAAGACTATTCCGGGCTCCTGCGCTCGCTCGCAACGCGCCGCTCCTGAGTGGAATTGCGAGCGGGGAGAGCAGGAGACGTGGCCCGCGGCAGCTTGCTCGAGAAGCGCTCGATCGACTACGTGCCGCTCGCGGAGCGGCACGGCAAGGTCTGGCACCTCTGGCCGGTATGGTTCTCCGGCGATGCGCACCTCGCGACGCTCACGGTCGGTGTCCTGGGCATCGCGCTTGGCGGCAACCTTTTCTGGACCGGGATCGCGGTGGCGCTGGGCTGCGCCATCGGCACCTTTTTCATGGCCTTCCATTCGGCGCAGGGGCCGCAGCTCGGTCTGCCGCAGATGATCCAGTCGCGGCCGCAGTTTGGTTATGTCGGCGCGCTCCTCGTCTGGGTGGTCGCCCTGGTCACCTATGTGGGCTACAACTCCTTCAACCAGGTGCTCGCGGCGCAGGCACTCCACCAGCTCGCCAGCCGCATACCGGCGGACTCCGCCGCCGTGGTGATCGGCTTCGCGGTGCTCGGCGCGGGCCTGGCCGTCATCGGCTATGACTCGATCCACGTGGCGCAGCGGGCAGTCGCGTTCGTCATGATCGCGCTCCTCAGCGTGTTTTCGGCGGGTGCGGTACTGCTGCGGATCCCCGCGGCGCAATGGGATCCCAGCGGCTTTCGAGCCGGCCCGTTCCTCAGCGAGCTGCTCGCGGCGGCCTCCTACCAGTTGAGCTGGTCGATCTATGTTTCGGACTATTCCCGTTACCTGCCGCGCGAGGTGAGCGTCCGCGCCTCCTTCTGGTGGACGTACCTGGGCGCCTTCATCGGCGGGGCGTGGATGATGCTGGTGGGGAGCATCGCCGCGGCGAGCGCGCCGCAGCTCGATGTGGCCGCGGCGCTCGAGCGGACCGCGGAGCGGATCTTCCCCGGCTTCGGGCCGGTGCTGCTGGTCGGCGCGCTGCTTGGGCTGGTCACCATCGAAGCGCTCAACTTCTATGGCGCCTCACTCACGCTGCTCAGCGTCTGCGACACCTTCAGGAAAGGAGCGAGCGGCATCGGCAGGCGCATCGCCACCCTGGCTCTCACCGCCATCGTCTCGACTGTCATCGCGCTCGACTCCTCGAGCAATTTCCTGGCTCGCTTCTCGGCGCTGCTGTCGCTGCTCCTTTATCTCTTCACTCCCTGGACGGCGGTGAATCTCGTGGATTTCTATCTGGTGCGCCGCGGGCACTATTCCGTGCGCGAGATCTTCAATCCGCGCGGCATGTACGGCCGCTGGCAATGGCGGGGCCTCATGGCGTACGGCGTCGGCTTCGCCGCCATGATCCCGTTCTTCAGCACCGACTTTTACACCGGACCGGCGGCGCGCGCGCTCGGCGGAATCGATGTCTCGATGTTCGTCGGCCTGCCGGTGGCGGCGGGCGCGTACCTGCTGGCCTGCCGCTCGCTGGACCGGGAAAAGGATCGTGCGGCGGCGGCCGCGGCCGACTATGGGCTGGAGCCTCCGGCCGGCAACCCGGGGCGGTCGGGCTGACGTTGTTATATTATTATGACTATGATATAAAAGATCGATGCGACAGGTCAAAGTGCTGGGGCTCCTGGGTACCGGCGTCATCGGCGGCGGCTGGGCCGCCCGGGCTCTGCACCTCGGGATCGACGTGCTGGCCATGGACACGAGGCCGGAAATGGAGTCCTGGATCCGCGGCGCGGTCGAGAATGCGAACGCGGCGCTGTCGCGTCTGACGCTCGCGCCGCTGCCGCCCGCAGGCAAGCTGACTTTCACCACCGACCTCGAGGCGATGGCCCGCCAGGCCGATTTCATCCAGGAGAACATCCCCGAGCAGCTCGAGTTGAAGCAGCGGGTGCTGGCGCAGGCGAGCCGGGCGGCGCCGGCCGACGTCGTGATCGCCTCGAGTACGTCGGGGCTGACGCCGAGCGATCTGCAGCGCGACATGCGGGCGCCGGAGCGGCTGCTCGTCGCTCATCCGTTCAATCCGGTCTATCTGCTGCCGCTCGTGGAGTTGGTCGGCGGGCGCGCGACCTCCGAAGCGGCGCTCGAAGCCGCCGCTCGTTTCTACACCGAGATCGGGATGCACCCGTTGCGTATTCGGCGCGAGGTGCCCGGCCATCTGACTGATCGTCTCCAGGAAGCGTTGTGGCGGGAGATCCTGCACCTCGTCAATGACGGCGTCGCGACCACAGGCGAGCTCGATGACGCCATCATCTATGGGCCCGGCCTTCGCTGGGCGGGCATGGGAACCAACCTCATCTATCACCTCGCGGGCGGCGAGACCGGCATGCGTCACATGCTGCGGCAGTTCGGTCCCTGCCTGAAATGGCCGTGGACGAAGCTCGAGGCACCGGAGCTGACGGAAACGCTGATCGATCGGATGGTCGAAGGCACGCAGGCGCAGGCCGACGGCCGCTCGATCCGTGAGCTCGAGCGTTTGCGCGACGAATATCTGCTCGCCATTCAACAGGTGCTGAAGCAGTTCGATCTCGGCGCGGGCGCGACGCTGCGTGGACTGGAGGCGAGGCTGTACGAGCGCAGCGGGCGCAGCGCGGTCGCCGGCCTCGATGCGGCCTCGCCCGCGGCGGGCGGTGCGGGCGGCCCGGTGCGCATGTTGGACACGTACGTGCGCCCGGAATGGATCGACTACAATGGCCACATGACCGATTCGCGTTATCTGCAGGTGTTCGGCGACGCCACGGATGCGCTCTTTCGCTGGGCCGGCGTGGACGATGCCTATCGCAACGCCGGCAGGGCGATGTACACACTGGAATCGCACGTCAAGCACGTTACCGAGGCCAAAGCGCTCGAGCCGATCTACGTCACCACCGAGGTCCTCGAGCTCGACGCGAAGCGGATCCGGCTGCAACACACCCTGCATCGCCGCCGCGACGAGGCGGTGATCGCCAACGCGACGCAGGTGTACGTTCATGTCGATACTCGGGTGAGCCGCGCCGCGCCTTTCGAGCCGTCCGTGCACGACAGACTCGGCACGCTGCGTGCCGCCCACGCCGCATCGCCGAGCTGAGACCTCCGATGCCCAAGATTGTCGATCATGACAAGCGGCGCGACGAGATCGCGCTGGTAGCCTGCCGCGTCGTCGCGGAGGGCGGCTTCGATCAGGCGACCATCGTGCGCATCGCGCGCGAGGCCGGCTATACCACCGGCATGGTGGCGCACTACTTCGACACCAAGCAGGACATCATCATAGCGGCCCTGCGCCTCATGCTGCGGCGCATCGACGAGCGGCTGCAGCGCAACAGCGAGGCTGAACGGCCGGAGCTGCTGGCGTTGCTCATCGAGATGTTGCCGGTCGATGAGGAGCGCTACATCGAATGCGCCTTCTGGATCGCGTTCTGGGGCCAGGTCACGACCGACAAGCGGCTGAAGCGCATCAACACCTGGGTGCACCGGGAGTACCAGCGCCTCTTCCAGCGCTGCCTGTCGCGGGCGTGGCCGGAATGGTCGCGCTCGTCGGCGGAAGTCCGCGACGGCGTGCTGCGCTCGGTGAGCACCTTCATCAACGGCCTGACGGCGAGCACCGTCGCGAGCCGCGGCGACTGGCCGGCCGCGAAGCAGGTGGAGCAGGTGCGCCTGCAGATCGACATGTTGCGCGAGTGGGCGGCGCGGGCTGTCGCGGCGGCTCCCGGAAAGGTGCGCAAGGAGCGCTCCTCGGCCGCCTGCTACTGACCGGCTTTGGGGCGGCACCTATGCAATTCTCACTCACCGAAGAGCAGCAGCTGATCGTCAAGACCACGCGCGATTTCGTGCAGCGCGAGCTGTCGCCGCACGAGCAGGAGGTGGAGGAAACAGGAGAGCTGCGCGCCGAGCTGCTGCGCGAGCTCAAGGCCAAGGCGATCGGCGCGGGCCTCTATGCCGCCAACATGCCGACGGAGGTGGGTGGCGGCGGGCTCGATCCGGTCACCTGGGTGCTGTACGAGAAGGAGCTCGGCCGCACGAGCTACGTGCTGCAGTACTCCTGCGTGGGGCGGCCCTCCAACATCCTGCTCGCCTGCGAGGGCGAGCAGCGCGAACGGTATCTGCTGCCGACGGTGAGCGGCGAGCGCGTCGAATGTCTCGCCATGACCGAGCCGCAGGCGGGCTCCGACCTGCGCGGCATGAAGACCACCGCGGTGCTCAAGGATGGCGACTTCGTGATCAACGGCAGCAAGCATTTCATCAGCCACGCCGATCATGCCGACTTCGCCATCCTGTTCGCGGTCACCGGCGAGGAGAGCACCGCGCGCGGCGCGCGGCGGCTCATGACGGCGTTCCTGATCGACAAGGGGACGCCCGGCTTCGAGGTGCTGCCCGGATACCGGAACGTGTCGCACCGCGGCTACACGAACAGCATCCTGCGCTTCAGCGACTGCCGGCTGCCGAGATCGGCGGTGCTGGGCGAGATCCACAAGGGGTTCGAGGTGGCCAACACCTGGCTCGGCGCCACTCGCCTGCAGGTCGCGGCCAACTGCCTGGGACGCGCGGAGCGGGCGCTCGAGCTCGCCCGGCAGTGGGCGGTCGACCGCACGCAGTTCGGGCAGCAGATCGGCAAGTTCCAGGGTGTGGCGTTCAAGCTGGCGGACATGGCGATGGAGCTGCGTGCCGCGGAGCTGCTGACGCTGGAGGCCGCCTGGAAGCTCGGTGAGAAGACAGCCACGGACATGGATATGGCGATCGCGAAACTGAAGGCGACGGAGATGCTGGCGATGGTCGCGGACGAGGCGCTGCAGATCCACGGCGGCATGGGCCTCATGACGGAGCTGCCGCTCGAGCGTATCTGGCGTGACGCGCGCATCGAGCGCATCTGGGACGGCACCAGCGAGGTGCAGCGCCACATCATCTCACGGGCGCTGCTGCGGCCCCTCGGGGGCTAGCGACCCTGCCACTCCGGCTTGCGCTTCTCGGTGAAGGCGCGTGCGCCTTCCTTGAGGTCTTCCGAGCGAATGACGCGCTGCACACCATCCAGACTGTCGTGCAGCTCGAACGCCTGATGCTCGGGAATCATTTCCGAGTGGCGCAGCAGCTGTTTGATAGCCGGAAAGAGGAGGGGCGGGCCGGCGGCGAGCTGAGCGGCGATCTCGCGCGCCTTCGCCAGCGCCTGGCCCTGCGGCACGACATGGTTGGCGAGTCCCCAGTGCTTCGCCTCGGTCGCATCCATCCAGCGGCCGGTCATGAGGAATTCCACGGCTATGTGGTAGGGAATGCGCCGCCGCAGCTTGATCGTGCCGGCATCGGCAAGCACGCCGACGTTGATCTCCGGCAGCGCAAAGCGCGCATGCTCCTCCATCACGATGATGTCGCAGCCGAGCACCAGCTCGAAGCCACCGCCGCAGGCGATGCCGTTGACGGCCGCGATGAGCGGTTTGTCGAGATTGCGCGGGTGATTGAGACCGCCGAAGCCGCCGCTCCCCCAGTCCTCGTCCGAGCGCTCGCCGGCCGCCGCGGCCTTGAGGTCCCAGCCGGGAGAGAAGAAACGGTCCCCGGCGCCGGTGACGATGCAGACGCGCAGCGCCGGGTCGTCGCGAAAAGCGGTGAAGACTTCGTTCAGCCGCCGGCTTGCCGCCAGATCGATGGCGTTGGCCTTGGGCCGGTCGAGAGTCACCTCGAGGATGGCGCCCGTGGTGACGGTGCGGATTCCGGCGCGCTCGCTGACTGCGGACATTTCACATCTCCTCGGCAAGGCGAACCAGCGCATCGACGGCGACGACGCCGAGGCCCGCCGGACGGACGATCACGGGATTGAGATCGAGCTCGAGCAATCGATCCACATTGTCCTCCGCATAGCGTGCGCAAGCCAACACCGCGCGGACCAGCGCGGGCAGGTCGCCGGGCGGCCGACCCCGGTAGCCGCCGAGGAGCCTACCGACAGCGAGTCGGCCGAGCGCTGCCTGGACGGCGGCGGAGGTAAAGGGAGGCAACAGAGTGGCGGTATCCTGCAGCAGCTCGGCGAGCACACCGCCGGCGCCCAACACGAGCAAAGCTCCGAACTGCGGGTCGACCGTGATGCCGACCAGGACTTCCGCCACCGCGTCGGTCACCATCTCCTCGACCAGGAGGGTGCTGGAGATCCGCGACAGCCGCTCGGCCGCGGCGGCCGCATCGGCAGCCGTGCGCACATCGAGCATGACACCGCCGATGTCGGACTTGTGCTCGAATGCCCCGGCCGCCTTGATGACTACGGGAAAGCCGAGTGCGCGGGCAGCGCCCGGCGCCTTGTCGACCGTCACCGTACGCGAACGCGGAACCGGCACTCCGTAGGCGGCGAGAGCCGCTTTGGCCTCATGTTCCGGGAGAGTCCTGGCGTGCGAACGGCTCGCTTCCTGGGCAGTATGTGTGCCGTCCCGGTGTGGCCGACAAAGCTCCACGGTTGCGCCACGAGCCCAGGCAGCCCCGATCGTCGCGGCGTGCTCGAGCGCCTCCAGGGCCTCGCGCTGCCCTTGCAGTGGTGTGACTCCTGCGGCGAGGCAGCGGGCGCGCGTGCCGGCCGAGATCGATTCCGGCAGCGAGCTGATGACGGCTGCACGCGCGGGTGCGCCCGGATAGGCAGTCAGGAACTCCTCGATGACGGCAACATAGCTTGCCGGGTCCGCCTGGTCCTCGGGCGGGGAGTCGACCGTGAGCCCGACCGCGTCGTAGCCGGCGCCATGCACGATCGAGAAGAGTGAGTGCAGGCGCGGCATGTCGAACCAGACGTGAGTATGGAAATCGAACGGGTTGGCGATGGTCACGCGAGCCGACAGAAGATCGCCCAGCTGCTCGCTCGTCGCGGCTGGAAACGGTGGAAACTCGACCTCGAGATGCCTTGCGGCATCGGCGGTCATCGCCATGTCGCCTCCGGAGGCGCCCATGATGAGCAGCCGTCGTCCCGACAGCGGTCCGCCGCTATGCAACACCTTCAGGGTCTCGCAGAGTGTCGCGAGTGAATCGCAGCGTGCAATTCCCGCTTGCCGGCAGAATGCGTCGAACGCCCCGTCCGCGCCCGCAAGCGAGCCGGTATGGCTGCGAGCCGTCCGTACTGCCGCCTCAGTGCGTCCCGCCTTGATCAATGCGATCGGCTTGCCCGCGGCGCGCGCCTTGTCGGCGGCGCGCGCGAAGCTCGTGGCATCCTTGATGCCCTCGATGTAGAGGCCGAAAGCGCTGACTCTGGGATCCTCCACCAGCCTGTCGATCAGGTCGGCGACCGCGAGCCGCGTCTGATTGCCGGTAGTGATGAGATAGCCGATGGGGAGCGAGCGTTGGTTGAAGAGCAGATTGAGCGCGATGGTGCCGCTCTGGCATATCAGTGCGACGCCGCGTGCGGGACGCTCGCCGACGATCTGATCGGGCCAGAGCGCCGCACCGTCGAAGAGATTGACGAAGCCGTAGCAATTGGGCCCGAGGTAGGGCAGTGCGCCCGCGGCGCTCTCCAGGGCGGCGGCGAGTCGCCGGCCTTCGGCTGTGCCGGTCTCAGCGAAGCCGGCGGCAAAGCATACGAAGCCCCCCGCGCCGCGCCGCGACAGTGCCGCGGCAATCGCCGGGACCTCGTGGTTGGGTGCGGCAATGAACGCCGCGTCCGGCGCCTCGGGCAGCTCATCCACGGAGCGAAAATAACGGCTAGCGGAGCTCGACGGCCGGTTGGGGTGTACGCGCCAGACCTCGCCGCTGTAACCGATGGCGCGGGTCGCAGCCGCGGCGGCATCCGCCCATTGACCGCCGATCAGGGCAATGTGCCGCGGTGCCAGCAGACGCTGTAGGGTTTTGCTCCCATTCGGATCGTCGTCGGCCATGGGTTATCGGCTGGGCAGTTCCATGCGGCGGGAGCCGGGTCCGCCTGCGGGCATTGCCGCCGTCGCGCGCTGCAGTTCGGTGATCGCCGCCGTCACTGCCTCCGGGAAGGGTGCCGCGCGCACTGTTGGAGTCTGACGAACGTGCAGCAGCATCGCTTCGCACGTGGCGGCCGTCTCCTCGCTGCCATCACAAACGAACTCCAGGGCGGCGTGGATTCGCTTCCCGTCGGCGCCCGGGAGCCTGGCCCGCACCTGCACACGGTCGTTGAGGCCGATCTCCCGTAGAAAGTGCGTGTGCATCTCCACCGTATAGAGCGTGCAGCCGGATTGCTCACGGTAGCGTGCATCCATGCCGAGCTGGTCCATCAGGCTGTCGATCGCGAGGCTGGCGATGAGCCCGTAGTAAGCATCCCGGACGTGACCGTTGTAGTCGATCCACTCCGGTGCAATCGCTGTCTGATAGATCAGCTTTCCGCTCACAACGCGCTCCCATCAGTCTATATACCTTACTCAGCGCAGCTTGATGCGCTCCCGAGCCTGCGCCGCAGTGAGCACGCGTGCTCCCATCGCTTCGACGATCGTACGAGCCTTCTCGACGAGCTGCGCGTTGCTCGCATAGACGCCACGGCTCAAGTAGAGGTTGTCTTCCAGCCCCACTCGGACGTTGCCGCCGAGCAATATCGACTGTGCAACCCACGGCATCTGCATGCGTCCGATGGCGAATGACGTCCAGACGCAGTCCGCCGGCAGTGTATTCACCATTGCCAGCAGATGCCCCGTATCGGCCGGTACGCCGTAGGGTATCCCGGTGCACAGCTGAATGAGCGCCGGCGCAGGAATGAGGTCTTCCTTGATGAGCTGCCTGACGAACCAGAGATTGCCGGTATCGAACACCTCGAGCTCCGCTTTGACGCCGAGGTCGCGCAGGATGGCAGCGCCGCGGCGCAGGTAGTTCGGCGTCGAGACGTAGGCCCGGTTGCCGTCGCCGAAGTTGAGGCTGCCGCAGTCGAGAGTGGCGATATCCGGGCGGAAGAGGCCTTCCTGGCAGAGCTCGATCACATGCCGCATGCGCTCTTCCTGGCTGACAAAATCGGTGCCCGGGGCGGGAGTGTCCTCGAGGCCGTGATCACCGACGCAGATGTATCCCCCCATGCCGCACGTGAGGTTGACGATGACGTCGACGCCGCTCTCGCGGATTCGCTTCACGACCTCGCGATAGTGGCGGGTGGCCATGCTGAAGGCCCCCGTCTCAGGCTCACGGACGTGGATATGTACGATGGCGGCGCCGGCTCGTGCCGCCTCGAGCGCCGAGTCGGCGATCTGCGCCGGGCTGATGGGGCAGTGGGGGTTGCGGGTGACCTTGGTATCATCCCCGGTGACCGCGCACGTGATGATGACGTCGGAATTCATGTGCTTGCTCGCGCGCTCTTTGATATTATGATTGTAATAATAAAATAAGTGCGCCGCGGCCGCAAGCGACTGGAGACGATCATGCAGAGGCAGATGTTGATCGATGGCCGGCTCCTCGAGGGACAAGGGGCGCCGGAAGACATTCTCGACCCCGCAACGGGTGCGAAGCTAGCCACCGTCTGTGCGGCGACCACGGAGCAGGTGAACGCGGCGGTGGACGCCGCCGAGCGCGCCTTTGCCGGGTGGGCGGCGACAGCGGCGAAGGACAGGGGGGCCGCCCTGTTGCGCATCGCCGACCGACTGGAAAGCGACGCGGCCGACTATGCCATGCTCGAATCGCAAAACACCGGCAAGCCGCTGACGGCGGTGCTGGCCGACGAGATCCCGGCGATCGCGGACGTATTCCGCTTTTATGCCGGCGCCTGCCGTACTCCGGTGGGGCCGGTGGCCGGCGAGTACCTGCCCGGCTGCACCAGCATGATTCGCCGCGATCCCGTGGGCGTCGTGGCTTCGATCGCGCCCTGGAACTATCCCCTGATGATGGCCGCCTGGAAGATTGCGCCGGCCATCGCGGCAGGCAACACGCTGGTCTTGAAGCCGTCCGAGCAAACGCCCCTCACCGCCTTGAAGCTGGCCGAGGCACTGGCAGAACTGCTGCCGCCAGGGGTGGTCAATGTGGTCTGCGGGCGCGGCGAGCCGGTGGGCAAGATGCTGGTCTCACATCCCCGGGTGCGCATGGTTTCCCTGACCGGCGATGTTACGACCGGTCAAAAGGTGCTGGCGCTTGCGGCCGGTAACCTCAAGCGCACCCACCTCGAGCTCGGCGGCAAGGCCCCGGTTCTGGTGTTCGACGACGCCGATCTGGAGAGCGTCGTCACCGGCATCCGCACCTTCGGTTACTACAACGCGGGCCAGGACTGCACCGCGGCATGCCGCCTCTACGCCGGAGCCGGGATCCACGATCGCCTGGTGGCCGAGCTGACGAGCGCCGTGAGCGGCATCAAAGTCGGCTCCCAGCGCGAGGCGGGCGTGGAGATGGGCCCGCTGATTTCCTCGTCCCAGCGCGACCGCGTCGCAGGCTTCGTCGAGCGCGCCGCGACCCAACCCCACATCGAGATCACCACCGGCGGCCGCGCGCGCACGGGCAGTGGCTTCTTCTACGAGCCCACCATCATCGCCGGCGCGCGCCAGTCCGACGAGATCGTGCAGCGCGAAGTATTCGGCCCCGTCATCTCCATCACCCGCTTCACCGAGCCCGAGGAAGCCGTCAAATGGGCCAACGACTCCGAGTACGGCCTGGCCTCCTCGATCTGGACACGTGACATCGGCCGCGCCATGCAGGTGGCCGCCCGGCTGCAGTATGGCGTGACCTGGATCAACACTCATTTCCTGACCATCAGCGAAATGCCCCACGGCGGCTTCAAGCGCTCCGGTTACGGCAAGGACCTATCCGCCTTCGCCCTGGATGACTACACGGTGGCCCGCCACATCATGGTAAAGCTGTAGAGCACATGCGAGTCCGGGTCGCACTGCTCGCCATTGCGCTGGCTCTCACGGTAACCGCCTGCAACCGATCGGCCGCGAGCCACTCGCCTCGCGACAGGGTGCTCTACATCTACAATTGGGCCGATTACATCGGTAAGGACACGGTGCGGAGCTTCGAGAAGAAGACCGGCATCAGAGTCATCTACGACACCTACGACTCGGATGAGGAGCTCGAAGCGAAGCTGCTCGCGGGCGATGCCGGCTACGATGTGGTGACGACCTCGTCGGACTACTTCTCCCGGCAGATCAAGGCCGGCGTGTACCAGCCGCTCGATCGCAGCAAGCTCGGCAACTGGAAGAACCTCGACCCGCACGTCCTGGCGCTGATCGCCGCGGCGGACCCGGGCAACCGTTACGCGGTGCCCTACATGCGCCACGTGAACGGATTTGCCTACAACGTCGATGCCATCCGTGCGCGCATGCCCAATGCGCCGGTCGACAGCCTCGATATGATCTTCAAGCCGCAGGTGATCGCACGCTTTGCGGACTGCGGCGTCTCGTTCCTCGACTCGGCGGAGGATGTGCTGCAGCTCGCCCTCAATTATCTGCACCTGGACCCGAATACCACCCGACCCGAGGACTATCGCAAAGCGGAGCAGCTGTTGCTGACGGTGCGCCCGTACATCCGCGCTTTCGATTCGGAGGAATACATGAACGGACTCATCAACGGGGACTTCTGCATCTCGATGTCATATTCGGCGGATTACGCGGTGTCGCAGGCCCGGGCAGGCGCCGTGGGGCTGCCGGTCAAACTGGCGTTCACCGTTCCGCGGGAGGGCGCCAATCTGTCCTTCGACGCGTGGCTGATACCCGTGGGCGCGCCGCATCCGCAGGCGGCGCTCGAATGGTTGAACTATCTGATGGAGCCCAAGGTCATCGCCGCGGTCACCAACGACATCCACTACGGCAACGACAATCTCGCGGCCGATCCGTATGTCGACCCGAAGATCCTGCATGACCCCACGATCTATCCGACGCCGCAGCTGGAGGCGAGGCTGTATCGCCCCAAGGAAGTGTCCGCCGAGCTCGAGCGGTTGCGCACCCGCATCTGGATGAAGGTCAAGACGGGGATTTGAGCGCCTATGCTCCATGCTCTGCCATGCGCATCTCGAGCTCGTGCCGCTGCTCGGCGCGGCGCATGAGCCAGCCGGCGATGATGACGCAGGTGCCCACCGCGCCGATGATCAGCGTCGCGAGCGCGTTGATGTCGGGACTCACGCCGAGCTTCACTTTCGAGTAGATCAGCATCGGCAGGGTGTTGGCTCCCGGTCCGGTTACGAAGCTCGAGATGACGAGGTCATCGAGCGAAAGAGTGAACGAGAGCAGCCAGCTCGAGATGATGGCGGGCGAGATGAGCGGCAGGGTGACCTCGACGAACGCCCGCGTCGGCCCGGCGCCGAGGTCCATGGCGGCTTCCTCCAGCGAACGGTCGGCGCTGGCCAAGCGCGATTGCACCGTGACCGTCACGTAGGCGATGCAGAAAGTGACATGGGCGAGGACGATCGTGAGAAATCCGCGGTGCGGCCAGGAGAAGGTCTGCAGCAGCGAGACGAAGAGCAGCAGCTGAGTGGTGCCGGTGATGACCTCCGGCATGACGAGCGGCGCGGTAACCATGCCGGTGAGCAGCAGCCTGCCCGGAAAGCGGGCGAAGCGCACCAGCGCGATCGAGGCGAGCGTGCCGAGCACCACCGCGATCGTGGAAGCGGCGAGCGCCACCTCGAGCGACAGGAGGGCGGCATCGAGCAGCTCCTGGTTGTGCAGCAGCTTCGTGTACCAGGTGGTGGAGAGCCCGCCCCAGACACTGACGAGCGGCGAGGCGTTGAAGGAATAGGCGATGAGCACCAGGATGGGCAGGTAGAGCACCGCGAAGCCGATGCACAGCACCGAGACGAGAAACGGCGGGTAGCGCTCTGCCATGACGCTCAGCTCTCGAGCTGCCGGCCGCTGACGTGCTGGTAGATGGCGATCGGGCCTACGAGGAGCACCAGGAACGCGATCGCCACCGCCGCGGCGACCGGCCAGTCATGATTGCCGAAGAATTCATCCCACATCACGCGGCCGATCATGAGATTGCCGGGTCCGCCGAGCAGTGAGGGGATCACGAACTCGCCGACCGCCGGAATGAATACCAGCAGCGAGCCGGCGACGATGCCCGGCAGGGAGAGCGGCAGGGTGATCTCGACAAAGGCGCGCCAGGGCGGACTGCCGAGGTCGGCAGCGGCCTCGAGCAGCGTCCGGTCGAGTTTCTCCAACGTGGCGAACAGCGGCAACACCATGAAGGGCAGGTACGAGTAGACGATACCGATGTAGATCGCCAGGTTGGTCCGCATGATGATGAGCGGATGGGAGATGAGCCCCAGCCGCAGCAACACCGTGTTGAGCAGCCCGTCGTTGTCGATGATCGATTCGAGGGCATACACGCGCAGCAGGAAGGACGTCCAGAAAGGCAGGATGACGACCAGCAGCAGGATGTTCTGGGTCGAGCGCGGCGCCCGCGCAATGGCGTACGCCACCGGGTAGCCGAGCAGCAGACAGATCAGCGTCGAGACGAAGGCGGTACGCAGGGAGAAGAGGTAGGCGAGCCCATAGAGCTCGTCGGTAAAGAGGTAACGGAAGCTCGTGAGGCTCAAGGAGAGCCGCAGGTGATGGTCCGGTGTGCGCGTCACGATATCGGTGAACGGCGGGATGCGGATCACCGAGTCGGCAAAGCTGATCTTCAGGGTGAAGAAGAACGGCACCAGGAAGAAGACCAGCAGGAAGAGCAGCGGCGGCAGGATGATGAGCCAGCGCCAGGCAGTTCCCGCCCGCATGGTGGTCGTGCTAATCGTCGCCCCCTTTACGCATAGTGCAGGATAAACTCAGCACCGTGTCAACCCAACGTCAAGCCGCCGGCCCAGCCGCCGGCACCGAGCCGGGGGGCGGGCGGGCGCGCGGCTCTCGCCAGCGACAGCGGCTGATCGATGCATGCATCGCCGCGCTGCATCTCTACGGGCCGTCGCGCACCACCGTGGAGAAGGTCGTGGCCATCGCCGATCTCTCGCCCGGGATCGTGCGCTTCTACTTCGATTCCAAGGACGCCATGCTGGTGGCCTCCCTCGGCTACCTGGCATCGGAGTTCGAGGAGCGGGTGCTGGTGCCGGTGGGACGCCTGAAGGATTCGCCGGTGCGGGCGCTCGAGCTCCTGGTGGACCTCTATCTCGACCCGGAGATCGCCAGCATCCCCAAGATCTCGGTGTGGTACTCGTTCTGGGGCGAGGCCAGCTCGCGCCAGGAGTACCTCGACATCTGCGGCAAGAAGGACGATGACTTCGCGGCGCTGGTGCTGGAGCTGATTGCACGGCTGATCGCCGCGAGCGGGGCGCGGCATCTCGATGCCGACGGCGTCGCGCTCGGACTGATCGGCGTGCTCGAGGTGCTGTGGCAGGGCTTCGCCTTTCAGAGCGAAGAGAGCATCGACCGCGGCGCGGCGCGCGCGCGTTCGCTTGCCTATCTGCGCTCGGTATTCCCGGGCAGCTTTGCTGCGCAAAGCGCGCCGGCCGCGGACGCGACGCTGCCCACGTGGGCCTACTCGAGCGGACCTCTGCTCGCGCTCGAGCGCGAGCAGCTGCTGCGACCGGCCTGGCAGGTCGTGGGTTACACGGTCCTCGACGAAGCCAAGGGGCGGCCCGGCAAGCGCCGTTATGTGGTGCATGATCTGACCCAGACACTCGAGGAGGCGACTCCCGGCAACCTGACTGCGCTCGAGATCGAGCGCTCGGGCCCGCTGTTGCTGGCGCGGCCGCGTCAGTCGGGCGACGAGGCGCGCTCGGCCGCGGCTGCAGGCTGGCCGGCGGAGTGGCCCGACGTGCGGCCGGGACGAGTGGCGGAGCTCCCCGTGGCGGCGAACTGGAAGGTCGTGGTCGAGCAATGGCTGGCGAGCGATTCGCCGCAGCGGTATTTTCTGGCGCCAAATCAACTGCTCGACCTCACCGCCGGCGGCGCGCAGGTCCTGCGGGTGGTGCCGGAGGCGCCGGGTCGCTCCCGTGTGCTCAGCTTCGAGCTGCGGCCGGGGCGCGCCGCGGTCCGGCGCCCGGGAGCCGCTCGCCGCGGCGCCAACCTGCCGCTCAGCCGACAGGTTGCGCTTGCGGAGTCGACCCAACGGGAGCTCGAGGCGTCACGCACGCGGGCGGACGGCGGCGGCGCCGTTGCGGGGGCGCTGGCGGAATTCAGGCGGTCGATCGCCATTCTGCTGCCGCTGCTCAAGCAGGCGGGCGACACGCGGCGTTAGGCGAACCGCGTCGGCGCGTGAGGCTCGCGAGCCTCGGGGATGCGGCTGCGCAGCAGATCGTGGAACTGAAGCATGCAGCTCTCGAGTGTCGACAGCGGTCCGGGCTCGTAGGAGCGCGAGCCGAGTCCACGCTGCACCCGGCTACAGAGGAACTCGTCCTCGCGCTGGACCTGCCTGTTGATGCGTGAGCCGAGATAACGCAGCAGACGCATCTCGCGCCGCGAGTCCGGATGCGCGAAGCAGCCGCCGCGGATGGTGCACTTGCCGGGACCGCGCGGCAGCACCTGGAAGAAATCCATCTGCTCGGGGAAAATATCGATGCCGATGTTGGGTAGCATGCTGTAGAAGGTCCAGCGCCGCCGCTGCTCCTGCGGCAGGTCCACCGCGGTGGGCACCACCAGGCTCTGGTAGAACCGCTCGCTCCAACGGCTGGACGGCTGCTCGCGCAGGCGGCTGACGCCGCGCGCCACGCCGCTCGGCAGCAGCACCTGATCCTCATAATCGGGCGTGAACATGCGGAAGAGCCCCGGATGGCCGATGGGCACGTGGTAGGACTCCAGGTAGTTGTCCATCGCGATCTTCCAATCGCAGTCCCAGTGCTCGATGTACATCGGGCCGAGAGGCTGCATGTCGGCGATGCGATGTGGCGCCAGCTCGGCGGCCAACTCGCCCCAGACTTCCGCCACCGGCGGCGGCTCGCCTGCGAGGCAGATGAACACGAAGCCGAAGGCGACCTGCGAGCGCACCGGCTTCAGCCCCCACTGCAAGCGCTCGAGACCGGGAAAGCTGTCGCGCTCGGTGATGCCGCGCAGCTCGCCGCTCAAGCGGTAGGACCAGCCGTGATAGGGGCAGGTGATCGCACCGGGGCAATGGCCCGAGCCGTCGAGAATCCGCGCACCGCGGTGGCGGCAGACGTTGTGAAAGGCGCGGATCTCACCCTGCGAATCGCGCAGCGCCACCACGCCGTTGCTGCCCAGATCGAGAGTCACGAAGTCACCCGGCCGCGGGATGGCGTTGACGTGACAGACGATCTGCCAGCTCGGCGCGAGGATGCGCTCGATCTCCAGCGGGGTCATCTCGGCGTGGCCATAGACCCACGCGGGAAGAGCGCGTGGCAGCGTCGCGGGGGCGACTTGCCGGGCGGCGGCGGGTGCGGTCATGGACGGTCTCGCGGCTTAATTTATATGGATGTTCAAGTCTACCGCAAAAATTTATATGAACATATAGACTAGCGTGCAATCGGATGCTACCGTTGGCGCTCGCAGACGCTTTCACGGCAGGCGCAGGAGGGGGTATGCCCCGAATACTCGACAAGAGCCACGCTCACTACCGGCGGGCGCTCACCCGGCTGCCCCTCGGGGTCGCCTCGAACTTCCGCTTTTGGGGCGAAGACCGCACGATTTACGTCAAGTACGGCCGCGGCGCCCGCATCGTCGATCTGGACGACAACGAATACATCGACTATCGCATGGGCTACGGTCCGGCGATCCTTGGTCACGCCGACCCGCGCGTCGACGAGGCTGCCCACGAGGGCATGAAGGTCGGCGGCGTGTTCGCGCTCGCGACGGAGCGGGAATACTACGTCGCGCAGCGGATCGCGAAGATGGTGCCTGCGGCGGAGCTGGTGCGCTTCTCCAACTCCGGCACGGAGGCGGTCATGGCGGCGTTGCGTCTCGCTCGCGCCTACACCGGTAAGGACGACTACGTCATTCTCGAGGGCAGCTATCACGGCCTGTGCGCTGCCGCGATGTGGTACACGCCCATGGACAAGTGGACGCAGGTCGGCGACCCCATCGTCCATCCCTACAGCGAAGGCATCCCGCTCAGCACGCGCAGCTTCGCGCATTTCGTGCAGGCGAACGACGCCGATCAGCTCGAGGACGTGCTCAAGCGCCACGCGGGCAAGGTCGCGTGTCTGCTCATCGAGCCCATCATGGGCAACTGCCTGGGGATCGCGGCCGACCCGGCCTACATGCGCGCCGCCCGCGCGCTCTGCGACCGCTATGGCGTGCTGCTCGTCATCGATGAGGTGAAGACGGGGTTTCGCGTCGCGCGCGGCGGTGCGCAGGAGCTGTACGGGGTACGGGCCGATCTCTGCACCTTCGCCAAGGCCATGGGCAACGGCTATCCGATCTCGGTCCTCGCCGGGCGCGAGGAGATCATGCGCAAGCTGGGGCGCGGCGTCGCTCACGGGGGTACCTACACCGCGCACGCGGTGTCGCTGGCCGCGGCGGAGCGGACGCTGCAGATACTCGATGAGACCGATGCGCTCGACAGAATCGCGACGTACGGAACGGCGCTGCGTCAGGGGATGAGCGCCATTTTGAAAGCGCGCGGTATCGCGCACAGTTTCGTCGGCCACCCGTCGATGAGCGGGCTCTACTTCGCGCACGAGCCGCCGCGCAACTACCGCGACTGGAAGAGCAGCGACTACACCTTCTACGACGCGGCGGCCAAGGTGCTGCACGATGAGGGCGTGCTCTGCGAGCCGGACTCGCGCGAGCCCTGGTTCGTGTGCGCGGCGCATGACGATGCCTGTCTGCAGCAGACGCTGGCCGCCTTCGAGGTGGCGGTCGACAAGACCCTGAGCGCGCCAGGCGGTCGCCGACAGGCCGGCGGCTGAGCGTGAAGCGGGATGTCATCGTGGTCGGCGCCGGCCACAACGGCCTGGTCGCCGCCTGCTTCCTGGCGCGCGCGGGACTCAAGGTGCAGGTGCTGGAGCGCAATCCCTACATCGGCGGCGCGGCGGTCAGCCGGCGGCTGTACGATGGCTTCACCTATTCCAACTGCTCGTACGTCTGCAGCCTGCTGCGCACTGAGATCATCCGTGCGCTCGAGCTGCCGGCCCACGGCCTGCAGATCATTCCCTACGAGGGCGGTTGCACCCTCATGCGCAACGGTGGCCACCTCGCGCTCTACGACAACCACGATGCCCTGCGGCGCGAGATCGCGCGCCACTCGCGTCGCGACGCGGAAGCCTACGACCGGTTCGCCCGCGACATGCTGCGCCACTGCAAGTTCATCAAGCCGCTGCTGCTGCGCGCGCCTCCCGACCCGACATCCTTCAGGCCCCGCGACCTGCGCGAGCTGTTGTATCTCGGGCGGCACTTCGGCCGCCTCGGCGAGGAGCGGATGTACGAGACTCTGCGCTTCTGGACGCTGTCCTGCGCGGATCTGCTCGATGAGTACTTCGAGAGCGAGATCGTCAAGGCGCATCTCGCCGGCAGCTCGATCATCGGCACGGCGCTGGGTCCGCGTTCGCCGGGCACCGCCTACGTGCTGCTGCACCACTACATGGGCAGCATCGACGGTACGGTCGGGGCGTGGGGCTTCGCGCGCGGCGGCATGGGCGCGATCACGCAGGCGCTCGCCGCCGCACTCGCGGCAAGCGGCGGCTCGATCCGCTGCGATGCGCCGGTGGAGCGCATTCTGACCCGTAACGGCCGTGCGACCGGGGTCGTGCTCGCGGGCGGCGAGGAGATCACGGCGAAGCTCGTCGTGTCCAACATGGACGTGCGGCGCACCTTCCTGCAGTCCATGGACCCGAGCGAGCTGCCGGAGGAGTTCGTGCGCAGCGTGCGCCAGTTCAAGATTCGCGGCTCCTCCGGCAAGCTCAACATCGCGCTCGATGGCCTGCCGCGCTTCCCGGCGATCCCGGCCGGTGCGCCCTGCATGCGCGGCGATCTGCACGTGACCGACTCGATCGACATGCTGGAGCGCGCCTACGACGACTGGAAGGAGGGCCGCTGGTCGCAGCGCCCGTATCTGGACATCCTGATCCCGACACAGATCGATCCAACGATGGCGCCCGCGGGCAAGCATTACATGTCTGTGTTCGTGCAGTACTGCCCCTACCGGCTCGCCGACGGGCCGTGGACGGACGAGAAGCGCGCCAGCTTCGGCCGCACGGTGATCGATTCCATCGCCGAGCACAGCCCGGGCTTTCGCGACCTGATACTGCACGCGGAGATCCGCACGCCCTGGGAC
>JBOIAB010000340.1:0-6484 GCA_050738635.1 Steroidobacteraceae bacterium
ACAATCATTATGCAACTATTTAGTGACTACATATAAGCACCCAATCCGGCCCCGCCGCATGCACGAAACACCGTAAAAATCAGGCTCTGCTGACTACCGAAGGCTCAGGCGCGCGGAGGAACTTCCGCTTAGCAGCTGCAGAGTAAGTGGCCCGAGCGGTGCCGCCTGACGAGCACCCGGGCTCTCATCAGCAACGGCTGTGTCTACGTTTACGTGACGATATAGTCGGTGTGCGGCATCGCGATACCGGAACTCGAACGCGATAACGCGTCGCGCTAATGATTATTTGTTTTTCAATACTTAAACAAACGTAGCGATTTGAGTTCAAGGCGTCCATCCCCGGGCCTCATGCCTCTCCGCCAAGACCCGGCTCATTGTCCGCGGCGCCACATGAACTTCACGTAGACGCTGCGATCGATCTCGATCCGTGTGGGGCTGGGAAACCCATACTCCGGGTGGTAAGAATGCAGGAGGTTCTCCCCATTTATGGACAGCTCCAACCTCGAGCTCACCTGCCAAGCGAGACGCGAATTGAGCTCGAAGTAGGCGGGGACGGTTCCCGGCACGGGTCCATTGTTGGTCCGTAACGTGTCGACCCAGCGCAACTGGGCGTCAAACTGCGTGCGCCAGGGTAGATCCACTGACGAGCGTATGGAGAACTGGTGTTTGGGGTCGGCGGTCTCGTTCAGGGCGTCGTTGATGTCCACCTGGCCGGGCCTGACGACCAGACGCTCCCTTAGCAGTGTGTATCCCGCGTGTAGCGACCAATCTGGCATCGCTTGGTAACCGCCCGAGAATTCCAGGCCGTACGTATCGCCCTCCAGGTTGTTGGCGAAATAGAGGGGCACCACAGTCACGGGCGTATAGCTAGTACTCCGCAGATCGCTATAGACGTTATAGAAGGTCGATACCGACGAGCTGAAGCGCGGGCCGATCTGGCCGCGATAGCCGAGTTCGTAGGCGATCAGCCTCTCGGATTCGAAGTCTGGGCTACCCCGCAGGAGTAGAAAATTTGGTGGCGGCGCCTCATAGAGGTCCGTATCTATGCGCGAAGGTGTGCGCACCGCGCGCGAGACTGCTCCCCAGAGCGACTCTTCGTCCGCAAACGTCCACTGGAAGCGCGCGTTGGGCTGAACTTCCCATCCGGTGTAGTCATTGTGCTCGAGCTTCGTACCAAGAATCAACGACAGGCTCGGCTCGATGGGAATCTCGTCCTGGAGGAACGTGCTGTATAGATTCTGATTCAGCACGTTGGGCAGAAATCCCGTTCCCGGCGCATTGACTACAGCGTCATGGGTGCGGCGGAGTCCGAGACCCCACACGATCCGATGGTAGGCTCCGGCGCTGAAGCGGTCCTGAAAATCGATGTCGTATGTCGTGAGATCATCCTGCAGCAGCCCCGCCGGCGCCAGATCCAGTGACCCGAGCGTCAGCGCCGGCTCCGGATCGAGTAGATGCGTGTGGTCGAAGTAGGACTGCAAGCTCATGTCCGCGTCAGCCGAGAAGCGGCGACTCCATCGGCCCAGCAGATTGCCACCGCTCGTCGTGGCCGCGCCGCCGCCTGGCTCATTCTCATCCCCATCGTAGAAATCGCCCTGCAACGTGAGAGCGTCGCGGTTCGACGGGTCCGAGTCCATCCGGAAGCCGCCGCGCTCCTGATGCCACGCGTCCGATCCGGGCGCACCATCGGTCATGACCTCGTCGGCACGATCGACGTATTTACCGTAGACCCGGAAGGAGGTGTTCGAAGAAATGGTGCCGCCGTAACGGGCGTCCGCGAGCCCATCGAGCTCATTGCCCCCGCCACCTTCAACATATGCGCCCTGGGTCTCCTTCGCGCTCTTGGTAATGATATTGATCACACCATTCACAGCGTTCGCACCCCACAGCGCGCCGCCCGGACCGCTGATCACCTCGATCCGATCGATGTCTTCCAGAGGATAGTCCTGGATATCCCAAAACACCCCGGAAAACAGCGGCGTATACACGGTACGGCCATCGATCATCACCAGCAACTTATTGGCCAGCGCGGTGTTGAAGCCGCGCGCGCTGATTGCCCAGTCGTGCGAGTTCTTCTGCGCCACCTCGAGATTGTCCGCGAGCCGGAGGACCTCCGCGAGACTGGTGGCTCCAGAGCGCCGAATGTCCTCTTGAGTAATTACCTGTATGGCGGAGGCACTGCGAAGTAGCGTCTCCGGGTGTCTGGCAACCGACGTCACTTTGACGTTCATCAGCTGCTCTATTCCGAGGCCTTTGAGCTGCTCGACATTCGTAGGGCCCGCGTCTGCCCGCGCCGGAATCGCAATGATCATGGAGGCAGTCACTAAGACTGACATCACGATGAGTCCGTTCACCTGACGCTTGGGAGTCGGACGTGCGAGTGCGGAGGAAGACGTTGCGCACAGCGACAGGCGACGATCGGCGCGGGATGCGGAAGACGGCATGAACCCACGATGCTCGCTTCGGGGGTTAAGCCCAAGTTCCCCCTCATAGGGTAAAGGAACTCGTTGTAGATCAGCGGGTTGGCGAGTCATTGGCGGTCAGCTGACTGGCTACACGTCGATCTGCTGCAGAAGCTGCAGCGCCCGATGTTGGGAGGCGTTCGGGGTGGTGAGCATCTGGAAGGCGGGCGCGGGAGTCTTGGCAGAGCGTGTCACGCAGGTGTTGCGCACGATGGTGGAGAGCTCCTCGAGCAGCGTGCGGAAGCTGTGCACCGGCGAACCGTCCTCGAGGGTGCGCTCGGTGATTTTCTGCAATGCTTCGGGGGAGCGCCGGGCCGGGGCGACCGGATCGCGCTGCTGTTTGGCTTGGAGGTCTTCGTCGGCAAAGAGCAACTCGCGCCAGGCTTCCCGCATGTGCCACTCGAGGTAGTAGGCGAGCATGCACAGGAAGATGTGGGCGCGCACCCGATCATCGAGGCGGTGATGGATGGGGCGGATCTTGAGGTCTACCGTTTTCAGTGACCGGAACGCCCGCTCGACGTCGCACAGTCCCTTGTAGCTGCGGACGGTATCGGCGGCGCTCATCTGCTTCTTCGGCACGTTGGTTCGAATGACATACAGCCCATCGAGAGCCGCCTCGGCGGCGACCTGGTCCTCGAGGACCTTGAAGTCGAACCGCTGCTCCTCGATCGTGAGCTCGAAGTGCTTGGCGACCTTGTACTTGTTGACCACGCGCCCGACACGCACGCCGATCTTGTCCTTGCCCTTCAGCCGCCCGGCAGCCACGCTCGCGCGCACCTTCTCGAGCTCCCGCTGGGTTGCTTCTAGGAGCGCCTGGCGCTTGTGCGCGCGCAGCTTGGCCAGCTCGGGGTTGCGGCAGGCGACCAGCCGCTCGCCTGGATAGTCCAGATGCGCGAGCTCAAAGAGCGAGCGTTGATCAAACAACCCCAGCTGCAACGCGTCCCCTTCGATGAGGGAGCGGATCTGGCCGCTCTTGAGTGCGCTGATCCACGCAAGCCCCTCGAGCTCACGCAGCTCCCCGATCGCCTTCTGCGAGATCATGCCGCGGTCCCCGACCACCACCACCCGCTCCAGACCAAACGCCTGGCGCAGCTTCGTCACCTGCGGCATGAGCGTTGAGGCATCGGCGGTGTTGCCCTCGTACACCGAGATCGCCACCGGACAGCCGTTGCGCCCCGTCAAGAGGCCATAGTTGACCTGGAGCGTGTTCTTCTTGCCGTCGCGGCTATGGCCGATCTTCGCCAGAGGACAGTGCGTGCCCTCGAAATAGCTGGATGAGAGGTCATACAGCGCCAGCCCCCCTTCTCGCAGATGCCGCGCGGCGAGCTTGCGCTCGATCGCCCCCTGACGCTCGAGCAGCCAGTCCATCGCCTCGTACAGATCGTCTGCATCGGCGCCCTCGACGCCGTACTCCTGCGCGAGCGTCGTCGTGTGCCACCAGCGCGTCGTGGCGAGCTTGGTGTGCGGAGCCAGCACGCGGGCGGCCACCATCGCGCACACCCGCTCGCGCTCGGGGCTCGCGCGCGAGGCGATCAACCCCTCAAACCCCAGCCGCTGCATGGCTACACGCACCGCCTGTACGTGCCCGTGGGGCCGCGAGCGGATCACCTCGAAGATCTCCTCCACCGGGCGCACAGCGACCCCGGAGAGTACCGCGCGGACCCCCTCGATCTGCTCATCGGAGAGCCCGGAGAGATTGGCGAGCGTGCGTTTGCGCACCTTCTTGCCGATGCGGTACGACTCGCGCAGCAGGTACGTCGGACGGGACGTTCGGTTCGGGACGGCATCGATGTGCATGGCTACATGATGCCGTACCTGCCCGCTCGATGCAAGCCACCATCACCAATTTACATGGCTACGCCTCGCACGGACAAAATCCCCTCCCAGACTGCTCAACCTACGGAAATATCAGGCATTCGGCGACATCAGTCGCCGAGAAGCGAGGGGTAACTTGGGGTTAAGTGAAAAGCATGAAGAATGAAAATTGTGAGTGGATTCTCACCGCCCTGGCGCTTTTCTGTGTCCTCCTTCGCGCTTCGCAGCGGTCAATGTGGAAGATCGCCGGGAACTTTCCAGTTTCGCCGTCGCCTCTCCCCGGCAGAAACAATCCCTGGCTTCCAATAACTCAACTCGCGTGACAGGCTGCTCGCGTAGCGGCTTCGCCGACTTATACAGATGTGGGTGCTCACGAGCGCTGTATGGCCTTCGCAAGCCACTTCTCGACGTCCGACCGCAGCCAGCCGCCGGAGATGTGCTTCTGAGGAAACAGTTCCTTCTTGCACCACCGAAAGAGTATCGAGCGATTGACGGCGACGACGCGCACGGCATCGCTCGTGCTCATGCGGGTCCATGCCGGCAAGGCGATCGATCACCTGTAACTGCTTTAGGTTCCCCGCACACGGGGTCGTTGGGCTGTTCGCCGGTGATACGAACGCTTAGCTCACGCAAACTTCGGAGCCGGGAGAGGTCAACCGCGCAGGAGACGGCGCGAGAGGAGTGACTGCATGTTCCGGCGACCGTCGGCGATCAGGTAAATCACTACCCGTTCCTCGAGCACACGGTAGACGACCCGGTAGGGCTTGAAGAAGACCTGGCGGTATTCGCCGAGTCCGAGCGACTGCAATTCTTTGGGAGTCGATCCGCGCGATGGATCGGCCGCTAAAATGCTTGCGATCTGCTCCAGTCGGTCCAAGACGTGCTCGGCCGCTTGCGTGGAATCGGAGTGAGCGATGTAGTCGTAGAGATCCTGGAGGTCGATCTCCGCGTCGTCCGCGAGCAGGACGTCGTATGCCATATCGGTGGTCGTCAGCCCGCCGGCCTGGTGTGCGGCGAGGGATGGACGGGTCTACGATCGCGGCGGCTGGCCCGTCTTCTGTCCGCGCACGCGCTTGATGGCCTCTGCCAGGGGTCGCACTTTGCCTTGGGCGATCTGCTGATTGCCAAGCGCCAGGATCTTGAGGAGCGCGAGCGTCTCCTGCGTCTCCTCGTACGAGGCCACGTCCTGAATTACGGCCTTGGCTTCCCCGTTCTGCGTGATGACAAGCGGCTCGCGATTGGCGGCAAGTTCCTGCAGGACCTCGGCCGCATTGGCCTTGAGATAGCTGATCGGCTTGATCTGGGTGGAATAGCGCATGAGGGTCTCGGGTAACGCATTGCTGTGCCGACATTCGGTTCTGGACCAAATATAGTCCGTTAAAAGTCCGGATGCAATGAGCTGAATGGCGGGCTCGGCGGATGGAGGATTCCACCTACCAACTGCCGGATCGATCCTCCGGACCAAGCGTAGGCACCCAGATCCTGCAGCAACTCGCACAGCAACTCGCAGAAGCTGGAGCGGAGGGGAACCAAAGGCTTGCTCAGGAACCAGTTGACGCCAAAAGACGCATCGAGAACCGTCTGGCCCAAATGCAAGCTGACCCCGTGCAAGCGAAGGCCCGGGCCGAAGCCAGCGTCCGAGGCAACGTCTGTGTTCCCGACGACCTGCTCAACTGGGTTCCCCTAGACCGGTCGGCCGGTCAGCCGCGGATACCCGGCGAAGTTTGTCGGCACCGGGCACAGGCGGGCCGCCCTCTGGTATTGACACGACACGTGCCATTCGTAGATGCTGCCCGTGGGGGCGCCCGAAACGACCACGAGAGAAATCCGCTGCTGCGGATGATCGAGGTGTTGGTGATCGCGCAAAATACAGGTGCCAAGATCCTCGTCGCACTGGGCTGCGTCGATTTGATTTTTTCCGTGGCACTTCACTGGTTTGGGGCTTACCCGCACCTTTCGGCTGCCTTGAGTGCTTCGAACTTGAGCGCTCCTCTGCAGGCGGCGCTGCGTGCCGTTTTCCTTTTGGTCGGATGGAACTGGATTGTGATCGCGATCGTAGCGCTGACGGCGTTCACTCGTGCGCGTCTACGCAAGCCACTCGTCATGTTCTGTGGCATCGCTTTATTCGTAGAGACCGGGCTTACGCTGCACTTCGTCGGGGTGTTCATCGGCAGCGAGCTCATCGGTTCAGCTGCGTTGTTGCTCAT